>LJZT01000145.1 GCA_001314905.1 Phormidium sp. OSCR
TCTTGCCTTCCCCTCCTGGGAGGGGCAGGGGTGGGTTATGCCTCTTGCCTCTTGCCTTCCCCTCCTGGGAGGGGCAGGGGTGGGTTATGCCTCTTGCCTTCCCCTCCTGGGAGGGGCAGGGGTGGGTTATGCCTCCTGCCTCTTGCCTGTTCCCTATTCCCTATTCCCTCCAGACAAAAAAGGACAGCCCAAAAGGACTGCCCAGAAACTCTGTTATCGCGGATACTTAATCTACGCCATAGCCGCTACCGGAATCCGTAAATGTGGATACAGCGGAAAGGACTGACAGAGGGTAGCTACCCGTTGACGACATTGCTTGGCGACGGCGTCATCGTCAGGACTGAGGAGGCGATCGGCGATAATGTTACCAATTTCTTTAAATTCCTCAACCCCCATGCCGCGAGTTGTCATGGCCGGAGATCCTAACCGCAAGCCACTGGTGACAAAGGGAGATTCGGGATCAAAGGGAACAGTATTTTTGTTGGCGGTGATGTTCACCTCACTGACGAGGGCATCGGCCCGTTTTCCGGTCATACTCACCGATCGCAAATCCACCAACATCAAGTGATTGTCGGTTCCATTTGAGACAATTTTCAATCCCCGTTCCTGCAATTGCGTCGCCATGGCTTGGGCGTTTGCAATCACCTGGCCCGAATAGGTGTTAAAGTCCGGTTTCAGGGCTTCGCCAAAGGCCACGGCTTTGGCGGCGATGACATGTTCGAGGGGACCCCCTTGGCTACCGGGGAAGACCGCTTTATCGAATTTTTTGCCTAAATCCGGGTCCTGGGTCAAAATCAAGCCGCCACGGGGACCACGCAGGGTTTTGTGAGTGGTGGTGGTGACGACGTGGCAATGGGGGAGAGGGTTGGGGTGATGGCCACTGGCGACGAGGCCGGCAATATGGGCGATATCGGCCATGAGATAGGCCCCCACTTCGTCGGCGATGGCCCGGAATTTGTCGAAATGGATGGTTCGGGGATAGGCGGAGTAGCCGCAGATGAGGAGTTTGGGCCGGTGTTGGAGGGCTAGTTGGCGAATTTCGTCGTAGTCGAGTTGTTCCGTGTCTTGGTTAACGCCGTAATGTTGGACGTTAAACCATTTGCCGGAAACGTTCACCGGAGACCCGTGGGTGAGGTGGCCCCCATGGGAGAGATCCATGCCCATAATGGTGTCTCCTGGCTTCAGCAAGGCTAGGAAAACGGCAAAGTTGGCTTGAGCGCCGGAATGGGGTTGAACGTTGGCGTGAGCGGCGCCAAATAGCTCTTTGGCGCGGTCGATCGCCAGTTGTTCGGCGCGATCGATATACTCGCAACCGCCGTAGTAGCGTTTTTTCGGCAGTCCTTCGGCATATTTGTTGGTTAGAACCGATCCCTGGGCCGCGAGAACGGCGGCGGAGGTGAAGTTTTCGCTGGCAATCAGTTCGAGGTGATCCCGCTGCCGTTGTAGTTCTTGGTTGAGAATCTCAGCCAGCATGGGATCGCTGGCGGCCAGGAGTTCGAAGTTAGTCTGAGTCATGATTTGAGTTGAATCGTCTCGATGAGTCTGTGGGGGGTACGGTTACTGGTACGGTTGTGCTGGATTGGTTTCGGGGCTGAGGTTAGAGTTAAGACAAGTCAGGACGTGAACTCCTGATTGTAGCGTTTTTGGGGCGGTAGGTGAAGGGTGGAGTTGGGTCTCGGCGGCGGGCGATCGCCAACTCTCGACCCATTCCTGAGCCACCGCTGATTAGACGGCATACAATGGAGCTAGGTCAGCGTAAATCCAGTTTCGGAGGTCTTAGAATCATGGTTGTGATTTTAACGGACAATTCTCTTATCCCCACTTGTCAGGTTTGTCAAGGCTGTGTGTTGGCTGACCACAATGGACAACCTCGTTGGCATGGGGGGAAACTCGATTGTGGCCGGGTGATGAGTCACTGTAGCGATCGCACCGGTCATCATTATCAATGTGTGATGGGGTTTCATGTGGCCCGAATTGATCTCGATTAGTTGGGATACTTCAGCGGGGCGATCGCACTTCAAAAATAACCGGTCAACTCCACGTTAAACCCCAATTTATAATGATTAGGTTTAAAACATACGCAAAACTTTCTCCAATTCTTCTTTACGATTGGACTTAAACAGGGCTTGCACAAACTTCAAGCTCATAAAGGGCATGGACAACAAAAAGGCAAAATAGGTGCGCCAAGAACTCCATTTCGAGAACAATCGCCGTCGCGGTGTGACAGCCCAAAACCGATTTGCTGAGCAGACAAATCCCTCTCCTAATGCAGAGACTTCATGCCACCACCCCACCGGTAAATACAGCACATCACCGGGATTTAAGATTACTTCATACCGGTGTTTAAATGCGTCTTTGAGACCAGGAAACGCCTCGAAATCGGGGTTGTCGGGATACACTTGGCTAAACCAAGATCGCAACTTTAGGCCATGATGTAGATGACCGATGAGGGGAAAGGGATAGAGGTTAGATAGTTGTGAAGGGGGAAACAAAACAACTCGTTTCTGTCCCGCGAGTTGGATTAGAGTGCCATCGAAGGTATCGTAATGCAAGCTTTCGGTATGGCCACCAGCCCCCGCCCAAAGATTGAAGTCTGTCATCCCTTTGAGAAGATGAAATTGTTGGCCGAGATTTTGCAAGCTCGGAGAAGCGGCTAAAGCTGTTTCAGCAAGGGGACATTTGGCCAAGTAAATGTCTTCTTCATGAGCTTGCCCCGATCGCACTAAATCAGCATACTCGGAAAACGATAGAGATTTGGCGGTAATACCGCTGCCGATAGTTGTCCACTGTCGTTTATCTAAGGTTTTACGTTCAGAACCATAGAACCGACAGAGAAATTTCTGCTCACCAATTTTGGATTCAAGATAATCTAAATTCCACTCCGGTTCTGAGACACCTTGGCGTAGAACAATGGGAATCCCTGGAATTTGATGCTGTTCAATAAACTCCTCCGTTGACCAAGTTTCAGGATATCGCTCTTGAATTGGCAAAAACGGAAATTTTGAACCGTTGATATCTCCAGACGTACTGGCAGAATGGGTCGTCAAATCTGGGGATGACTTCGAGTTAGCTTGGGTCATAATTTAGGGAATTGATTAGATTGCGATTCCAGAACGAATGAGGGTGCAGATAAATTGTAATACAAGGTTGATTGGTAACGGGAATTGCGATCGCCGTTTGTCAGGTTTAATGTAGTCCAGAATACAGGAAGCTCTTAACAATTCGATAGGTTAAAGTCCCTTGGAACGTTTTGTCAACGGCGATCGTCGTAGGATAGAGACGGGCGACACTACCAAGAGACAGCGTCTGTTGTTTAGTATAAGTAAAGGTAATAGGACATCTTAACCCCTTAATCTAAGCCTTTAGACAGACGTAATAGTACAGAACCTGAAACGTAAATCGTTGCAGGTAGTAGTTTTTCTCTTAAAAACAGTCACTATTCAACTGTCTGTAATCTTAGGCTAGGTCCCCCAACTCTGTTCCGAGTCAGAGTTGGGATGAGTTCCTCGGGCCTGTTTCCAAACCTTGTTTGTCTGTGTTAGCCAAATTTGAGACTGCAATGCGATCGCCTCAGTTGAACCCGCATCCCCTTGAAAGCCCTCTTTCCTCCGTCAGACGAGACCCTCATGTTAGACGAGGCCATCAACCTCGTTCTCAGCTGAGGTCAAAACGCCTACGGTATCGACTGGCGGTGTATTTATTGAGTTTCTGGGGATCTCTAGCCCTCAGCCTCAGCGGTTGGTCCATCTCGGAACTCACGGTCATCTCCTGTACCTCACAGCATACCCCTCTAGGGCAACTCTGCCACGGCAACGTCCCTGAGAGTTTACCGCAACCGGCCTTGACGCGTCTCGGTGCTGTTTCCTATCGGGCGATCGCCCAAATCATGCGACACCGATACCCCCAAGGCTCTACCCTCACCCCATCCCAAAAACGCTATCTGCGTCCGTTCTTCGGAGAGTTGGTCGATCGCGTCGAAGTCCTTTACGATGTCGAACTCATCGATCACTGGGTTGGGGCCAACTTACGGCTCGATCTCGGCTCATCGAACGCGCAAGTCTATGGAAACCGAATTTACGTTAATGGCCCCTATCATCCCGAAGATCCCGAACAGTTAGCACTCCTAGCTCATGAATTAGTCCATGTACGCCAGTCAGAGGAGTTGGGGGGACTCCATGCCTTTGGCCAGGAGTATTTTCGCGAGTATAAGCGGGCCAATCTTGTCTACGAAGATAATGTCTTCGAGCGCGAGGCCTTTGCGATCGAAGATAAGTTCCGTCAATGGCTACGGCAGAACTTCCGCCACGGCAGCCTACGCCATCGTCAAACGCACCGCCAACCCCACAACCGCCCTCAGACAGTCCCCGAGAGTCGTCGTTAAAGCCGCGTTACGCAAAAGTAGAGGACCCTAAATCCGGGGGGACATCTTGCCAACGTCCCTCACCCACCGCCCGGAGGGCTTCTTTCAGGGACACATCTCCCGTGTAAAGAGCGCGTCCGACAATGGCCCCACTCACCCCAACCGGTTCGAGGGACAGTAACGCCAATAAGTCAGACACAGAACTGACGCCTCCCGAGGCAATCACCGGAGGGGTAATGGCTTCGGCTAACTCCCGCAACGCCTCACGATTGGGACCGCTGAGGGTTCCATCGCGATGAATATCGGTGTAGATAATCGCCGCCACCCCCAATTCAGCCATCTGTTGGGCTAAGTCCGTAGCTTTGACTTGGGAGGTTTCGAGCCAGCCTCGGGTGGCTACCCAGCCGTCCCGTGCGTCAATGCCAACCGCGATTTGTCCGGGAAACTCCTGACAGAGTTGTTCAACCAGTTGCGGCTGTTCCACGGCGGCGGTTCCCAGGATGGCCCGCTCGATGCCGCTGTTTAAGACTCGGGCCACACTGTCGCGATCGCGCAGTCCCCCGCCCAATTGCACCGGAATCGACAAGCGACGGGCGATCGCCCCAATCACCTCGCTGTTTTCAGGACGACCGCCCTTGGCCCCATCGAGATCCACTAAATGCAGGCGAGTGGCCCCCTGGTCGCACCACTGTTGAGCCATGGCGACGGGGTCTTCGCTAAAGGTCTGAGACTGCTCATAGTCTCCTTGGTAGAGGCGCACACAACGGCCACCTAATAGATCGATTGCAGGAATGACATCCATGGGGTTTCCAAGTCAATAGGGTGAACGGTTAATCTAGGAGAGTCCATCATAAACTGCCCAAAGCCGGCACGAAAGCAGCCATATCTAAAGATTTGCTCATAAATGGCCTGGGATTTCGCGATCGCCCACCTGGCAACGTATCATAGATCAGGTGCTTAGCTCTCTCCAAAAAGGCGACATGAGAGAGGTTGAGTTAGATCGCGGACACACTGTCCAAATAGAGGTAGGTACAATCAATACCATGCCAGAACTTGATGATGTAAAGACTCGATTGAGGACTTCGATGCGACCTAAGAAACCTAAAATGCTGGTGGTTGACGACGAGCCAGATAATCTAGATTTGCTCTACCGCACGTTTCGCCGTGAGTTTCAGGTCTATAAAGCCGAAAGTGGCATCCAAGCCCTGGAGGTTCTGGAAAAACAAGGCGAAGTAGCGGTGATCGTTTCTGATCAACGGATGCCGGAAATGAAAGGGACGGAGTTCCTCAGCAAGACGGTCACGCAGTTTCCCAATACGGTCCGGATTATCCTGACTGGGTTTACGGATATTGAGGACTTGGTCGAGGCGATCAACTCTGGGCAGGTGTATAAGTACATCACGAAACCCTGGGACCCGAATGAGTTACGAGGGGTTGTCCAACGGGCCGCCGATACCTATGAACTCTTGAAGCAGAAAACCGAAGAACTCGAATGGTCTCAGGCCCAAATGGCGGTCTTATCGACTTTGATGGAGGTGGCCCAAACCTCGGCAGATTTGGCGGCCTCGTTACAACCGATCGCCGATGCTTTAGGGGAGAATTTTGAGGCGGATACCTGCCTTCTGCAACTGATGGACGGGAACGCTCTCGCCGGTGAACCAGTCTGCTATGGCCAAGGAGAAAAAATTGAACTTCAGGATGACCCGTTAGCCCAGGAGGCGATCGCCAGTCAATCGGTGCAAGGGGTCGCCAATGTCAGTTCAGACGCTGAATTAGGCAAACTCGACAGTTATCAAACCACTGGCGTTAAGGCCCATTTAGTCTTACCTGTGGTTTTCCGCGACCAGTTGCTGGCCTTAGCTTCCCTCCAGTGGAAAAGTCCCAACGCCATTCAAGAAAACGAGGTGGAGTGGATTCATCGCTGCACCCAACAGATGGCGTTAGCCCTGGCCTGTAGCAAATTAGCGGCTTAATCTCTGGGATGACTATGCAACCGGACGCAGCGGCGATTCAACAGCTTTTCGATCGCATCGCTCCTCTCTATGATCGCCTCAATGACCATCTCAGTTTTGGCACGCACCGCATCTGGAAGCAGATGGCGATCGCTTGGTCTGAGGCCCAACCGGGCGATACGGTCTTAGATCTCTGCTGTGGGAGTGGCGATCTGGCCCTACTTCTGGCTGAAGTGGTCGGTTCAACGGGAACCGTCGTCGGTGCTGATTTTTCCTCGGCCCAGTTGGAGGTGGCCCGTCGTCGCAGTTACCAGCAACTGCGAGAGGTGGAGTGGGTGCAGGCCGATGCCTTGGCGTTGCCTTTCTCGGATAACCGCTTTGATGCAGCTACAATGGGCTATGGCTTACGAAATCTCACGGATATTCCTCAGGGGTTACGACAACTCTATCGCGTCCTTAAACCGGGGGCTAAGGTGGCAATTTTGGATATGCACCGTCCTCAATCCGCCCCCATGCAAGCTTTTCAACAGTGGTATCTCGATACGCTGGTGGTTCCCACGGCACAACGGTTTCAGCTCAAGGATGAATATGCCTATATTGCCCCGAGTCTCGATCGCTTTCCCTGTGGTTCGGCTCAAGTTCAATTGGCCCAATCCGTCGGTTTTGAACAAGTCGTCCATTATCCACTCATGGGCGGCATGATGGGGGTTCTCGTCGCCTGTAAACCCCCGGCCTAATCGTCTTGTTTTTTCTGAGTTTCTGTTCCCTAGTCTCTGTTCCCTAGTCCCTGTTTCCTAGTCCCTTGCTACTCCCAGACATCTGGTTTCTGATTATTCCCCCCATTGCTGGCGGTGTTATTGGTTATTTCACCAATGATCTCGCCATTAAAATGTTGTTTCGTCCTTATCGGGCTTATACCATTGGTAAGTACCGGCTTCCCTTTACTCCCGGCTTGATTCCCCGCAATCAAGAACGACTGGCGAAACGGGTGTCGGATACGATTATGGGGTCGTTGCTGACGCCAAGTGAGCTGCAAAAACTCGCTCGCCGTCTGTTGGCGATCGACCGGGTTCAGGGTGCAATTCTCTGGCTTCTGCGTATGGCACAGGGCAGCTTAAAAGCTGATACCAATGATAAAAGTAATAAAATTATTGCTGGGATTTTGCGAGATTTGGCGGGGCGATCGCTCCCCCGGATTTTAAAAGTTTTAGCTCGACGAGAAGACTTTTTAGACCATCAACTCAACAAAATCTTTGATGATGTCCTCCTAGAATTTCAACTCACGGAACGACAAGCCTCTCAATTGTCTGACTGGTTGATGAAAATTGCTTTGTCACCCAACGCCGTTCGCCTGGCTCTTATTGACTTTTTGACAGATCGCAATATCTTAATCATCGATGAAAGTTTCCGAGAAAAAAGTAGTGGAACCTATTGGTTAGTTGCCAACTTTTTAGGCTTGCGAAATGCCTTAATTCGCTTGAGAAACTTTTGCTTAGATGAGAAGGAACAAGCGAACGAGCGACTAGCCGAAGTGATTGACTCCCTTTCCTTGCAGTCTCGTCTCAAAGAATTTCTGCAAAACCTCTCCTTACAAAACCTGCCCGTTTCCACGGTTCGCCAACTTCGCAAAACCCTCAAAGAGAGTGTACGAAAATACGTCAAAACCGAAGGACAACCTCTATTTGAGAGTCTCAGCAACTCTGTAGATTTTGAAAATGTTGCCCAACTCGCCATTAGTCGCCTACAGTCCTCGGAAACCGTCAATTCATCTTTAGAACCCATCAGCTACGAGTTAGCCTTAGTGTTAGATCGCTATTTGGAAGAAGACCTGGAAAAAATTGTCGCTCAAGCTATCCCTATTTTATCGATTGATCAGGTCATCGTGAACCGAGTCAGAGCCACGTCTCCTGAAAACTTAGAAACCGCTGTCGAAGGGATTGTCAAAAGCGAACTCCAAGCCATTGTTAATCTAGGTGGACTCTTGGGAATTTTTGTCGGCCTCGTCCAATCTGGACTATTACTCTTGCGTTAACCCCAATCCAGGCTAGTCCCCACCCCAAATCCCCGTTAACGCTTAACAGCCGCAAAAGCCGGGCAACCACAAACAATTGCCCCGCCTCTTGCCTCTTGCCTCTTGCCATCCCCTCTTGGGAGGGGTTAGGGGTGGGTTATGCCTCTTGCCTCTTGCCCTAATACGACTTCATCACCCGAGCAATCTCACGATCTTGTTGCTTACGTTTGAGACTCTCGCGTTTGTCGTGGAGTTTCTTCCCTTTCGCCAAACCAATACTCACCTTCACCCAACCATTTTTGAGGTAGAGCTTTAAGGGAACCAGGGTTAATCCTTGTTGTTCAACCTTGCCAACGAGTTTGCTGATTTCCTTGCGATGGAGTAGCAGCTTACGGTTGCGTAGGGGGTCATGGTTAAAGTACTGACTGGCGATGTTGTACGGGGAGATATGAACATTGTGCAGCCAGGCTTCATTACCCCGAATCAGAGCATAGCCATCCCGTAGGTTGACGCGGCCTTGACGGATGGATTTAACCTCCGTTCCTTGTAACTCAAGGCCGGCTTCGTAGGTTTCTAGGATGCTATAGCGATAACGTGCTTGTCGGTTGTCGGCGATGACTTTATAGCCGGAACTGGTATCTTTTGCCATTCGTTATATTTAACTCGATTATTGAACTTAAGCAGGCTTTTGAGACCCCTCTTATCATTATTTAACCGTGCTGGGTTAAATTTTGCGAATTTTCGCTCCTTCTCTCAGTGAGGTTTAGAATTCACACCCGAATCATCAATCTCATCATCAATTACAAATCTCATCATCAATTACAAAAGTTTACAAGTTGCGGTTATCTGAAATTCAAATGTGCTGAGACTCCATGATAAACTGAAGGATAGTTTCGGATACTAACGAAGGCGCTCTATCCCCCCTATTCGCGGCATAGAGCAGCTATGACAAGCTGTCTTTTGACAAATAACCCTGTTTTTGCTAATACGGATTGCATCAGAAGATCTCCCTCGTTAGATGTCGTCGTTACCTACCCCGCGATTCAACGTTGAGATGAATCGCGGCAACCACTGTAGTATAATCGGGAAATACTTCAAGGTAAGTAGGCAGCGTAAAAACTTTGCCATTAAGATGGCATCGT
>LJZT01000003.1 GCA_001314905.1 Phormidium sp. OSCR
ATATGAGTAACCTCCAAGTTGGTTGACATGACTTAATTTTCAATTTATGGCCGTTTGGCTAATTATTCAAGTGTAGTCCGTAAGCAGTTGAGGCAACAGGATGGGGACGATGAGGGCGTGAACCGTTGCACTGAGGCACTAGGGGCAGAGTTCACGAGTCCAGCCATCGTCAGCCATCTCTCCACGGCGACATTGTTGCTGACGGCCCACCCAGACCAGTTCCCAGGTGACGCCATCGTCTTGAAGCTCAAACTCTAATCGATAGCGCATGGCGGCAACGGAATCATCGCGAAGGGAGTCGAGGGTGAGGATGGCTTCGGCCCGGTTCGTGTCGGGCATCGTTAGGGTCAGGGTTTCGTTTTCCCTGCCGAGGGTTTCTCTGAGTCCGAAATTCTCTTGCGTGAAGGTTTCGATGTCTTGGGTGGTGCGGTCATCCGGTAAGTCCACCGAGGTATATTGACTGCGATCGCGATCGGCGCTTTCATGAGTGGGTTCTGTCGCCGCTCCCGCCTGCCAGAGACGGACAATCGGCGCCGGAAAGGTGGGGGGTTGTCCGGCCCAGGCTAGGGTTTCGCCATCGGGACTGAAGGCCACGGCTGAAGCGCCTCCTTGCTGACGGGTGAGAATGGAATTGTTCACCGGGTTGCCCTGCACATCAATCAGCAGCGCCTCGCCAAACTGACCGGCCAACAGCTCACCATCGGCACTGATACTCACCCGAGAGCGACTAGAGGACTCATGTTGATAGCGCCGTTCTCCCTGTTGCCAATCCCAAATCGCGACCTGTCCCGGAGACCCCCCAGTTCCATCGTTTGACCAAATGGCGGGGGTTTGGGTCACGAGATAGCGACCATCGGGGGTAAATTCAGCCATGGTGATGTCCTGGGAGTCCCCAGAGAGCGATCGCAGCGGCTGGGGCGAGTCACCTCCAACATCCCATAACTGCACCTGAGTGCTATCCTGGCTGCGATCGGGGAGGTTCATCTCCACAGTAGCCAGAGTTTGCCCATCGGGACTCAGGGCCATCTCCTCAATCACTCCCATGTCCATCGACCACTCTAACGACCCCGTCTCTACAGACCACCGTTGCAATTCTTGTCCACAGGCCGCCCAAACTTGGTTCCCTTCCGGGGCAAAGGCCACATCTTGACATCCTGAGTCTCCAGCGAGTTTTTGTTGAGGTTCGCCACTATTGAGATCCCAGAGAATTAGGGAATCTTGGGGCATCATGCCTTGACTGCGACTGGTGGTGGCCAGGGTTTGACTATCGGGGCTAAAGGCGATCGCCGTGGGAGGAATCGTTGCCATGGGGGAGTATCCCGCCGGCCGATGGCCCTCCAGACGATGCAACACCTGACCTGACTCCACATCCCAGACCTTGAGGGCATCCTCACTAGCCGTGGCCAGGGTTTGACCATCGGGGCTAAACACCAGTAGGGTCGGAGACTCCTCATGACCCTCTAAAACATGGGTCATATCGGCCATGGCCCAATCAGCGGGGGTCGCTTCTGGGGAGTCATCGGCGGAGTCATCGGGGTCTTGGGCAAGGTCTGAGTCAGGTTCTGGGACGGGACTCGTTTCTGTAACGGGGTCTGAGTCGTCCGTCGGAGGGTCTACCGCACAGCCGATGGGACCCCCTAAGGCAACGGCCAGACTAAGGCTGAGCAGAAGTGGGGAGTTTCGGCGATGAAGCATTGTTATCTTAGGGTCGCATCAGTATAAACCCCAGTCCCGAGAGGGCGATTTCCGGAATCCGAGGCGGTTCAATGATACCTCAGTCCCTTTTAATGCTAGATTTTACGGAGATGTGAATAAGCTCTCAGGCTCCAGAAATACATTTAATCAATATCAATTCGTAGGGAGCATCTGGGCGTCGTGGCTGCTTACCAAAGAAACTCCCATCACATCTAGGAGGGTTCGACCCATGCACGTATCGCAACGTCTGCTGACTTTGGGGCTATTCACCACATTGGGATTAGGCTTACCAAGGGTCTTTCCCGTTGTAGCCGAGGAACCTCATCAACTTGTCCAATCATCGGTCAATAGTGCCTTTGAACCCATTGAAATTAGGGGGCGATTGGATGAAACAAGCCGTGTTTTCGATGATAGCAGATACTTCAATATCCATACGATAGAAGGACTAGAAGGACAAGCACTGATTATTAATTTAATCAGTGATGACTTTGATGCCCAGTTATTGTTAGCATCAGGGGGCGACAATGTGGTACTGATTGCTCAAGATAGTTATGGAGGTGAGAACACCAACGCTCAAATTGTTGTGGTTTTACCCGCAACAGGTTCTTACAGCATTTTAGCAACTTCGACACAAGGGCAACAAACAGGACTCTATCAGTTGACAGTAAACATAGCAACATCTTTTGAGATTGAACGAGCGGAATTATTGGAAGAAGCCAATTTTCTCAATCAGCAGGCGATCGAACTTTATCAAGCAGGAGATTATCAAGAAGCCATCCCTCTAGCACAAGAAGCACTAGACATTCAAACAAATATCTTAGGAGAGTCTCACCTTGATGTCGCCTTAAGTCTAAATAACTTGGCAGTCATTCATCAAAATCAGGGCAACTACAGTATTGCTGAGTCTCTGTACCACCAATCCCTTGAAATCCGAGAAACCATCCTAGATGAGTTCCACCCCGATGTAGCAATGAGTCTAAATAACTTGGCAGAACTCTACCGAAACCAGGGAAACTATAGTGCCGCTGAACCTCTGTATCGCCAATCTCTTGAAATCCGAGAAACCACCCTAGGCGAATCCCACCTTGATGTGGCAACAAGCCTGAACAACTTAGCAGAACTCTATCGCAACCAGGGAAACTATAATGCCGCCGAACCTCTGTTCCGTCGTTCCCTCCAAATTCGTAAAACGACCCTCGGAGACTCTCATGCCGATGTAGCGAATAGCCTCAACAATTTAGCACAACTCTACGCTGACCAGGGAAACTATAGCGCCGCTGAACCTCTCTACCATCGTGCGATTAATATTTATCAAACAACTCTGGGAGAATCTCATCCTCATTTTGCAAGCAGCCTTAACAATTTAGCAGCGCTTTACCGAAACCAGGGAAACTATAGTTCTGCTGAACCCCTCTATCATCGTGCTATTGAGATTTATAAAACAATTCTAGGAGAGGTTCACCCCTATGTAGCGAATAGCCTCAACAATTTAGCACAACTCTACGCTGACCAGGGAAACTATAGCGCCGCTGCACCTCTTTATTATCGTGCTATTGAGATTCAGGAAACCACTCTGGGAGAGTTTCACCCCGATTTGGCGACCAGCCTTAATAATCTGGCAGAACTCTATCGTAACCAGAAAAACTATAGCGCAGCCGAGTCTTTGTTACGTCGTTCCTTAGAAATTCGAGAAATAAATCTAGGAGAGTCTCACCCTCATGTAGCAACAAGCCTCAATAACTTGGCTACACTCTACAGTGAGCAAGAAAACTATGGCGCTGCTGAACCTTTATTGCGTCGTTCTCTAGAAATCCGCGAACTCATTCTGAGAGGGTTTCATCCCGATGTTGCCACTAGCTTAAATAATTTGGCAGCACTCTACAGTAAACAGGAAAACTATAGTGCCGCTGAACCTCTGTTCCGTCGTTCCCTTGAACGTTATCAAATCACATTAGGAGAGTCTCACCCTATTGTCGCCATCAGCTTCAACAACTTAGCAGCACTCTACCAAGCCCAAGGAGATACATCTCAAAGTCTGAATTTTCTCCAACAGGGCCTAGAAATTGAAGAAGCGAACCTAGCCCATAACCTTGCCATCGGCTCAGAAGCCCGTAAACAAGCCTATATCGCCACCCTATCCGGCACAACTCATGCTACGGTCTCCTTCCATCTTCAAGATGCCTCAGACCATCCCGAGGCAGCACGTCTCGCCCTGACAACAGTTCTACGCCGCAAAGGACGCATTCTCGATGCCGTGACTGAGACACAACAACTCCTGCGAGATAACCTTAGTCCTGAACTCGCTCCCCTTCTGGATGACTACACCAATACCCAAACCCAACTGGCGACTCGTCTCTATGCTGGGTTAGGGAACCAAGACCCTGATGTCTATCGCTCGGAGATAGATGCCCTGCGTCAACGGGTGGAACAGTTGGAAGATGACCTATCTCGTCGCAGTGCTGAGTTCCGAGTAGCAACGGAACCGGTGGAAATTGAGGCGGTTCAGGCACTGATTCCGAATGATGCCGCTTTGGTGGAACTGGTGCAATATCGTCCCTGGTCACAAGGTTGGGGAACGCCTCGCTATGCCGCCTATATCCTCCATGCCTCCGGTGAACCCCAATGGGTGGACTTAGGAGATGCCGAGACGATTGATAATGCAGCCTTTGCTTTCCTCAATGCCACTCGTTCCCCNNCCCAACAATGGGCACAAACCACAGGACGAGAACTGGATGAGTTGCTGATGGCTCCCATTCGTCCTCTACTGGGAGATGCTACTCATCTACTCCTGTCTCCTGATGGTCAACTGAACTTAATTCCTTTTGCTGCATTGGTGGATGAGGAGAATCGTTATTTGGTGGAATCCTATCAGTTGACTCATTTGACCACCGGACGAGACTTGTTACGACTGCAAAATCCCCGCCCCAGTCGTCAACCGCCCGTGTTGTTTGCTAATCCTGATTATGATGATGCTGATACCTCTGCCGTGACGCAGGTGGCCAGTGCCACTCGGGGAGAGTCTCAACGGTCTATGGAGATAGAGGATTTACGGTTTGGAGAGTTGCGGGGAACTCAGCGGGAGGTGGATGCTATTGCACCGCTACTTGATAATCCCATCATTCTCACCGAGGCGGAGGCGACGGAAAATGCTCTCAAACAGATTCAGGCTCCCAGTATTCTTCATCTGGCAACTCATGGTTTCTTTCTCCAGGATGTGGAGTTTGTACCGCCTCAGCCCAGTCCTCGTGGTGACATTCTTGTGGTGACGGGGGCACAGCCGGGGCAGTTTTTTGCTCCCCCCAGTGACCGTCCTACCAGTAGTGAGAATCCTCTGCTGCGGTCTGGGTTGGCGTTTGCGGGGTTTAATACCCGAGATAGTGAGGGGGAGGATGGGGTGTTGACGGCCCTGGAAGCGGTGGGGTTGGATTTGCGGGGGACTCGTTTGGTGGTGATGAGTGCTTGTGAGACGGGAGTGGGGGATGTGGCGAATGGTGAGGGGGTTTATGGCTTGCGGCGAGCCTTGGTGATGGCGGGGGCGGAGAGTCAGTTGATGAGTTTGTGGAAGGTGGCGGATGAGGAGACGGCGCAGTTGATGCGGGATTATTATCAACGGTTGTTGGCGGGGGAGGGTCGCAGTGAGGCGTTGCGGGAGGTGCAGTTGGCCTGGCTGGAACAGGGGAAGCACCCCTATTATTGGGCCTCGTTCCTGTTTTCGGGGCAATGGACGGCGATGGATTGAGGGAGGATGGATTATCCCCTCCTGGGAGGGGCTGGGGTGGGTTTCCCCTCCTGGGAGGGGCTGGGGTGGGTTTCCCCTCCTGGGAGGGGCTGGGGTGGGTTCTCCCCTCCTGGGAGCTGGGGTGGGTTCTCCTAGGAGGGTTTAGGGGGTGGGTCTTCGCAGTACTGACAGCCCGAAGACCCACCCCGCCCTTCGGGCACCCCTCCCGGTCGGGGATTTTGGTCGGGGTTCACGTTCAATAATCATCGCCGTTGACGGGTATTGGAGAGGTCAGGTATGAAACGTCGTTATTTTCTTCAGGGGGCTGGTGGGGCGTTGGGGGCGATCGCCCTCAGTCAGTGGGACCTCGCTCGACAAGGCGATCGCCTCGGCCATCTCCTCGCTCAACCCACACCCCGCAAATTAGCCCTCCTGGTGGGCATCAACCGCTATCCCCTGGGCATTTCTCCCCTACGAGGCTGTGTTACGGATGTGGAGATGCAGCGGCAGTTACTGGTGCATCGCTTTGGCTTTAATCCCCAGGATATTCTCACCCTCACCGATGAAAACGCCACCCGAGAGAATCTCTTAACGGCTTTTGAGTCGCACCTGATTGACCAGGCTCAACCGGGCGATATCGTGGTGTTTCACTTCTCGGGTCATGGGGCCTTGGTCCGTGACCCTGACCCGATTCCTCTGCCCCAAGACCCTCGCTATCAGGGGGTTCAGGGCTATAACGGAACCCTGGTTCCCTATGATGGTCGCCTTAATCCCCAGGCCACTGAGGTCAACGATATTATGGGCAAAACCCTGTTTCTGCTCATGTCAGCCCTGAAGACGGACCAAGTGACGGTGATGCTCGATAGTTGCCATTCTGGGGGCGGAACCCGAGGGGATATCCGCTTCCGCGCCATTGAATCTCGCTTCGGTGCGGGCTATTCTGACCCCAGTGAGCAAGAATTGATGACTCAAGAGACCTGGATGAGTCGTCTTGACTTGTCTCCGGCGGAGTTGAAACAGCGACGAACTCAAGGTATCGCCAAAGGGGTGGCCATTGGCTCGGCTCAAGCTAATCAACTGGCGGCCGATGCCTCCTTTGGCCGTGGTTCGGGTCGCTTCTTCGCCGGGGCCTTTACCTACGGCGTGACTCGCTATTTGTGGCAACAGCCGGGAAGTTTGCCCCTAGAACGGGTGTTTGTGGATTTATCTCGGAGTGCGCGGGATGTGGCTAATAGTTCCGGGATTCAGCAGGCTCCCGTGTTTGCTGTTGCACCGGGGAGTGATCACGACCAACAACCCCTCTATTTTCTCACCCCGCCAACCCCACCAGCGGAAGCCGTTGTCTTGGCAGAGGAGAATGGTGAAATCAGTTTCTGGCTGGGGGGGGTGTCCTCCCAGAGTTTGGAGGCCTTTGAGGAAGGGGCCGTGTTTGCAGCCATTGATGCTCAAGGGCAGGAGCTGGCGCAGATTGAACAGACGCGACGGGAGGGGTTACGGGGCTATGGCGTTGTCCAGGGTGAGGCGCGATCGCTCCCTCAGGCGGGACTGCTGCTGCGGGAACGGGTGCGAGGGGTTCCCCCAGATTTGAGCCTGCGTCTGGGACTCGACCCCTCCTTAGCAGATGACCTCAATGAAATGCGATCGCTCCTCCAACAGATTCGACAAGTTGACCCCGTCCCCCTCGACAGCGGCGAAACCCCCCACTTTCTCATCGGCCGCATGACTCGCATCGCCCAAGCGGCCGCATTTGAACAAGGCTCACGCGACATCGCCGCACTCGCAAGCATTGGACTGTTTACCCGAGGCCTGATTCCTATTCCCCAAAGCTTCGGCCAACCCAACGAATCCATCGCCGCCGCCGCCAACCGTCTCGTTCCCCGCTTTCAACTGCTCCTGGCGGGACAGATTCTCGGCTCAGTCCTCAACAGTGACACCTCCAACCTCAACTTAGAGGTTCAAGTCGAAGTGGCCCAAAGCAATCAGACCCTGGCCCGTGGCGGGACTCGCGGCGGTCGCGATTTAGTGGTTCAACAGCGAGAGCATGACCTCAATAGTCTCCCCTCTGGGTCAGAAGTGCTGATTCAGGTGACCAATCACGAAGATCGCGATCTCTATGTCAGCCTCCTGGCCATTGGCAGTAGTGGTCGTATCACCGTCCTCTATCCCAATGATTGGGATGCCCCAGAAGAAGCGGCTCGCCTGGTCTCAGGTCAATCCTTAACCGCTCCTGAGCATGAGGGACACCGCAACACCCAACGGGACTATTGCCGCAATCCCAGTGAGGAATTTCATCTCTGTCTCACCGGCCGTGGCTATGTGGAAATCCTGACCATTGCTAGTACGCGCCCCCTGCGGGAGGCCCTGCGCGTCATTGCCCGCATTGCGGCTGATACTGGCATTGCCCGCCGCGCACCTCTCTCCTTGGGGGATGAGGATTCTCTGAATGTGGTGGAGACGTTGCTTGGGGATATCGATCGCCATACCCGAGGAGATATTGAGGTTCGTACCACCCGCAATGCCGTAGATGTGAATCAGATGGCCGCCTTATCCACCATGATTGAAATTATTGACCCCTGATCGGGTTTCCCCCCCTTGTTCCCCGACGGGTCAACAATGTTAGGATGCCAACAGATATATGAAGAAATGTAAGGAGATCTCGATATGACTCTCGCTGTTGGCTCCACTGCCCCCGATTTCACTGCTAAAGACACCAACGGAGACACCATTAGCCTGTCTCAGTTCAAAGGTAAAACCGTGGTGCTGTACTTCTATCCCAAAGATGACACCCCCGGTTGCACCAAAGAAGCCCAAGGGTTCCGCGATGCCTACTCGGAAATCCAAGGCAAAGATATGGTGGTCTTAGGGGTGAGCATGGATGACGAAGCCTCTCACAAGCAGTTCACCGAGAAATATGGCCTACCCTTCCAACTGGTGGCTGATGCCGATGGAACTGTGACTCGCGCCTATGATGTTGAGGGCGACGGCTACTCCAAGCGTGTCACCTACATCATCGACGGGGAAGGCAAAATTATCCAAGTCTTTGATAAAGTTGATACTGCCAACCACGCCAAAGACGTTCTCAGCAGCGTCTCCTAGCCTCACCTGTTGATGGATTGACCGGCGCAACATCAAATTTATGAGAAAGGGGAAGACTCGGGCGTTAGAATGTAGCCAGCCTTTGATTCTTCCCCTTTCCTATGGGTGTTTTAACCTATCTCACTCCCCAACAAATTCTCATCAATACACCGACGGTATTGGAGGGAACCTATGATCCACAACAGATTGCTAAGGTCTCGGTAGCGGCGGAGGATCGCTTCTCCCTACCGGTGACGGTGAACGCCAGTGAGGGCTTGTGGCGGGTTCAACTGGATAACGGTTTTAATCAAGCTGGGATTCGTCGGTTTCGCCTGAAGGGAACTAATCGTGATGGCGAGGTGGTGGGCGATCGCACCTTCTATGTCACTGTCAGCCAAAAACCCCTGATTGAAGCCGATGACCTCAAACTGACTCTCAAACAGCGTACCTGGTTCAAAGCCGCCCCTATTCAAAGCGACCAACTGGCTGACCATCAAAAGATTCGCCTCGAAGCAGAGGAAACCCTACGGCTGCGTCGCTATACCCTCGAAGGGAATCATCTCGGGGTGGAATTGGAGTCACGGCGATCGCCCGTCGGGACATTCGGTTATCTCTACGAACCCCACACCCGCTTAGACGTCGGTGGACTCCCCTTCTACTTCAGCGAAGCCAGTTTACCTGAACCCCCTTCCGGAACACTGCTGCTGTGGGTCACTCATGACACCAAAATCAAGCAAATTCCTGAGAGTTCCACACTTCTTTCAGGAAGTCAGCAAGCGGAACTCCTCAAAGGACAAGTCTTTTTCCTCACGGGCTACGCTTGTGTCAGTGGTCATTACCGAGTCACCTTTGTCGAGGACATGACGATTCCCGGCTTTGGTAATACAGGCTTTCTCTACAACCTCCATGTCCGCATCAACCAAGACTCTACCTGGTTAGCCTTCGATCCAGACCAAGTGGTAATGACCATTTTGCGGGACACCTCCTTCACTAAACGCCCCGCTGATGCCGCCACCTTGTCAGACTCGGACAAAACCTCCCTCGCCCCAACACGCATCTATGGGGTGAAGAGTTATGAATGGGAAGCCAGCTATCTCAAACTCACCCTAACGGAGAATTTTCCCGGATTTGGTAACAGTGGTTATGTGTCCCCGGATTTTGTGGAGTTTCAAAAAGGCGGACAACCGTTCCTGATTGCCCCAACCCTCGACTATCGCGGTCCCAAAGAGGTGTTGGTTGAACAGGCTACCACCCTCAACGGTCAATTCGATCGCAACAAAGTCACGTCTATCTCCGTGGTGGCTGAGGATAAGTTTTCCCTTCCTGTCACCCTGAATGCCAATGAAGGAACTTGGCAGGTGAAACTCGATAATGGCTTTCAAGATGAAGGCTTGCGTTGGTTGCGGTTGCGGGGAACCGATGCCAACGGGGCCACAGTCCATAACGAAATTATTTACATCACTGTCAGTACCGACTCAGAAACCCTCGGGGAACCTCTCACCCTCAAAACTCGGCAAGAAACCTGGTTTAAAGTTGCCCCCCTTGATAGTGCGACCCTCGGCGATGGTCAAAAATTGCAACTTCAAGAGGGATTGGAACGGGAGGTGGAGCAATATGCTTATATTGATGGCCATCTGCAAGTTCGCTTGACTCAACCCCTCAGTCCCATCGGCGAGTTTGGCTATCTCTATGAACCCCATGTGGAATTACGCAAAGGCGATCGCCCCTTCGTCTTTCAGGTCAGTAATCTGCCGGATATTCCCACCCAGGCCCAACTCCTGGTCACCCGCAACACCCACATCAAAACCTCCACGGAACCTCAAGATACTCTTCCGGCTAATGTCAAAGCCCAATTACTCAAAGGACAAACCTTTGCCATTCGCGGCCATGCCTCTATTGCTGGACATTTCCGCGTCACCTTAGCGGAATCCATACCTGGTTTTGGCAACATTGGCTATATCTACTGGCAACATGTGGAACTCGTTCGTGATGGCCAGTCTATCCCCTACGACCCGGAAGCCCTAACCGTGACCATGCGTCAGCAAACGGTCCTTAAACGTCGTCCCGTTCCCAGTGGCGAACTTAGCAGTGACGACCGGACGACCCTACCCTTAGGCCGCGTCTATGGCGTCAAGAGTTACACCACCGACCCCGAGACGAACCATGTGCGGGTCGCCCTAACGGAAGAATTGCGGGGATATGGCAATACTGGCTATCTCTTTGCTGATCATGTTTGGGTACGACGCGGGGCCGATGGGGTGGAGTTAGTCCCACCGCCGGCGCCAACTCCAGCCCCAGCCCCACCTCCGTCAACTTTACCGAGTCGCAAGGAACTGAATGTTCCCTATTTTTCGCAACGGGACAATCCCAGCTATTCTTGGGCTACCTGTAACCCCACTTCGGCGGCTATGGTCTTGTACTATTACGGCCTACGACCGACGGTGAGTCGTTTATTAGCTGATGAGTTATTTCAATGGATTGTCCGTCGTTATGGCATTGGTGGCCAAACCGACCATGGGGCGTTATCGGCGGTGATTCGGGCCTATGGCTATCGCACCAACTTTGGCACGCGACGGCGTTGGGCCGAGATTGATAAGGAGATTGCTGAAGGTCGGCCGGTAGTGTTGCCCGGCTATTTCACCGCCACAGGTCATGTGGTGACGGTGATTGGCTATACTCCCTCGGGCTTGATTGTCAATGACCCTTGGGGCAATGCCTTGACGGGCTATCGGGATACCTATGGGGCGCGATTGTTTTACCCCAATGGTTTCTTATTGGACAAATGTGGTCGCGATGGGGACCTTTGGGCTCATTTTATTTATCCCAATTGATACCCTCTTAAACCCACCAGGGCTGTTCTCCGGTGCGAGGATCGGTTTCTGTCCAGGGATATAACCAGATGCGATCGCCCTTCACCTCGACGTGAGCAATTTTCAAGGGACGATTGGCGGGTCCGCGCAACACATTGCCCTGCTCATCATAGCGTGAGCCATGACAGGGACATTGAAACTGGCCGGCGCTGGCATTCCAGGGGAAGGTACAGCCGAGGTGGGTACAGTTATCGACAATACCCATGGCGTTAAGCTGTCCGTCGGCTTCTACGGTCAGATAGGTGGGTTCTCCAGCCAGTCCAGCAATTAAGGCCCGGGTTCCCGCAGGTTGGCTGAGAATTTGTTGGGCCGGGATGGGATTGCCAAGTTTATCTTTGGCCACAATGGCCCCGCTACCGTCACCCTCTTGAGGCGGGACGAAGTAGCGCAGGGCCGGATAGGCTGCACCGCCTACGGCTGCGGCGACTGTTGCGCCTGTCAGGAAGTTGAGTAACTGACGGCGAGACATATCTGGGGCTGGGTTGTTGTTAATCGGTACGTTAGTCGTCATAGAATCCTTATGATTGCGTCGTGCAAATCAATAAATCTTCAAATATCGTTGCACTTATTTATATTTTATGCCTATTGAGTTAAATTTGCCACAAAAAAAGCGCCCGAAGCAGTGGGGATTCCCCCACATCTCCAGGCTATCCCCCCCCGACCCTAAGACCCGGAATCGAGGCGATCGCGCCACTCTTGGTCAATCTTATCCGATTGTTCAAATTCTTGTTGCGCAATATCCTTTTCTGTGGTATAGGCAAGGTCGTCTGTACCAATGGCTGTTTGTTGCGCAAACTGACGGGCATAATCCAGTTTAGGCCGCAACTGGGGTTCGAGGCGTTCAAACTCCAGCGCCCGTTCCTGACGTTCAGCATTGCGGCGTTGCACCTTCTGATTGCGCCGTTGAATCCAGAAATAGCGCACTAGAGGAAGTGTTAAAAAGGCAATTCCGTAAGCAATTAACAGCCAGTAAATCGAATCGACAAAGCCCACTAAACCGCCCAATTCGGCGACAATTTCTTGGACTTCCGGTTTCTGTAACAAAACCCCTAAAATACCGCCACCAATCACGTTAACTGCACCCAAACCAATGGACATCGAGATTTGTCCAGAACTGGCTTGGCTGAAGGTCCAGGGCGACTCCGTTAAATAGGTTTCGACGGGTTTACGGCGCTGTTGTTTCGCCGTTACCTGTAACTCGGGGAAGCGATAGACTAAATTTCCTTCAGGACTCACTTCAGGAATACCGTCAAACTTGGACAACACGGGAATCATGTAGTCTTCCGTTTCCCGAGAAAATTGATTTCCTAAATCATCCAAATAGGGAGCGATTTGTTCGGCCACTACCACCCCATTATGATTACGAATCACCTGAGCGATATCTTTCCAGCGGCGTTCCTCCAAATCAGCATTGGGGTTTCCGTCGCCGAAGAGAAACGAGAAAACGGCTTCTAGGAAGTTCATCTCAGAACTATCTCGGCCCGACTTCGCCTTGCGTTGGCGAGCGCGGCGAGGATTGGGATCATAAAACCAGAACATATCCCCAATCCAGAAGCGGGGAATAAAGAACAGCCCCCCACCGCCGCCGCCACGGCTACTACTACGGCCACCGCCGCTATCATTGTCACGGCTGGAGTTAAGGGCGACAATAATGATGGTGATGGTCACGAAAATGAGGATAATCGAGACAATCAGCAAGGTTCCGAAGGAAATCCGGATTAGGTAAAACAGAACATTCCAGATCTTGTCCCACCAGGCCTTTAGACGCAGTCGTAAGAACTTCCCGCGCAGGATGTTGCGGAAATTGCGGGGGAAGTCATAGACAATATCGCCAGTTTCGGCGACTTGTAAATGGGCGTTAGCATCGGAGGCCAGAGCCAACAGGCCTTTCTGAGCGAGGTTAACATCGAGGCCGGCTTGACTGGCCACGTCGCCGACGGTGACGCGGTAGTCGAGTCCTTCTACCGCTTGCATAATCTTGGGGTTGGGAGCCATTCTGTCCTACTTGAACCACCTACTCTCGTTATAACAGATTTGGCGATCGCTCATCGGCATGTCTCATCGGCCTTTCTCATCGGCCTTTCTCATCGGCCTTTCCCTCACCAGGAGATTCTCCCGAAGGCTAAGGAGTCGATGACCATTTCTAGCACGTCCACCTCCTGGGGTGCGATCGCGCCTCCAGAATCGCCAACAGAAATGTGAATCAGATGCTCACCATCGGGATGCAA
Source organism: Phormidium sp. OSCR (assembly GCA_001314905.1). Lineage (GTDB taxonomy): Bacteria > Cyanobacteriota > Cyanobacteriia > Cyanobacteriales > Geitlerinemataceae > Sodalinema. The sequence continues at coordinate 13,587 of LJZT01000003.1, forward strand.
CAGCGCGGCATTATAGGTGATATAGTTGGCGCGAAACTCTTGTATCCAAGTTATGGCCTCTTCTCCGGCGATCGTATTGCGGGTGAAGTCCCGGTTTTGAGAGATGGCGGAGTCCAAGATATCCTCAATCTGCTGCACATGGCTTGGACGCGGTTTAATCTCGACGATAATATCCGAAACTTGATGGCCCGCACCCATAGGACCATGTTCTCTAGCACAGTCGAGAAAGGCCACATCGGTCGGATTACGAATCGAGACGCGGAGTGTATCGGCCATGGGGGGGGTCATCGTCCCAAATCATCTCATAGTTGCGGGGAATCTCGAAACGTAGGTCATGGCGGGGGATGACCGCATCCCGACGTTCAGAGGAGGGAGGTTCTGGGTTCTCATTAGAACAGAGGGATGAGGGAGGGTTAGCCCTCAGGGGTGCTGTGGGAAACCAGCAAAGTCCCAGAACAGCCGGTACAATTATCGCGGTGAGCCAAGGCGTTTTCATGGTGGAGGTTTTGAAGGTATGACAAAAGAACAGGTGGGATTGCTATTTGGCGGACGGTCTGGGGAACATGAGGTATCGATTTCCTCGGCCCGGGCGATCGCCACCGCTCTCCTCTCGGCGGATAATGCGAGTCGCTATGCTGTCCATCCCTTTTATATCAGTAAGGATGGACGTTGGCATGGCCCCGATGTGGCTCAAAGGATTTTGGACTCGGGACAGCCTCTCTCACAGGATGAGTCGGATAAAACCAGCTTGTGGGAGTTTCCCCCGGAAACCGCCGCGATGACGGTGTGGTTCCCGATTCTCCATGGCCCCAATGGGGAAGATGGGACGATTCAAGGGTTATTGCAGTTGATGCAAGTGCCGTTTGTGGGATCGGGGGTTCTCGGTTCGGCGGTGGGAATGGATAAGCTGGCTATGAAGTCGGCCTTTGCCCAGGCGGGACTTCCCCAAGTGGCCTATCGGGAGATTCGCCGTCATGAGATTTGGTCCAATCCCTGTGTGTTTCCCAAACTCTGTGATGAGATTGATGGGGTATTAGGCTATCCTTGTTTTGTCAAACCCGCCAATTTAGGGTCTTCGGTGGGCATTTCCAAGGTGCGATCGCGCAGTGAGTTTGAAGCCGCCTTAGATAGTGCCGCCAGTTACGATCGCCGCGTCATTGTCGAGGCCGCTGTTCCCAAGGCCCGCGAGGTCGAATGTGCCGTCCTCGGAACCGACAACCCCCGTGTTTCCGTGGTGGGTGAGATTCGCTTTCAGAGCGATTTCTACGACTATGAGACCAAATACACAGCGGGCCAGGCCGATTTGTTGATTCCCGCACCCCTCCCCGATACAATTGCCCAACAGATTCGTGAGTTGGCGGCCCAAGCCTTTACCGCTGTCGATGCGTCGGGGTTATCTCGGGTAGACTTTTTCTATCAGGAGGAGACGGGGGAGATTTTCCTCAATGAGATCAACACCCTCCCCGGCTTTACCGCCACCAGTATGTATCCCCAATTGTGGCAAGCGACGGGGATCTCCTTTCCTGAGTTGGTGCATCAGTTAATTGGTTTCGCGTTGGAACAGGCTGATGGTTGAAGGACAGTATTTAGACTTTAGAATCCGTCCTTGGCAAAAGGGCGATCGCATCCCGGCCGGCCGCCTGATTGCCTCGATTCTCCTCGAATATGGCCTCGGCTGGGAACCCGAAGGGGCCGATCGCGATGTGGTGGAAGTCGAACGCTTCTATCTCGACAGTGGAGGCGGATTTTGGGTAGTTGAACAGGGGGAGACTCTAGTGGGAACGGCGGGATTTTACCCGGTCTCTCGGGGCGATCGCGCGGTGGAATTGCGTAAAATGTATCTGGCCCCCTCGGTTCGAGGCTGCGGTTTAGGGACCTTTCTCCTGCAACAATTAGAAGCCGAAATTCAACAACGGGGCTTCGAGACAATTTGGATCGAAACCGCCACGATTCTCAAGGAAGCCGTCCAATTCTACGAACGACACCACTATCTCCCGGCGACTGGGGTGGAAACCGCCAGGTGCGATCGCATCTACTCTAAAACCTTTACCGCCAACTAACCCACCCCCTATTATCAATTATCAATTATCAATTATGTCCGAGCTTTATGTGTCCTGGTCAGACTATCATCGCACTGTCGAACGTCTGGCAGTACAAATTTATAAATCCCAATGGGAATTTGACGAAATCATCTGTTTGGCCCGAGGGGGATTACGAGTCGGCGATACCCTTTCTCGTATCTTTAATTGTCCCCTCGCCATCTTATCTACAGCATCCTATGGGGGACTTGAGGGACGAGAACAGGGGGAGGTGATTGTCTCTCGTTCCCTGTCGATGACTACTCCCCAACTGGGACAACGGCTGCTAATTGTTGATGATTTAGTCGATTCTGGGGATTCACTAAAAGCGGTATTAGCTTGGCTGTATGAGCATTATGGTCAGCATATTTTAGAACTGAGAACAGCGGTATTATGGTGTAAGGCTTGTGCGACGTTTACGCCGGATTATTATGTTCGTTATTTAGAGGATAATCCCTGGATTCATCAGCCGTTTGAGGCGTATGAAAAAATGGATTTATCAACGTTTTCCGAGGAGAATTAGGGCATGAGAAAGCGAATTTCTGAAAACAAAGAAACCGAGTTTCTCCAAGAAACCCGGTTTCTGGTATTCGAGTGTTTGTAACTGCGTACAATTAGGGCATGAGAAAGCGAGTTTTTGAAAACAAAAGAAACCCGGTTTCTAGTATTCGAGTGTTTTTAACTACGTATTTTTACTAATCGTATTTTTACGCAAACTGAACCGCCATGCGATCGCCGTCACAAGGAACAAGTAAGCGCGATCGCATAGCCAAATTAAAGTTCTTGTTAAGATGAAAGAAATCGAACAGAACTGGGTAGAGAGATTAGCGTATGACTGCCACACAGGTGCAACATCGAGATTCCAATGTTCAGGAAATTGCCCACCGCATTTTTGAATCTCATCAGATTACCCGAGCCGACCAGTCCGTCTTCATGAGGAGTCTGCTCTCCAAATCCGCCCTCAGTCGTGAAGAAGAAACCATCATTAACAAAGTTTTCGAGGAACTCAAACGAGGTCTGCTGCGTGTTGTGGACTAGCCGAAATGCAGACATCATCGCTGTTATGCCAATTGTACATACCCCCAAAACCCCGGATTTTCAACAAACCGGGGTTTTCTGTTGCAAACAGATAATCAACGCCTAACCCGTCACGAGCACCCCTCAGCAGTGGGTTCATAAAGATACTCAAACCAGTTCCCATCGAGATCCCGACCATAAAACGAGGCGGTTCCATCGCGGTGTTCGTGAACCTCGCTGACGTGAACCCCATCAGCCTTTAACTGACTATAGGCCGACTCCATTTCGCGGCGATCGCCAAAGACAAAGCCAAAATGAGGACCCGCCTGGTCATAATTGGGACTCAGCAGGGCCAAACCGTCCTCTCCCGCCTTCAGATAGGCCCAGTCCCTATCCTTCCACACCAGGGTCATCCCCAGATTTTCATAAAAGGCGGCCGCCTTGGGAATATCTTGCACGCAAATGGCCACATGGCCGAGTCGTTTGAGCTGCATATCGTGAATTTTGTTAGCTTATACCCACATTTCCATTGTAGGGCGGTTATTCTGTGGGAGAGCCTTTCGAGTGACACGATGTTTGATCTCGCCAATCTTCCCTATTGGATCTTTCTCATCGCAGGAATCGTCCTGTTTGTCGTCTCCATCTCCATCGGCGGTGAAGATGACCTCGATGGCGATGGCTTTGATATCCCCATTTTAGGCTGGTTGGGCATTGGCCAGGTTCCTCTCATGCTGCTCTTGGCGGCGGACTTAAGCCTCTGGGGCCTGTTTGGCTGGGTGGCGACTGTGGCCCTAGGTGTTCCAGGAACTCCCTTAGATATAGGAGTTTTCCTCGTCAGCGGAGGCGTGAGTGTCTTCCTCGGGGGAGCGATCGCCCGGCCCCTGGGCCGGCTGTTTTTCGCCAGTTTTAGTGAAGACTCCAGCAGCGATCGCCTCGTGGGATGTCTCGGAACCGTCAATTCCCGACAACTTCCCCGCCAACAGGAGGGTAAAGTGGGCCAAGTCGATGTAGTTGATCCGGCCAAAAACCTTGTCACCGTCAACGGGGTGATCCCCGACGAGGCTGAGATTGTCCCCCAACGGGGAGATACGGTTCTGATTGTCGAACATTGTCCCGATTACTACCTGGCGATCGCCCATAACTCCATCGACTGCGATCGCTGGCTCGGCTCTACAAATACCCCTTAATGAAACTTTAAGAAATATCCAATTATGCTGTATTGGTTAACCCTGCTCCAACACCTCTCCCCCCCCAGCACCACATCCACCAGTACCACATCCACCACCATCGAGGTGAATCCTCCTCCACCCACCTCCCCTCTCAAATCCGCCGCCGTTCCGCCACCGGTTCCCCAACCTCCCACCACCGCCAATCCCGACCACTCGGAAACCCCGCCGGTGATTATCGCCGACCTCATGAGTGAGAATGAGTATCAAGAAATTCGCCAAGAGGTTCGAGAAGAGGCGGAACTCCCGGTTATTTATAGTCAAACCGGGTCAATTATTCTCGGAGGAACCGCCGCCGGTATCGTGGGGATTATCGTTCTCATCTTATTGGGATTTTGGGCCTACACCCGTGTCTATCAAATTACTCCCAACAACGAAGCCTTTGTGCGAACTGGGGGCTTTTTAGCCAAGAAAAACTCCGTCATTCTCTATGGGGGCTGTATCGTTCTCCCCGGCTTCCATGAACTGACGCGGGTTCCCATGCGGGAGATTACCATCAACGTCGAACGTACCGGAAACCTCGCCGTTCGCACCCAGGACTATTTACGGGCTAATATGCGGGTGACGTTCTATGTTTGCGTCAACCACGATGAACAGGATGTCAAAACCGCCGCCGCTCGTCTGTCTCGGGATGGAAATATCTCCCCGGCGGACATTAAAGAAGCCCTAGAAACTCGCGCCGATGATGCCATTCGCGCCGCTGCAAAACGCAAGACTCTGGCAGAAATTGATTCCGACAAATTGGGCTTTGCTGATGAAGTTTTGAACTTGATTCAGCAAGATTTGAAAAAAGTAGGTTTAACCCTCAACAATATCGCAATTTCCGAAGTTGAAGAAAGCGATACCTACGATACTAACAACTTTTTTGATGCTCAAGGGGTGCGGCTGCGCACGGAGACGATTCAGAAGTCTATAAAGCAGAAAGAAGAGGTTGAACTTCAGACAGAGCAGGAGCGACGGCAATTCCAACTCCGAACTCAAGTCAGCATTAAACAGCAAGAATTGGCGGCTCGAAAAGAAGCCTTAGAAATCGAGCGGGATGAGGAAGAATCGCAACTCCAGCAACAGCAAGAAGTGGAGTCGATGCGGGCGCAGCGAGCGCGGGAAATTCAGGAAGCGAAAGACCGAGAGGCGGCCAATCAAGAGCGCAGTAAAATCTTGCAGCGCCAAGCCGTCGAAGAAGAAGAAATTGCTAAATCTCAAGCGGTACAAGAGAAGCAAATTCTTTCGGCTATTGCGATTGAAGAACAACAGAAAAAACTCAAAGTGGCCCAGGCCTTGCAAAAACAAGAAGCAGAGATGGCCGAGATTAACCGGCAGAAAACCATCGATGCTAACCGCTTGAAAGCTCAGGTGGAAATCTCCGAAGCCGAGCAACTGTCAGAGTTAGCCAAACAAGAGACGGCGATCGCCATCGCCAAGAAAACCCAAGAACGCCTCGAAGCTGAAGCCATGCGCGCTCAGGCCGAGTCTGCGGTGGAAACGGCGATCGAACTCGAACGAGCGCAACGGAAACAACGCCTCTCCGCGTTAGCCGCCGAAGAAGCCGCCGAGAAACAACGCATCGCCGATAACAACGTCATTGAAATCGATGTCTTTCGCCGCCGTCGCCAAGCCGAGAGCGCCCGAGAAGCCGCAGAATTGGAAGCCGAGTCGATTCGGACGTTAGCCGCCGCTGAACGCGATCGCGCCCTAGCCGAAGCCGAAGGGATTGAAGCGAAAATCCAAGCGGAGAACGCCCTGAGTGACGCCAACCGTAACGCCGATCTGATTCGGGAAATCGCCCCCGAGTTACTCAATCGCCTCCCCGAAATTGCCAAAGCCTTGGCCCCACAGCCGGGCGTGTTGGGCGATGCCAAAATCTATGCCTTTCCCAACGGCAACACCGGCAATGGTAATCTCTCCCAAGATATTAACAAGCTCATGATCTCAACTAGCGCACTGGGATTACTCGAAAACCTCAGCCAAGAGGGAAAACTCGAAGGATTGATGACCACCTTGGCGCAACTGCTAAAAAGCAACAACAACGAGGGGACAACAGCAGAAGCAACTCAAGCAGCTAAACCGGCTCAAACCGAAGCCTCGAAACCTCCTAGCTCGCCCCAAGGAGGCGGAGGTAGCCGCCGCAGTTCCGCCATTAGCCAGACTCCCCCGGCCCCCAAAACCCGCCGAGATGGCCCTCAAGCCTGATTCCCTGGCTAGACGACATTGGGGCGATCGCACTACCATTAACTCTGGTTGCAACAGAGGCGATCGCCCTGGTGCTCGCCCCTCGTCCAGCCGGTTTAACATTGCCCCGTTTGTCACGCCCTTCGCGCAGCTGAGTCTAAAACACGCTATGAAAGAAATTTTGACCCTCGTTCCGGGGGGAATTGGTGACCAGTTATTGTTTTTCCCCACCCTCGAACAACTGAAGCGTCACTATCCCAATTCTCAACTAAGTGTCGTCGTTGAACCCCGCGCCAAAGGAGCCTATCGGGCTAACAAGTATTTCCATGATGGCTCCTTGAACCTGATTCCCTTCGACTTCAAAGATCGCAACGGCCCCGCCGATTGGGGAAACCTGATGGGAATTATCCGCGATCGCGAGTATGATGCGGTTTTATCCCTCGGTCGTCGCTGGACTGTGGGCCTACTACTCTGGCTGACGGGGATTCCCCGCCGCGTCGGCTATGGTGAACCCGGTCGCCTCTTCCTGACTCATCCCGTTCCCCTCAAACCCGAACAGTACGCCGCCGAAATGTATCACGACTTGGTGCGCGGCCTGGGAATACAATCCCCCTGTCCTCCTATCGAGGTGACTCTGCTCAAAGAGGACGTCGAGTGGTCCCAACAGCAACAACAGCAGCTTGGTGTCGCAGAGAGTGGTTATGTCCTGGTTCATGGAGGTGCTAGTCAGTTAGCCCAGCAGAAGGGACTCGATAAAATCTATCCCGTTGAAAACTGGGTCAAAGTCTTACAGGGACTGCAACAGCGACAGCCCAACCTACCCATTGTCGCCGTCTGTGGCCCCGACGATAAGGCGTTGATCCGGGAGTTAACCAACGCCGTCCCTGGCCTAAAAACCATTTCCCCTCCCGATATCGGGAAACTGGCCGCCACCATCGCCGCCGCCAATGTCATGCTTTGTACCGATAGTGCGCCCATGCACCTAGCCGTAGCAGTCCAAACCTACACCTACGCTCTGTTTGGTCCGACCGATGCTAAGAAACTCCTCCCCGATGGCGATCGCGCCCAAGGAATTGTCTCGGCAACGGGTAAAATGGCGGACATTGACCCGCAAACTATCTTAGACAAGGTGTTTAGCTAGAAGTTGGCCAACAGGTAAACAGAAAAACACAACACAAGATGGGGTAGGTTCTGACAGTCTCTAACCTTCCCCTCGTTGCTCATGGTCTGTTCCCTGTGGCCACTTCCCCTGATCTTACCGTTTGAATTATGACTCCTGAAGGAACTTGGACGATCGCCGAGGCCAAAACCATGGCCGGAACCCCTTATAGCGGAACGGTACAGATCTCCCGTACCGGTTCGGTGTATCAAATCTTTTGGTTGAGCGATCGCAGTAACTTTTCCGGTCTCGGCTTCTATCACGATAACCGCCTCTGTGTCGGCTGGAGTTTAGATAGCTCCTTCCGCGTCGTCGTCTATCGGATTCACCGCGATGGAACCCTAGAGGGACAATGGACAACCCCGCAGATGTTTCCCGAATTTGGAACCGAACAAGCCACATCTGCGCCCTCTCAAGAGGTTGGAGGACTCTATCAGGTGTCGGGAACCTATCCTAAAAAACAACCCCCCTACACCACCAGTCTGGCCATTGGCCAAAAAGAACAGATTTATCACCTCACCAGCAGCGGTAGCCCCAAGTTACAGGGAATTGGCCTGCGTAGCGGTGACTGGTTAGTCACCAACTGGGGCTATGACGGTAAATTTGGGGTCATGGTCTATGAAATCGACCGTGACATCGCCGAAGGACGCTGGACTCGTCCAGGGACCAATCAGGTAGGGATCGAGAAATTGTTAAAGATTTGTTAAGAGTTCCCTAACCCTGTCCCAGCAATAAGTCAAACAAACCCTCGTCGAGTTCATAGCCAAGAAGCTGGGACATCGCCTTAAGGCGAGAGCGACTCGGACAGCCCTGTTCTTCGAGCCAACTCGCCAGAATGAAGATTTTGCTCATCAAGAAGATTTCCAGGGCTTCTGGGTTGAATTGGATGCCCTCAGTGCGATGAAACTCATGGGGAACCAACATGGCCACATAGCGGGCCAACTCACCACTCGACCAGTCGAGGAACAGGGGAAGCCAGGGATAGGCCGCATCGAGACGGATAAACCAAAGACGAATTTCGGGAATCTCTGACAATTCCCGAGGATCGCTCGGCTCACGAGGAATGTCAATCTGAAACCGCAGAGACTGCTCAGCATCAGCAATACCGCGCTCAAGCTGTTGGGCGATCGCCTCCCGGGCCGGGCTTAAATCCAAGCTTTCAATCGTCGTGGCGTCGAGGTGAATCTCATTCGTGGACATGAACAGTGCCGCCTTTGAAAATACTAGAGTAGGATGGTTTTCTAACCTTTTCTACCCTACTGTATTGGCTCTCCTCCAAGCTAGGAGTAACGCTGATCGCACCCCCCGCCCCAAGTGGGTACGTTACAATGGCTCATAGATGGAAACAAAAGTCCCCTTCCATAAGATAGATTTTTAACTCTGGCCGATTCTTGACTTAATGTTCATTTCGCCAAGAGTCGTCAGCCTCCCCCTGTTGATAGCAAGCCAAACCTAGACTGATGAAACATGAGGCGATCGCCCTAAAACCCATACGCTCCCTTCAAGACGCTCTCGATCGCTGCCAAGCCCTGGGAATGAGATTGAGTCGCCAACGTCGGCTCATCCTCGAACTTCTCTGGGAGGTTCAGGATCACGTCTGCGCCCGGGACATCTACGATCAACTCAGTCGCGCTGGCAAAGAGATCGGCTATACGTCCGTGTATCAAAACCTAGAAGCCCTATCGAGTCACGGCATTATCGAATGTATCGAACGCTCCGACGGCCGCCTCTATGGTAACATTAGTGACCCTCATAGCCATATCAACTGTCTCGATAGTCAGCAAATTCTCGATGTGTTTGTCGAACTTCCCCCGGACTTAATTGAACGCATTGAAGCCGAAACCGGGGTTCGCATCACCGACTATCGCATTGACTTCTTTGGCTATCGAAATCCTGAACCGGAGGCTTCTGCGCCAACAGATAGCGTTGAGGCTATCCCAGTTGATTCTTAACGATACCCGCCTTCCGTTATGACGAGCGCCCCCAAACCTTCCCTCAACCCCACAGCACCTCGCAAACGTGCCAATCTCTCAATCCGGTTGATGTGGGTGGGGCTAGTCATCACCGGGGTCTTTATCCTCATCGCCCTCACCGCCCCCCTCTTGCAAGGGGTGGGCTTGATCCAAAGTCCTAGAGAACTCCTCGATAATCCCATTCACCAGCCCCCCTCCTGGGGGCATTGGTTTGGTACAACTCGCCTAGGCTACGATGTCTTCTCCCGCACCCTCTACGGCTCCCAGTCGGCGTTAAAAGTGGTGGTTTTAGCCACGTTACTCAGTATTTTGACGGGAGTCCCCCTCGGACTGGCCAGCGGCTATCTCGGGGGCAAAATTGACCGGCTCTTGCTGTTCGTCATGGATGTCATCTATACCCTACCGGGGTTATTGTTATCCATTACCTTGGCGTTTGTGGTCGGGCGGGGCTTGTTTAATGCGGCTTTAGCTCTGAGTATTGCCTATGTCCCCCAGTATTATCGGGTGGTGCGCAACCACACCGTCAGCATTAAAACCGAGTTATATGTCGAAGCCGCCCAAGCCATGGGGGCCTCGACTTGGCGCATTCTCTCGAAATATCTCTTTTTCAACGCCATTCAGACGGTTCCAGTTCTCTTTGCTCTTAATGCAGCTGATGCGATCGCCATCCTCGGCGGACTCGGCTTTCTTGGGTTAGGACTCCCCGAAGCCACCCCAGAATGGGGCAATGACCTCCGCCAAGCCCTCGAAGCGCTCCCCACCGGGATTTGGTGGACAGCCCTGTTTCCGGGCTTAGCCATGACCCTGATGGTGATTGGTTTGTCTCTGTTGGGGGAAGGCTTGAACGAGTTTGTTAACCCGAAGCTACGGCAAAATCGTTGAACCGCTCAGAGGCGAGGGGATACACTGTGGGAGTCCACGAGACCAGCCGCTGTAGGACCTGTTGGGCCTCCTCGACAATGGCAGGCCAAGCCGGTTCCTCAGACGTGGGAACATGGAGAAATACAGCTTGAGTGGGCAAGTTAGCAGCGGCGATCGCCGACAAGACCCGATAATAGGTGGCATTACAGACAAACCGGCCCGCGTGATAACTCACGTCCGTATGAGGGAGTCCCGCCACGAGATCCCAAACATCGATGGGGGTGCAATAACTCCGCAACCCCTGCACCGCGCGGCGTTCCACCGTCAGACGCGATCGCCCCTCCGCCATCCCGGCCAACACCACCCAGCGCGGTTGCACCTGTCTAATGGTGTCGAGGAGAAGGTCTGAGGCTTGTTGGGTATTAACAGGGAGTTGTCGCAACAGTAGCGAGGCCTCGGGTAAGCCACCCTGATGCTGTAATTGAGCCAAGAGATCATCACTGGAGTTGCTACGGTGATGAGGTTTCCAGATATCGAAGGATGACAACAGTAGGGACATGGACCAGTTAATCGTTAACAGTGAACAGCCAACAATTGTCCATTGTTGATAGTGGTTATTCCTAACTGTCCTCTGACCCTTGCTCTGTGTCAATCAGGCAACGAATGGTTGACTAGATTTTCGGGGTTCGGCACCACCGAGGCAAAGGGGTTTTTAACTTCCGGGATGTCCTGACCAATTTTGACCATATTTTCGTAGTTATTTTGGGCCTTGAGTTCATACTCACGACGCTCTTGAGCCTCTTTGTCTCCATAGAGGAAGGAAAACAGCCCAAATCGTCGTCCTGCGGTCACATCCGTGGCTTCGTGCATGAGGCTACAGGAAAAAATCACAGCTGATCCCAATCCTGGCCGATAGAGATGACCTCCATATTCGGGAAAACGCAGATACCCCCCTTCATACTCACCCGTATTCAGGTTGAGAGACATGGCAAAGCGTCGATGGGCTGTGCCGCCAGTGGTATTATCCCGGTGGGGACGGAAATAACCGCCGCGACTCGAATCGTAACCACCGATGCGATAGTCTTCCCGACGAGTTACGTCAAAGGAAAAGGCCTTTTGCACTTCAGGGAAGACTCGTCGTTTCATCACGCTGTCAAGATAGCGCAATAACTCCAGGTCTTTAATGAAATGGTCGCGGCGGATTTTGTGGGAATAGTTGATTACGCCAATGGTTTTATTGCCTTCCCGTCGCATTGAACCGGATTCACTGTTATCACCTTCCCATAACTCGATCAGATGTTGACAGATATCCGGGGGAAGCACTCGGGGAATGAGCAAGACGGGGGCTTGCTGGATCACCTCGCGGGGAGTCTCCTGGGGAATTTGGCGAATGTCATCTAAGATGGTGGCGATCGCCTGTGGGGGGTCGGCCAGGCTATAGATACCCATGATGGTTAAATTGGCATCGAGCAAGACAGCAGTGCGAGTATAAATGAGATAAGGGTCTTGCTCAGGATCATCACTGTCCTGGTTGTAGAGGACTCCATATTTGCGGCTGGTTTGACCGTTCACGTCAGACAACAGCCCGAAGCTGAGTTGTTCAGCGTCCCGGAACTGTTGACGCTTGTCTGGGGCATCGAGGCTAATACTAAACACCTGGACGTTTAAAGACTCGAACCGGGCGATCGCCCCCTGGAACTCACGAGCAATCTCTTGGCATTTCGGGTTAGCGTCATTGCCATAAAACACAAGTATCGTCGGCTTGCCCACCACATCGCGGAGAATGAGATAATCATTGTCGGGAGTCGGAAGTCCCAGAAGGGGGGCGGGATCACCAATACTCAGAGTTTGGGTTTGAAAAGCCATATCGAGAACAGTCGACCATCGTCGTTGCATTCAACCCATCTGTTATCGCTGATGAGGATGAAACCTAGATGAAACTATGATGAGAATTTTCTCATGGTTAGATTATCGGAAACGATAGCCGCAACCTCTGACGGTTTCAATGCGATCGGTGTTGAGCTTTTTGCGTAGATAGCCCACATAGACATCGACGACATTAGACATGGGTTCAGCGTCATAGCCCCAAACATGGCTAAGCAGTTGGGCACGACTGAGAACTTGGCCTCGATGGCGGAGGAAGGTTTCGACGAGGGTAAATTCTCGGGCCGACAACTCGATGGGGCGATCACCGACACAGACGCGACGGGTGCGTAAGTCTAAGGAAATCTCCCCTACCTTTAGCTGCATGGCGGTACGGGTGCGATCGCGTTCCTGATGACGCAGTTGAACGCGAACCCGGGCCAGAAGTTCTTCAAAGCGAAACGGTTTCGTGAGATAGTCGTCAGCCCCTCCCTCTAGGGCGGAGACTTTATCGTAAATGTCATCTCGGGCCGTGAGAATCACGATGGGGATATCTTCACCCCGGCCACGAATTTCGGCGATGGCCTGTAATCCGTCTTTTTTCGGAATCCCTAAATCGAGAACGAGCAAATCAAAATGCTGTCCTTCGGCCAGTTCGACCGTTGTTTCTCCATCACTGACGACGGTTGTTGTAAAGCCATGAGCGCGAAATCCTTTTTCTAAAAAGGCGGTAATTCGGGGTTCATCTTCAGCGATTAGGATGCGAGGCATGGGACGATCTGGCAAGAGACAAAAGATACAAGCTAAAAGACCAAAGGAAATTAACCTGTTGTTTGTTTTCAAGACGATCGCTTCCGTCAAGATGTTTCTAGGGGCAGATAAAGACGAAAGGTCGAGCCTTGATCTATCATACTTTCGACCTGAATCTGACCTCCATGAGCTTGGGCGATCGCTCGTACAATCGCCAGACCTAAACCTGAGCCATCTTCTCGGGACGTGATTCCATTCCCGCGCTCAAAACGCTCAAAAATTCGAGCTTGGTTCTCCGCCGTAATCCCGCATCCACTGTCTTCTAGCCAAATGCAGATCCGGCCTATTTCTCGCTCAGCCCCCAAAATGATATCATCTCCGGGTTTCGTGTGTTTTGTGGCATTGTCCGCCAAGTTGATGAGAGCTTGTGTTAGACGCTGGCGATCGCCCACGAGTTTCACGTTCGGTCGTTCTGCAAGGTGCCAATGACGATTCCCTAAGGCTGTAATCTTCCTAAAAACGTCTCCCATCAGATAAGGTAGATCAATCACCTCTAAATTTAAAAAATCGGGACGTTCTGACTTCGCGAGGAGCAACAAATTATTGATTAAGCCACTCATGCGATCAAGTTCATCCTCAACAATCGCAACAGTTTCTTGCTGTTCGTTCGGGTCAGGTCCCATCAACTCTAAATGACCCTGAATAATCGTAATTGGAGTGCGTAATTCATGACCAATATCGTTGAGAAGGTCTCGTTGACTGGTGAACGCCATTTCTAGGCGATCGAGCATTTCATTAAAGCGTACTGTCAACTGGGTTAACTCATCATCGCCTCGGACCGGAATACGCTGAGCCAAATTGCTCTCACTAATCGAGTCTACGGTTTCTCTCAGCACTCGCAGGGGGCTGAGGGTGCGTCCTGCAACCCACCACGTGAGGACTGCAAATCCGATAAATACGCTTAACGACACTTGAATGGCAACAACAACGGCTTCGCGAATTTCGGCAATTTCTCCCTCCATCGATTGCACAATAATCAACATTGCTTCGACCTCTTCGGTGGCGATCGCACTCGATCTATAAATTAAAGTATCTGTTCGGGTTGTATATTGTCCTTGTCTGGACGTATCAAGACTCACCAGTTGATTGAGGATATAGGGATTATTTTGTAAGCTTTTAGGCAATGCAGTTGGACTAGATTTATAAATTTCATTATCTAAAAACGTGATGATAAAAATTCCATCATAGGGAATGGTTTGATTGATATACTCATCAAAAGCATCGCGAATCTCGGAGTTGTTAACTTGACTTAAATCTCTAGTTTTAAAATTAAATCTAGTATTAAAATTCTCAATTCCTTGGTCGAGGTTATGGTGAGTTCGCTCTTGCAGTCGTAGCCACAACACTTGATAAATTGCCATGATTGATAAAATCATAGAGCCTATCATCAAGCCAAAGTAGCTAATTAAAATCCGTAAACGAATCCTAGACATGGACTTTCTCCAGGAATTACACCCGTTTATTGACTTATCTCACTCAAACCATGGTCGCTGTTTTTTTGAGCTTATCGTGGCTGTTGTAATCGCTGCCGGACAACCTCAATCGTGCGATCGCTCCACGCCATCATACCATGAGGAATAACCTTAACTTGCACCACCTCACCCACTGGCAAACAGCAATGATGAGCCGGAACAATAATAAAATCCCAAAAGGTCCAAATACTGGTCATCTCCAGATTGAGTTTCTCCAAATCCCCATTTAAATCCTGCAACAACCGACTCCCCGGCCGCATCTCTAACCCGGTTCGCCGAGGAAAGGTATACGCAAACCAAGTTCCAAAATGAGGCGAGGCGATGCTAATAAACCGTTGAACTCGGTCAACTCCCCCCAACCGTTGTAGATAGTAGCGACTAACAATTCCTCCCATACTCAACCCCACTAAATCAAAGGAAGACTCAGCCGGTAGAGTGCTGTCGATAAATTCTGCAAGTTGTCCCGCTACATCAGACAAACTTAACGCACCCCAATGATGATACAAATCGGGGGTATAAACCCTGTAGCCGTCTTGCTCTAATTGCTGTTTCATCTTCGCAAATACCTTCGATTGGCGAAAAATTCCGTGAACCAAAATAACATTTTTTTCAGGATGTATTGCAGACATAAAACCCCAATTTTTTTAGATAAAATTACAGTAAACTATCCTAAATTATAGCAATCCAAGCGTAGCTTCAGACATTCCAAAACCCGAGAAAATAACGACTTACGGCCCCTTGCCATCCCCTTACTGGAGGGTGATGTTGCCTGTTGCCTGTTGCCTGTTCCCTATTCCCTCCCGTTGCCTCATAGCAACGACGACTGTAAATAAAACGCTAAGGTTGCACTGCCAACGGGAACCGTCAAATTATCTAATCCTAAGGTCGAAAAAGATTCCAATAGAGTGGCAACCATCGCTACTAGCAAGGATACTAAAATAAGTTCCGTCCAGTTGGCCCCAGAGGCCAGTAACACAAACTGGCTGATGAGATAACTAATCACAAACATGGCCGAGGTTCCCTCAACACTTTTCGTCATCCCCAAAACACGATAGCGATGACGACCAAACCGCATTCCCACTAACGCCGCACAGCCATCACCCCAGGTCATAATTAGGATTCCCAGAGCCGTATAATAAGGAGAAGTTTGCCAAAATGCGGCAATCAAAACCCCAATACTGACGGCATAAAAGAAAGTTCCGAGGCTTTGACGACCAATACTATTGACCCCCGGAAGCAGGGGAAACCAGTAAGATAGCAAAGCCGCAAACCCGGCGACAATCGCCGCTGCAATGCCAATCCAGGCCGGGATTCCCAATCCCCAGGCGATAAGGATGACGTTTCCGGTGCCGATATGGACGATTTTACGGCTAAACTCAGGGTTAAGATGGCGGCGGCGGTAGAGTCCTTCGGCGGTGGCTAACACTAACCCCAACCAAACGACAACTAATCCACTGGAGAACCACAGAGGGATTGGGGTTAGGGAACGTCCGAACTCTAGCATGACATCTGGCACAAGAGGATTGAGGGAAGGGTTAGGGGGGGCTGAACATTCTCCATAGTATTGTTTATGGGGACGGTTAATCGCGACAGGAAACCTAGACCCATTCTAGGAGCGTTCATCGCCGCTATACCATGATAGGAGGAAGCCTCAATGTTGAATGCGATCGCCAAAAAAGTATTCTTAACCCTCATTCGGGCCTATCGTCTCCTGATTTCTCCCTGGACGTTGCCCTCCTGTCGCTTTCACCCCACCTGTTCCACCTACGCCGTCGAAGCCATTGAGCGATTTGGCCCCTGGCGAGGGGGTCTGTTGGCATTGCGCCGTCTGTTGCGCTGTCATCCCTTCCATCCTGGCGGATATGATCCCGTCCCCCCAAACGAGTCAACTGCCGTTTCTAGGGACTCCTAGCCCCCGCTATGGCAACGATTATGGGGGAGAACTATCCGCCTAAAGTTGTTATGCTAAGTTTTATGACGGCCGTGTCGGGGTCTAGGGGTCTCTGAGGCTCTGACCCCGATACAACGCCTTTGGAGAACAAAAATCGCAGTTGACCGAGGTCGACAGACTTGAACTCAACTCAAAAGGAATACAATGAGAGAGTCGTTGAATCGTGAGTTGAACCATGAGTTGAATCATGAGTTGAACCATGAGTTGAACCATCAACAGTCGACTGCCATCTTGCTTACTATCGAGGAGAACCCCAATGGATTTTATTCCCGAATCAATTAAACCCTGGCTGAACTTTGTTCACCCGTCACTGATGTGGGTTATGTTGGCGATCGCCATCTATGCCCTCTATACCGGTCTCAAAGTCCGTAAACTGCGCTCCGCCACCGGTGAGGAGAAAAAAGAGCTCGTTCAAGGAGACTTCCGCAGCAAACACTTCAAAATCGGCTCATTGCTGTTAGTGGGTATCGTCTTCGGGGCGATCGGCGGTATGTCCGTCACCTACATCAACAACGGTAAACTCTTCGTGGGTCCCCACTTACTCGCGGGACTTGGCATGATGGGACTCGTGGCCCTCTCAGCCTCCCTGGCCCCACTCATGCAACGAGGGAAAGACTGGGCTCGCTACAGCCATATCAGCCTCAATATCGCCGTCGTCGGCCTATTTGCTTGGCAGGCCGTTAGCGGAATCGGCATTCTGCAACGGATTCTAGAAAACTTCTAGTCTCCCCTGGGGGCCAGTTTGGCCCCCAACGGTCATCCTAAGCGTCACCTCAAGCGCCTACTCAATGCCATGATGAGCCAGAGTACTACGAATCGCCGCAATGCGACGGGCTTGGTCATAGCGTAACCATTCCCAGTTATTGCGGAAACCGCTGGCTTCCAACCGTCCCGTAGCGGGGTTGATATAGCTATAAGTCCGCGCCTCTAGGATCGCATCGACACCTGTAAAGCCTCGGGCCTTCAACTGTTGTAAATTCGCTAGATAATGTTGAGCCGCCAAAGGAGCTTGGTTGGCTAAATCCAATCCCGCCACTAACTCCAACACCGACAACTCCATATTGTGCGCCGCCGCGTACTCTTGCAGAGCCTCGTTGTACCGATAAATCCGTTGCAGTTGCAGCCAGTCCGCTTCTTCAGGGGTTCTGGCACCATGTTGATAACTGAACGTTCCCATATTATGTTTGCCATTACCGGGATCGCGGTGTCCCCAGTAGCCAGAGGTTTTGCCACCATCAATGGTGCGCGTTCCTTCAGCTAACCCAATAGCGATGGTTCCGGGGGCATTAGAATCGGCAAATAGGCGTTGTATGAGGTCTGGGTTGACTAGCGCCGAGTGAATCGGTTGTCCCGAGGAGGTCATAGGGATTTGGCGATCGCCGATGGACCCGTTGGGATTGATAGCGATGGGCGCTAATCCTCCCCCTTTCACCATGGATTTGTACAGCAACACCGCAATATCGGCTCGCGTAGCCGAGAAATGAGGATAAAGTGCGGTTTCTTCCTCCTCATTGGCGATAATAATCTCATGACCGAGAACTGCCTTGAGAGACTCATGAGCCGATTCTGGAATTAACTCAAGATCGCTAAAGCTTAAAACCGTATTGGCCTCTAACTCCTCCGTCAACTCTAAATCCAAGTTCTTGGCTAAGGCCACCAAGGCTTGCAAGCGAGAGACCACCGGTTCCGGGGATTTCTCAGCCGACTTCCCGCTTAAGCGTTTCCCAAAACGCTCCAGATGAATCTCTGTCTCGGATGTATCACTATCCGTTTCATCGGCTTTCGTCTCTTGGCCCGACTCAGCCGTTGTCTGAGCATCACCGGTCAGACTATCTAATGTATCCGTTTCTGAGGCTTTCAGAGATGGGTTCATGGCTTGACGCGCTTCGACACTGTGAGTCAGCCAAGCCTGGAAATCTGCTTCCGTCAGAGGTGCATCGGGGTTAAACTGCTCATCCTCAGCAGCGGGGATAATCCCTTGGCGAGCGAGTGCTTCGATATAGGGTCGTTCCCAGCGATCGCCCAAATCAGCAAACTCCACGGTATCTTGGAGTTCAGGAATATCGATATTGTTGCCCAAAATTGGCGCTGGGCCATCGAGGGACTCCGGCGCACAGACGCGCATTCCACCGGCGCGTCCCGTTTCCGCCGGACTCAAGTGAACCACATTGCAGTTATCGGGAAGTTGAATCCCCACCGATGCAGCGCTGACTGCACCCGCATTGGGGAAAATGGCGGCCAATGCGATCAGGGTAACAGGGGGAAACTTCATAGCCTTAAGCAATCCTTTCGTAAAATAGTCAGAATAGGGGGGCAGTTAATAATCTGTCTTCGTCCTTCAAGACTCTAGCGCAAACTTCGGGAGAATTGGCGATCGCCCCTAAGACTCCCCCAGTAATTCCCAGACATCAGCCATCGAGACAGGAGTGTTGTGGCAGTTTTTTGGCGGCGATCGCCCCAGTTTTCTCCCGGCCGATTAAACTAGAGACAGTTGACCGATCGCAAGGGGGTGCAAGTTCCCACTGGTCGACTCAGATTCCAAGTATCAGACCGCGACCCGTTCTAACGACTCGTTTTTCCCAACTATGACGCGTAGCAGCCGACCCAGTAGCAGAGCCAAATCCGCCTTAAACTACACTCTCCTCGCCATCATCGGGGGTGTGTTTATTCTCGGTGTGGGAATTGGTATTGCTTTTAGTTCCACCACCAACGTCAACGCTCAAAACGTCGCCTCCCGAGAATTTCTCGATCGCAGCGTCGCCAACCCCGAACTCTGCGTGCAATATGGGGCCAGTGCCATGGTGGTTGAAAGCTACGCCTACATCACCATGAACCCGTTTAACGTCTATGTGTCCCAGCCCAGTATGCACCCCGGCTGTGTCATCCGGAACACCAACTGGTCGGTGCTAGAACGCATGAACGTCGTCTCCTCCAACGAAGTCCGCAATTGTCGGAATCGCCTCAATACCTTCGGCTTTATGGGCGATATCAACAACGATCCCAAAGTCCAATGTATCTATCAAAACCAAGCCGACGATAACAATTTCCTCGCCCCTCAAGGCGGCACAGGAGTCGGCAATAAGGCCCCAGAATCTAACCGCTTCTAGGACGAAGGTTCAGTTCGATGAAATTTTGTTGCCCAGCGATGCTGACGTTGCGATGACAGGGCTGAAAGTTCCGAACTGTTCCCTATTCCCTATTCCCTATTCCCTATTCCCTATTCACTATTCCCTATTCCCTATTCCCTATTCCCTTCCCAACAACAAAAGCGCACCATAACGGTACGCCTGAACGAGTCTATCTGGGGAATTTGAGAACTGAAACATCAGTTCGACGAGAACGGAGAGGGAGGGATTCGAACCCTCGGTACGGAGTTCACCGTACAACAGATTAGCAATCTGCCGCTTTCGACCACTCAGCCACCTCTCCAGGTGCAACAGATAAACATCGTAGCATATCTGTTGGACATTGCAAGAGATTTAAGAAATTTTTTTCCCTAGCCCTGAGACAACTCTCGCATCGCCTGGGCCACCTGTCCCGAAATAAACGGTAACAGGGTATCACTGCGACTTTGGTCGGGTCCCTCACTGAACACCACCAACAGATAGGGATTAGCGTCGGCCAGTTCAATATAGGCCGCATCATGGCGAACTTGACTGGTTAACCCCGCCTTCGACCAAACCCCAGTCTCTAAGGGTAAACCATCGCCGAGAAAGCCCGTCACCTGGTTTTCAGGATCGGCGTCTAAGGCGGCGGGGTCCAGGTTGCGTTGCATCAAGGCCATCATCTGCTGGGAGCGTTGCGACGATACCGCCACCCCGCCGACAATACTATGTAATAAGCGAGCGGTAGCGTTGGTGGTGAGCATATTGCGGTTGTCCATCATCGTGCCGAGAAAGGCCCGTTCCCGACCATAGGCTCCATCACACCAGGTTTTATGATTGACATTGATGGTGGCCAATTCCTCCCAGCCTAGGGATTGGAAATAGCGGTTGACGATGTTGCGTTGACTTTTCCAGGTTTCAAAGGGGCCAGGGGGCAATTCGGGACCGCTGGTGGTTCCGGTGAGGACATCGACGATTAAGCTGGTGGCATCGTTGCTGGAGTCGACAATGCTATCGCGAATGGCGCGATCGAGTTCCGGTGAGGGTTCAATCATGCCCGTCTCTAGCCATTCGTAAACGGCCACTAGGTAAAATAACTTGACGACACTGGCCGGGTAAATGCGTTCAACTCCTCGATAGTGGAAGCCTCGGGGTTGATATTTCCAAAATTCCTCGGCACTGAGGGCACCGCCTGTGTTGACCGCAATGGGGGGGTCATAGGGAATCCAGGTCAGGGCCAGTTGGTTTTTGGGGAGTTGGGGAAAGGCCTGCCAGATTGCCTCTAAAATGCGATCGCCGACTGGTTCGAGTTGTTCGTCTTTTCGGAAAAACGTCATGGTGGAGTTTACTAATGCCTACAGGAGCGATCGAGTTGCCTGAATCCGGGGAATATCGCAGTCTTGCCCCGCTCAATCTTTATGATTCCCCCCAATGCGATCGCCTGGCAACCCAGGCCGCACCAGGGCGACATTTGCGAATTGTATCACTGCCCCAGGGAGAGACGGGGGCGCTACGGGGGCGCCTGTGTGAAGATGACTATCCCGGTTGGCTGGCCCCAGATGCGGTGGCCCAACTCCAACCCACTACGCCCTATAGGCCGGTGCGTTTCTCGGAGATGGAAATTCGCGATCTCATCCCCCAGGTGATTGAGTTTACCCAGCAGGCTATGGCTAAGTCGGAGTATTACCTCTGGGGGGGAACCCTCGGCCCCAATTATGACTGTTCGGGGCTGATGCAAGCGGCGTTCGCCTCAGTGGGGGTGTGGCTTCCCCGAGATGCTTACTTACAAGAAGCCTTCAGCCTCACCATTGGCACTGATGTCATGCAACCGGGAGATTTAGTCTTTTTTGGTACGCCTCTCAAAGCCACTCATGTGGGCTTATATCTCGGTGATGACCGCTATATCCATAGTTCTGGTCGAGAACTTGGTCATAATGGCATTGCGATCGATTATCTCAGGGACGGGGGCGGCCAAGTCAGTCGCAACTATCGACGCATTCTGCGAGGGGCGGGCCGCGTTAGCCGCAGTTATCAACCGGGAGATTTGTTGGATTTGCAACCGGACTAAGGATCCCAAAGTCTCTACAATAAATGGAGGACTTCCCCCTCAACTGACCTCACCATGCACGTTACCTTTCAAATTCTGCGCCAAACTCGCGATAACGCTCCCCACTTGCAAACCTATCACCTCGATGTTGACCCCAGTGAGACGATTCTCACCTGTCTCGATCGCATCAAATGGGAACATGATGGCACTCTCGGCTATCGCAAAAACTGCCGTAACACCATCTGTGGCAGTTGTTCGATGCGGATTAACGGCCGTTCGACTCTGGCCTGTAAAGAAAACGTCGGCGCAGAATTAGCCCGGTTGCGACAAATTCATGGGCTATCAGATGAGGACATCCCAGCGATGACCATTGCCCCCATGGGGAATATGCCGGTGATTAAGGATTTGGTGGTGGATATGCGCAAATTCTGGGATAACCTGGATGCTGTAGATCCTTATGTGAGTACCCAGGCCCGGCAGATTCCCGAACGGGAGTTTTCCCAATCGCCTCAGGAACGGGAAAAACTCAGTCATAGTGGTAACTGTATTCTCTGCGGGGCCTGTTACTCGGAATGTAACGCCGTGGAGGTGAACCCGGATTTTGTCGGTCCCCACGCTTTGGCGAAGGCCCAGCGGATGGTTGATGATAGCCGGGACGATCGCACGGAGGCCCGTGTGGACCAATATGAACAGGGAACGGCTGGAGTTTGGGGCTGTACTCGTTGTTATTACTGTAATTCAGTTTGCCCGATGGAGGTGGCCCCCCTCGATCGCATTGGTGAAGTTAAGCAAGCAATTCTCTCGCGCCGTGATGCGAACGCCAGTCGGGCGGTGCGTCACCGGAAAACTCTGGTGGAGTTGGTACGAGATGGGGGTTGGGTGGATGAACGCAAGTTTGGCGTGCAAGTGGTGGGCAATTATTTCCGGGATTTGCGCGGTTTGTTGAGTTTGGCGCCTCTGGGGTTACGGATGTTGGCCTGTGGCAAGTTTCCTCTGCGGTTTGAGAAGTCGGAGGGAACCGAGGAGGTGCGATCGCTCATTGATTCGGTGCGGGAGTTGGAGGCGCAGAATCGTTAGGGGGAACCCCGTCGGGGCAGAACCCACTCCTAGCCTCTCGGGTGGAGGCGATATTCTAAGCCCTGGCGGGGATGTCCTCTAGCTCGTAACCCTTGTGTCATGGGGGTATGGGGGCTTCTGGGGACAAGGGGCTAGGTGTCGACTTTAATGTAAAGTTTTGTACAAGGAGTCGCGTTCGTCGGAAAATCCTAGAAATAAGCGGGAAATGAGGATTTTAGATTTTCTTAAGGAAAGAAATGGTTGACAGGTCTTGGGAAAGCTTGTATCTTTAAGTAGTGCGCTAAAGCTGATGTTTTCAGTTGCCTCTCTGAGCCTCAGAATCAGGATGTAACAGAATGTTAAGTTGGTTCGCGCGATCGCACCTTGAAAGCTGGATATGGTAAGGGTTTCAAACCTATAGGTCTTTCCCTATCTTTTCCCCGCAAGGGGACGGAAACCTTGAGAAGTATCTGGCGTAGCATCTTGCGATTGACGTCTTTCCCTATCTTTTCCCCGCAAGGGGACGGAAACAACCTAAACCCGAACCGGAAATGGAGGCTGCAAAGCCCCAGGTCTTTCCCTATCTTTTCCCCGCAAGGGGACGGAAACTTCCGTTTCCGTTGTTGGATCCACGGGGTTTCCAACGTCTTTCCCTATCTTTTCCCCGCAAGGGGACGGAAACCTTGGAGGAGGGGGTAAGTCTCGAATTCCTCTCCCCAGAGGTCTTTCCCTATCTTTTCCCCGCAAGGGGACGGAAACGCCGATGCCCTCAACTC
The DNA here is from genome assembly GCA_001314905.1 of Phormidium sp. OSCR. Lineage (GTDB taxonomy): Bacteria > Cyanobacteriota > Cyanobacteriia > Cyanobacteriales > Geitlerinemataceae > Sodalinema. The sequence goes on from LJZT01000003.1 coordinate 37,149, forward strand.
CACTTCCTCCTCGGGGGTGAGGTCTTTCCCTATCTTTTCCCCGCAAGGGGACGGAAACATAGTCCCAATCGACCCGGACTCACTGCAAGCCGAAGTCTTTCCCTATCTTTTCCCCGCAAGGGGACGGAAACAAAGACGATGATTTGTTGCTAGAAATGGCGCGGTCACCCTATGTCTTTCCCTATCTTTTCCCCGCAAGGGGACGGAAACAACAGTTCCAGCAGTTTCTCGGTCTCCTTCTCCACCCGTCTTTCCCTATCTTTTCCCCGCAAGGGGACGGAAACTTTATAGAGATAGAGGCTCTCGGCCCGCACTCTAACCGTTGTCTTTCCCTATCTTTTCCCCGCAAGGGGACGGAAACGCCGGTCCCAGTTTATGGAGACGGGGAGCCGCTTCTGCAACGTCTTTCCCTATCTTTTCCCCGCAAGGGGACGGAAACGCTATCCTGGTACTCAAAACCCTTTATCTAAGACTTATAGGGTCTTTCCCTATCTTTTCCCCGCAAGGGGACGGAAACCTTTTGTTTTCTGTCACATATTTTCACCTGTCTGTCTGATTGTCTTTCCCTATCTTTTCCCCGCAAGGGGACGGAAACAACTTATCTCCAAAGCCGGTATTTATCCCGGTGTCTGGTCTTTCCCTATCTTTTCCCCGCAAGGGGACGGAAACCCCTTCTTCATGAGTTTCCGTACCCGTCGTTTGTCCGGTCTTTCCCTATCTTTTCCCCGCAAGGGGACGGAAACTCCCAGTCTATGAGAGTGTGGTACTAGTCGCTAACAATGTCTTTCCCTATCTTTTCCCCGCAAGGGGACGGAAACCTGGAGGTCCAAGCTTCCCACGATATGTGGGAAGGAGGGTCTTTCCCTATCTTTTCCCCGCAAGGGGACGGAAACAAAGAAAGTGGTAGCCCGCAAGGCGGCCATCCGCGAAAGTCTTTCCCTATCTTTTCCCCGCAAGGGGACGGAAACACATTTTTATAGTTTAATGGTTGCAACAGATTCTAAACCGTCTTTCCCTATCTTTTCCCCGCAAGGGGACGGAAACGCGGGACATGTCAATTCCCAGCTCCTCGGCTGAGGTCTTTCCCTATCTTTTCCCCGCAAGGGGACGGAAACGCACCCCAGAGATCGCAATCCTCAATCAGGGGTCGGAGGTTGTCTTTCCCTATCTTTTCCCCGCAAGGGGACGGAAACAAGGGGTCCTCCGCAAGGAGACCTACCACCAGCAAATGGTCGTCTTTCCCTATCTTTTCCCCGCAAGGGGACGGAAACCTTCGACGAGGAGGAGGACCTCGATTTCGATGAGGTGAGGTCTTTCCCTATCTTTTCCCCGCAAGGGGACGGAAACTATGCACCCGAACAGCATCCCCGGGTTCGACTTTTTGTCTTTCCCTATCTTTTCCCCGCAAGGGGACGGAAACAAATGGAGAACCATCCACACCGCCGACAAGGCGGCGAAGGGGAGTCTTTCCCTATCTTTTCCCCGCAAGGGGACGGAAACAAGGGTTATCACCCTTTACGGCTTTGAAGTAACTCTCATAGTCTTTCCCTATCTTTTCCCCGCAAGGGGACGGAAACACCCCGGCCAGGCTGTTGAACCAGCCGGAGTCATTGTCTTTCCCTATCTTTTCCCCGCAAGGGGACGGAAACACTTCCTCTTCGGCTGTGTAGAGGAAATTATCCTCGTACGTCTTTCCCTATCTTTTCCCCGCAAGGGGACGGAAACCCCGATCCGGGTGAACGGTTTGCAAACCATTTCACCGTCTTTCCCTATCTTTTCCCCGCAAGGGGACGGAAACATTGGATGATGGGGGTTTGATTATGCTCGGGTCCCCGAGACGTCTTTCCCTATCTTTTCCCCGCAAGGGGACGGAAACTTACCCTTTTCCTGAACGACGATCTCCACGGGAGCCACCCGCAGAGGTCTTTCCCTATCTTTTCCCCGCAAGGGGACGGAAACATCGAGAACGAGAGCCTCCCCGGTTGGGTTATCCTCGGTGTCTTTCCCTATCTTTTCCCCGCAAGGGGACGGAAACGATTCGTTCGCGGTACGCACCGCCCCCATCCCCATCGTGGGTCTTTCCCTATCTTTTCCCCGCAAGGGGACGGAAACGATATAAAACATCAGCGTTTCCTTCGCGGCGGTGGTGTCTTTCCCTATCTTTTCCCCGCAAGGGGACGGAAACCCGGGCCCGGGAAGATGGTATGGGGAGCTCAATTTCTACATGTCTTTCCCTATCTTTTCCCCGCAAGGGGACGGAAACTGAAGTAAGTAGAGACACTCCCAGGTGTCTTTTTATTGTCAAAAGTCTTTCCCTATCTTTTCCCCGCAAGGGGACGGAAACCTCTTGACGAATATGAACTAGGGATGATAAGTTGGGTCTTTCCCTATCTTTTCCCCGCAAGGGGACGGAAACTACTCCGAGAACTATATCGACCCCACAGAGTCGATGAAGTCTTTCCCTATCTTTTCCCCGCAAGGGGACGGAAACTCTTATTTATAAATGATAAATTTTATTTTTATAAAAAGTCTTTCCCTATCTTTTCCCCGCAAGGGGACGGAAACTTATATATATATAGGTATACCCCCCTACCCCCTTGCCGTCTTTCCCTATCTTTTCCCCGCAAGGGGACGGAAACCTTCAACTACCGTATTACATACCGGTAGATTAGCTTCATGGCTAGTCTTTCCCTATCTTTTCCCCGCAAGGGGACGGAAACGACGAAGAGCAAGGAAAAGAACTAGACTTAGAAGAGGTCTTTCCCTATCTTTTCCCCGCAAGGGGACGGAAACAATCGGTAGTTGTAGCTACCGATTACCCCCAATAAAGTCTTTCCCTATCTTTTCCCCGCAAGGGGACGGAAACTATTCTACTTCAGTTGGACACTCAACTGGAAGAGATGGGAGTCTTTCCCTATCTTTTCCCCGCAAGGGGACGGAAACTTTGGGCCCGGATCTGGGGGGTTCCTACACCCCTAGAGTCTTTCCCTATCTTTTCCCCGCAAGGGGACGGAAACGAAGTGCAGTGCGAGCACTACGAGCGAGACGTAGTTTATAGTCTTTCCCTATCTTTTCCCCGCAAGGGGACGGAAACGCTTCATCAATCAACTCACTTAACAGGAAATCGTGAGCAAGTCTTTCCCTATCTTTTCCCCGCAAGGGGACGGAAACAGTCTTCCGCTTCTATCTGCACCTCCCAAACTTGGAAGTCTTTCCCTATCTTTTCCCCGCAAGGGGACGGAAACCTTGTTTTGCAGTTTCGCGATCATGTTTTTAACACCGTTCGTCTTTCCCTATCTTTTCCCCGCAAGGGGACGGAAACTCACACGGGAGGGGTTGACCTCATTCAAAGAAAGCTAACCCTCGTCTTTCCCTATCTTTTCCCCGCAAGGGGACGGAAACCAGGAGAATGCCCTGTAGGGGGGCGGGGAGCCCCTTGGAGTCTTTCCCTATCTTTTCCCCGCAAGGGGACGGAAACCGCAGGGAAACCTGTCCCTCGTCATCTGCAGTAATAAGAATGTCTTTCCCTATCTTTTCCCCGCAAGGGGACGGAAACCCACCCCCAGAACAAAGGGGTCCTGGTCAAGTGCTGGGTCTTTCCCTATCTTTTCCCCGCAAGGGGACGGAAACAATATTTGTAAGATGGCTATAGAAGAAGGTATGGAAGTCTTTCCCTATCTTTTCCCCGCAAGGGGACGGAAACTATGGGATTTACTGGAAAAGCAGCAGCTTTATGGAAAGTCTTTCCCTATCTTTTCCCCGCAAGGGGACGGAAACTTTGGAGTTGCTCTTGAGCCTCCTCCATATTCTCACGTCTTTCCCTATCTTTTCCCCGCAAGGGGACGGAAACACGAAGACCCCCGTGTCTCCCACCATTCCTAACATGAGGGTCTTTCCCTATCTTTTCCCCGCAAGGGGACGGAAACAAATTAACTAATTAAAGAGTAGTATAGCCATAACTACGTTCTTTCCCTATCTTTTCCCCGCAAGGGGACGGAAACTCTTCAACAGTGAATTCCCGCATCCCCCGAACGAGCTCCAGACGGTTCTTTCCCTATCTTTTCCCCGCAAGGGGACGGAAACTTTCAAGTCCTCCTGTTCCAGGAGGGTGAAGTGGGGTTCGTCTTTCCCTATCTTTTCCCCGCAAGGGGACGGAAACTCCTTGCCCAGCCAGAGCAGAGGAGATTTCCAAAGTCTTTCCCTATCTTTTCCCCGCAAGGGGACGGAAACGAGTGCTAGACACCCTTGTCGAAGATCATCCCATTCTACGTCTTTCCCTATCTTTTCCCCGCAAGGGGACGGAAACCTCCTGAGTGAATAGAGGATTAGCCTCCGATACGACCCTTTCGTCTTTCCCTATCTTTTCCCCGCAAGGGGACGGAAACGAGGATAAACCGTTCACGAGCGTGAGCGACCTAAACGAGTCTTTCCCTATCTTTTCCCCGCAAGGGGACGGAAACTTCCCTGAAACCGAATGGTCGACTGCTACGGGGGATGAACGTCTTTCCCTATCTTTTCCCCGCAAGGGGACGGAAACTTCTTTGAACGGGAGGCCCCCGAAGATGAGTTTGAGGTCTTTCCCTATCTTTTCCCCGCAAGGGGACGGAAACCTAATCAACAACGGTTAGAGTGCGGGCCGAGAGCTTCTATCGTGTCTTTCCCTATCTTTTCCCCGCAAGGGGACGGAAACCTCCAACGTCACCCGTAGTTGGATGTTGTATATCATAGTCTTTCCCTATCTTTTCCCCGCAAGGGGACGGAAACGGAGGCGAAAGCTGAAGCGGTGGACCTGGAAACCTGGCAGTCTTTCCCTATCTTTTCCCCGCAAGGGGACGGAAACCATCCCAAGCCACCGATCCATCGACCGTCCCCATGCGGTCTTTCCCTATCTTTTCCCCGCAAGGGGACGGAAACCACGGTCACGCTCTGGGACCATGGCTGTGAGGTAGAGCCAGTTGTGTCTTTCCCTATCTTTTCCCCGCAAGGGGACGGAAACTTGACTCGGTGTTGGGGGGCCCGTCCCATGTCGAACCCGTCTTTCCCTATCTTTTCCCCGCAAGGGGACGGAAACCTAGTCTCTTTATTTTTAGATCATCGCTTCAATCTCGTCTTTCCCTATCTTTTCCCCGCAAGGGGACGGAAACGTTTCAGTTTCCCTTTATCGTTTAAGACGATCGTGACTCCGTCTTTCCCTATCTTTTCCCCGCAAGGGGACGGAAACGGGGTTGACGCTGAGTTGCAGCGTCCCTAGCTTCCGGGGGGTCTTTCCCTATCTTTTCCCCGCAAGGGGACGGAAACTTGTCTGGGTCGGGGACTTCCCGCCCGGACTCGAAGCCTGTCTTTCCCTATCTTTTCCCCGCAAGGGGACGGAAACTTCGTCTAATTCTTTCTCTAGCCGGAAGGTAAAGTTTTTCTCAGGTCTTTCCCTATCTTTTCCCCGCAAGGGGACGGAAACGCTAGATAATTTGGGCTGCGAGCTGTTCTCAATTGTCACAGTCTTTCCCTATCTTTTCCCCGCAAGGGGACGGAAACAGACGAGTGGCCTGACAGCTTGCCAGGACTCGGGGTTCGGTCTTTCCCTATCTTTTCCCCGCAAGGGGACGGAAACAAGAAGAGATTCTAAACCTTCTTAAAGAGCTCAATCTTTGTCTTTCCCTATCTTTTCCCCGCAAGGGGACGGAAACGCCGCGCTACGTGAAACCCTACGGGGTGAATCGAGCGGGGTCTTTCCCTATCTTTTCCCCGCAAGGGGACGGAAACGCGCGTCGCAAGGCGCGCAAAGCCCAAGCCCAAGTCTTTCCCTATCTTTTCCCCGCAAGGGGACGGAAACATGAGGTTAAGGGGGATTAATGCTTGAGACGTCCTCAGGTCTTTCCCTATCTTTTCCCCGCAAGGGGACGGAAACTTCCCAGACTGCCTCCTTGTCCCAAACCTCTTCATTGTCTTTCCCTATCTTTTCCCCGCAAGGGGACGGAAACAAAGATTCTCCCCATGGAGTTCTAGACGATAAGGGTTATGTCTTTCCCTATCTTTTCCCCGCAAGGGGACGGAAACAACTCGTCCTCGGTAAACGAGACTTTCCTCATAACGACCCCAAGGTCTTTCCCTATCTTTTCCCCGCAAGGGGACGGAAACATACCCGTAGTACAGGTCTAGTAGTGAACCTACGCTACTGGTCTTTCCCTATCTTTTCCCCGCAAGGGGACGGAAACCTCGTCCGACCATCGGACTCAATGCGGGACTTCTACGCAGTCTTTCCCTATCTTTTCCCCGCAAGGGGACGGAAACCTCCTCAAGCGGATCCTCCATTACTTTGGACATTCCGTCTTTCCCTATCTTTTCCCCGCAAGGGGACGGAAACGCATCCTGACTATGAAGATGATAGTTGGGGTGAAGTCGAAGAGGTCTTTCCCTATCTTTTCCCCGCAAGGGGACGGAAACCTCGACAAGGGGGTAACCCCTTTTGCTTCAAGAGCCATTGTCTTTCCCTATCTTTTCCCCGCAAGGGGACGGAAACGTCTTCATTAAGTCTAAACAAGGTAGTCAAAATACTAATGTCTTTCCCTATCTTTTCCCCGCAAGGGGACGGAAACAAAACGTTTGGACTATATCCTTTTTTAATGAAGAGTTGGAGTCTTTCCCTATCTTTTCCCCGCAAGGGGACGGAAACTACGCCTTTAAGCATTTCCTTGATACCTTCCGCGTCTTCTTGTCTTTCCCTATCTTTTCCCCGCAAGGGGACGGAAACTGCTCAAAACCCCTGCCGGGATGCAGGGGGCATGGTACGCCATGTCTTTCCCTATCTTTTCCCCGCAAGGGGACGGAAACAAGCGAAGGGGGGTACGCTCAAGGGCTTGGAAACGGTGAGTCTTTCCCTATCTTTTCCCCGCAAGGGGACGGAAACACGACGTACTTGCGTCCGCCGTATTGGAGGACGCCCCCCGTCTTTCCCTATCTTTTCCCCGCAAGGGGACGGAAACTTTCATCCCGTTCTTATCTGGGAAGAACTCACGTCCCTCCTTGTCTTTCCCTATCTTTTCCCCGCAAGGGGACGGAAACGATAACCAGGTTGTTAGCGTGGAGGTCATTGTGAATAACTCGTCTTTCCCTATCTTTTCCCCGCAAGGGGACGGAAACTCAGGGAAAGTCTCCTTCAAGCTCTCCCAAGCTTGAAGGGTCTTTCCCTATCTTTTCCCCGCAAGGGGACGGAAACTTTATTAAATCTAGTGCTAAGCACTAAATCCTAAAAGCGTCTTTCCCTATCTTTTCCCCGCAAGGGGACGGAAACGTCGAAGACCTGTTGGAGCCGAAGGGGCTGTTGAGCCAGTCTTTCCCTATCTTTTCCCCGCAAGGGGACGGAAACATTTCACCTCAAATAAACACAATGAACGATCGCATTACAACTAAAAAACAAGATTATAAATGATTGGAACCAAAATACTTTTAGAGAGATAAATAATTTGTTATGGAAATTTTATATGTCAGTAATGGGAAATATCGCGAAGTAGTTTTGTATAGAAATCCACCAGAAAACCCTGCTTGGATAGTTTTAGGGGAAATTGCCCAGTCTGAATACGAAAATGTTTTTGGCACAGGAAGTATGTTCGGTAGAGATATCTGTTGGGTGGCTTTAAACCCCCAACGTGGTGATTTTTTTCAGCCATATCTACTGTCAGATACATTGTTCAATACTAAGGACGAAGCGACAATGTTTCTGTTAGATTTATTAGACTAAAGTCAACCAACCAAGTTGATAGTGATACGATTTTAAAAAATACTTGCTATACGTTAACACCGGGGAGGGCGAACAGCACCTCGACTATCGCTCGCTGAATACCGTTCGCCCTTATAGACATTGATGCTACGACGTCTGAAAGTCGGTATGTTCTTGATGAACAGGGAGCGAAGGCAACAAAAATTGTTCCACTTCTGCACAAAGACACATCCCTGGGGAACCAACCAACATCCAATTTAATATTACTCGCCAATTCTTTGACCACGAGTTTGAGTAACCGCAGGTTCCTGAGGCAAATTTGCCCGAGTTAGATGTAACTCATAGCCAAGCCAAGCCAACATTCCACCCATCACCGCAACCGTAATCAAGAGGGTACTCGTGAGTAACTGTACCTGTCCAGATAACCGCTCAACCTCCTGATTGCCCCGTTCAACAACAACCAAATTTTTCTGAAGTTGTTGCTCCGGTTGTAACGAACTCGATGAAACAGCAGCGACTTCGTTTTTTACTTCGTTGTTTTGAGACTGCGTTTGCTTCTCAAACTCCACCAAAGAACGGAGCCAATCAGCAATTAACAACGGACAATTTGCCTTAAACCAACGCAGTCCAAAAAAGAGGAAAACAGGCTTAGAGACCTTAGTGACCGGTCGAAATACACCCCGAAGTATGCGACTGCGAAGTTGACGGTAGTAGATATTTTCCACACCCATATCATAAAGGGCCGCCAAGACAATTTTTGCCGTGGCCTCTTCCCGCTCAAACAAATGCTCCAAAGTTAGAAGCATCTCATCCATACTTTTGTGTTCTACCGCCTCTCGCGGTGAGTTCGGTTGATTTGACTGGGTATCCATAGCTTCGGGAGAATCACTATCTCCATTAAAGCGTTAATCCTGGCAACGCCAAGTCTCAGATAAACCTTCGTTAACAATTGCGAGCAGAGGCCACTCAAGCCATCAAACTAGATAAGGCGAGTCGATCGCCTCGATGTCCCATAACCCCGCATCGAGTAGCGCCTGATAGAGAATCACCGCCACCTCACCGCGAGTTGCATCCCGATTAGGGTTGAGGCGATCGCCGTCAGGATAATTCACCACCAAGCCGCGCTGCACAGCCATCGCCACCGCCGGTTTCGCCGCCGTAGCAATCTCTTGATGATCGCGAAATTGCTCCAACCTCGCCACATCCGCGTCCCCCAAATTCTGGCCACTCACCAACGCCAACCAAATCGAGACTCGCTGCACATTCAACTGAGGCGCAAAGCGATCGCCCCCCACCCCCGACATAAAGCCACCACGAGCCACCTGTTGAATCGCCTCAGCCGCCCAAAACCCCGGAGAAACATCCCGGAAAGCGATCGCCTCGCGCACTGGCGGCGGATTAAACGCCGTCGCCAACAACGTCGCAAACGCCGCCCGGGATAGAGGCGCATCGGGGCGAAAACTACCATCAGGATAGCCATTCAGCAATCCCTTCCTCATCAACACCGCCACAAACGGCGCAGTCCAATGATCATCCAAATCCGTAAAAGCCGGCGCCGCCAGAGTATCCGCCGTAATCACATAGGGTGACTCCCTCGGCGGCACCTTGCCCAACTGCACCAACGCCTGATACACCGTCACCGCCACTTCCGCCCGTGTCATAGACGCTTGAGGCCGTAAGCGGCGACGATTAGGGTAATTGGCCACCAACTCCGCCACCGTCGCTTGAGCGATCGCCGTTTGAGCATAACTGGGAATCTGCTTGCGATCGCCATAAAACGACAGCACCTCCGTCTCCGCCTGAGGAGCTAACCCCAAGCCATTCACAATCGCCACCCAGGCCTGAGTCCGCGTCACCGAGTCCTCAGGGCGAAAACTGCCATTGGGAAACCCCGCCATAAACCCCATTTGGTTCGCCTTACGAATGGCCGAATAGCCCCAAAACCCCGCCGAGACATCTAAAAACACCTGCGGCTCACGCACTGAGGGAACCTCAAAGGCCTTCGCCAAAATCGCCGCAAAACTAGCCCGCGTCAGCGGTGCATCCGGTAAAAAGCGGCGATTTCCCACCCCGGAAATCACCTCCCGTTCAAACAAATCCTCAATAAATCCTTCCGCCCAATGGCCCGTAATATCCTGTAACTCTCCTGGGGGAGACGGTTCCACCTCAGCCGGGGCTAACACCGTTTCAAACTCCTGAAGATACTGAGCCGCCTCCGTTTGAGAAATCCCATAAACCTTAGAAAGCTGACCCCGTTGAGCCAACACCTGACGCACCTCAGAATTGGCAATCTCCGAGAGTTGCCGTCCCTGATGCAACGCCAAAGCCGCCGCAATGCCTAACCCCTGAGCCACCCCGACATTGTATTCAACAATCCGGCCCGCCGAAGAGGCATAACCGGGAAAATCCGACGCGGGACTCACCACCGCCAAATTGGCAACGGATTTGACTTGAGCATGATCAATCCCGATGTTAAACACCGGTTTAGCATGAATACTGACACTCTCATAGCCCTTGCCCCGTGCTTTCTGACCTAATCCCTCAATGCCGCCGCGTACATCGAAATGATAGCCAAAGGTGCCCAAGGCCTCACCGGCATCCACTCCACCGTTGAGCATTTTCGCACCACTGAGGGGACTGACTGCCCCACTGATATTCCCAGCATGACGAATATAGAGTTCCTCAGCGGGGCGCACCTCTGAAGCGCCAAAACTCTCCATAAACCAACGTCGCACCTGCTCAAATTCCCCTAACATCGCCTCCGTTGGACGGGCGTTCTTGCGGGCGAGGGCCTCGGCTTCGGAACCGGTAACAAACCACAAGAGGGAGTTCCAAGAGAGGCGGTTCCCCGGCAAAATGGCCACATTGCCATTGTCGAGGAGAAAGCCACTCTTTTTGAGGGAAAAGGCCCGGTTGCGGCGAGCATGGTAGCCAATGCTGAGGGCGCGCGATCGCACATCAATAAAATCGCGATCGCTATAGAGTTTCAACGGTCGTCCTTGAGCGTCTCTTAGGGAGTTCTCTAAAAACTTAGCAATGCCAGGATCTCCCCCAGAAGCCAGTTTCAATAATTGCTGTCCCATCGAACTTTGGGAATCGAGGAGATTGCGTAAATAGTAATCCTCCACCTCCCGGACTTTGGCGACACTCACCCCCTCCGTTTCAAAACACAGCGTCACCGGCAGTTCCGCCTCCGGGAGTCCGAAGGTAGCAAATCCTTGTAATTTCTTAACTCCAGCGGCTTGGGCCAGTTCAGCATTCACTGTAGCGTCAATGAACTGGCCCGCCAAAAAGGTCTCACCGCGCGTCAAGCGGATACCACTGAGGCGCGATCGCGTTTTCAACACCTCAGCGATCTCAGCCTGTCCCGTCATTAAGGCCCCCACCTCCCCCAACATGGCTCGTAGGGCAGCATTCGCCCGCAACGGATCGAGAGCAATAAACTGGACTTGGGCGCGTTTGAGAAATTCTTGATAAATAGCCGGAGGATCACCAAATGTATCTAATCCATGACGGCGACGGACATCGGCAGGAATGCCACTGCGATCGAGATAGGAGAGTCCGCCGCGCACTAGATGTCCGCCAATGAGTCCCGTCGCGGGGCCTTTGAGCATCAGCAGCGATCGCGGCCAATCCCCCGTCCGCTGGCGCAACTCACGAGCCGCCGTCACTAACGCTAAAACACCGGGAACTTCATCACCGAAAACAATCAGATCAAAGGTGCGAACCATAATCAGATCACCATACAGGGGAGAGACCTCCAGTGTATAGCAATCCCCTGACACCATCGCCGCTGCCGGGTTGCTAATTCGATTCATCAACGGGACTGGCGGGATTCGAACCCGCGACCTAGCGCTTAGGAGGCGCTTGCTCTATCCATCTGAGCCACAGCCCCAAAACTTTGGACATGATAACAAGTCGTTGGCTGCGATCGAAAAGTTCCCATCAAAAGGCTTTCATTCCCCCATGCCCATGTCGATAGAGGGACATTCCCCCCAATCGTTTTTTGAATCAGAGTGATACACTACGGGAAATCCCACTCCTAACTGGCTTGTAAGGGAGACCCTTAGCTTCCGACCTATCCCTGGGTCGATTTGGACAATTGATGGCTGTTGCCGATACGTTAAGCCAGACCCTTGAGACTACCCTGATTCGGTTACAGACTTTTGTGTCTCAAACAACATTCAAACCGGTCTGCCCCGTTCTACCCTAGAAGTGGGACTGCCGATCGCGAATTGAACATAGATTGGGATGGGTACTGCATTGGATGGGAGCCGTATGACAGCCGAGGATTCTAACCGAGATCGTTTTGGGCTGACCACGGCGAAAGTTGCTGTCATTATGATTCCCATTGTCTTAGCAATTTGGCGAGGACAAGAACTTTGGCGGCGCTACCTATCTGACTCACAGGGATTGACCGTATCTCAATGGAGTCAACGTGAGTTCGGTCAACTTGACTTAGAATCTTGGCTAACTCTGACGTTGACGGGATTCATGGGTGTACTGACGACAATTGTGCTGACAAACATTTTACTGTTTCTACGTCGCCTGTATCGACGGCTTCGTTCCCCACGCGGCGATCGCACCGCTGTTGAATTTGCCCTCAATCGCGAACGCCTGTTTAATCATACGCTGATTGAAGCGAATCCGGCATTTGTTGTCGCGATTTCTCCCTCAGGAGAGGTGCTGCGCATGAACGAAGCGATGCTGACGGCTTTGGGGTATTCCCGCCACGAAGTCCTCGGGCGAGATTATCTGTCGACGTTTATTCCCCCTGAGGAGCAACCACGGGTGCGAGAGATGTTTCAGAGCCTGGTTCATCTCCAAGATATGACCCATAGCGAAAGTTCTCTCATGACACGGGATGGACGAATCTTGTGGGTGGCTTGGCATGGTCGCTCAGTTCGTCAATGGCCCCAGGGGTGTTGTGAATTTATTATTGGTATTGGCAATGATATCACCGATCGCCAGCGTACCATCCAAGCCCTGGCCACGGCCGAAAGCAAATATCGCAGCATTTTTGAGAACGCCATTGAAGGGATTTTTCAAATCTCTCCAGAGGGCTATTATCTCAGTGCCAATCCTGCCTTAGCAACGATTTTGGGCTATGATTCTCCGGAGCATTTGATTCGTACCCTCGATAACATCGATCGCCAACTCTATGTTGATTCAAGTCGTCGCAGCAAACTGCTACGACTGTTACAAACCCAAAACGTTGTGTCAGGTTTTGAGGCGGAAGTCTATCGCCGCGATGGTTCAGTGGTTTGGATTTCTGAGGATGTCCGTGCGGTGCGTAACGAGCATGGAGTGTTGCTTTACTATGAGGGGTCTGTGGTGGATATCACAGAACGCAAACGCACTGAACAACGACTGCGCTATAACGCCTCTCATGATGAATTGACGGGATTATGGAACCGAGGCTGGTTTCTCTCCCAACTTGAACGCAGTTTGCGGCGATCGCGTCGTCACCAGGAGTATCGTTTCGCACTGTTATTTCTGGACTTAGATAATTTTAAAGGGGTTAATGATAGTCTCGGTCATGTAGTGGGCGATCGCCTGCTGTTAGAAATCGCCCAACGACTCGAACTGTGTTTACGTCCGGGAGATGCTTTAGCTCGACTCGGTGGCGATGAATTTACCATCTTGATGGAAAATATCCGCGATCTCGACGAGGCCATTGAACTGGCCGAACGGCTACAACAGTCTCTCCAAGACCCCCTTCAAGTGGCCAATCATCGTATCTTTACCCAAGTTAGCATTGGTATCGCGCCAGGAGACCCGAGTCACCGTCAACCTCAAGATTTATTACAGGATGCCGATATTGCTCTGTATCGGGCGAAAAAGCAGAAACCCAGCCAAGGCTATGTCCTGTTCGATCGCACCATGCGCAGTGAAACCGTACGACGGCTGCAACTCGAAACGGACCTGCGAGGAGCGATTAATCGCAATGAACTCAATGTGGTGTATCAACCCATTGTCTGTCTCAAAAGCTTAACCGTGACTGGATTTGAAGCCCTCGTCCGCTGGCGACATCCCCAGTATGGGAATATCTCTCCTTCCGAGTTTATCCCCATTTCCGAGGAAAGTGGCTCAATTCAAGCCCTGGGAGCCTGGGTATTACGCACCGCTGGCTATCAACTGCGATCTTGGCAAGAAACAGTGAGCGGCTGCGATCGCCTCTCGATGAGCATTAATCTCTCGGGAAAACAACTCTCGCCGGCCTTTATTGAGCAACTCGATACCCTTTTAGCCGAAACCCATCTCGATGGACAAACCCTAAAACTCGAAATCACTGAAACCGCCTTGATGGAAGATGTTGATACGGCCATCGGCCTGCTCGAACAAATCCAACAGCGTCAAGTCGTCCTTTGTCTCGACGATTTTGGCACTGGCTATTGTTCTCTTAACTATCTACACCGCTTTCCCATACAAATTCTGAAATTAGATCGCTCCTTTATCGAGCGGTTGTTTAACGGCGATGGCCAGCCTCCCATTGTGCAGGCGATCGTCAATTTGGCTCAACACTTACAGATTAAAACCATCGCTGAAGGCATTGAAAATCTACAGCAACTGCAATACCTACAAAATCTCGGTTGTCATTACGGACAAGGATATTGGTTCTCCCGTCCCCTTGCATCCCAAGCAGCCGAAGCGATCTTACAACAGCAGTTTGATCCCAAAGCCTTAGTCCGTTAAAACCGGCGGTATCCTCGTCTTCTTGGCTGATGCTGAGTCATCTCATCTGACGTTGCGAGTTTTTTCGCGTCACCTCAATGTCAAGCGACAGTCATAGGATTGACAAACCTGATGATATCGTGTAACGCTAATGCCTAAATTTAGGCGTTGATCCGTTGGCGATCGCGCCTCAGGGTGCATCGTTCCTGGCCTGGAGCGAAATGATAAAGGTTCTTGACCTGATTCAAGCTGTTGAGACCTCATGTTCTAGGTTTTGGATAAAATCAAAACCAACCTTTCATCTCTACTGAGCTGAGACTGTCGTTCTGGAGGACAGACCCATTAATCGTTCTTTTGACTCTAAGGAACTCCGTTCCCCCTATCCCAACACCAATCGTCCTGATACTGCACATCCCCCTATGCCAAGCAACACGCAAGAACTGACCGCCGCTACGGAAGTGACTGAGTCCGTTCTGCATATTTGGGGACGGCAGTCTCTCACTGGAGACGTCACCATCAGCGGCGCTAAAAACGCTGCCCTGGCCCTGATTGCCGGCGCCTTGCTCTGCCCCGAAACCTGTCGCCTACGCAATGTCCCTGGACTGGTTGACATTGCTCGAATGGCGCAAATTGTCAGCGCCTTAGGGGTTAAGCTGCGCCGTGACGGGGATCTGATGGAAATCGATGCAACCCATATCGGTCAATCCCAAGCTCCCTACGAACTCGTTAGTCAACTCAGGGCCAGTTTCTTCGTCATTGGTCCGCTGCTGGCTCGCCTGGGTGTGGCGAATGTTCCCCTTCCCGGTGGCTGCGCCATCGGCGCTCGTCCCGTTGACTTGCACGTTCGTGGCCTACAGGCCCTCGGGGCTGATGTTCAAATTCAACATGGTGTTGTCCGAGCCTGCATCGCCGGTGGACGACGTCGCTTGCAAGGGGCCAAAATTTATCTCGACTATCCCAGTGTCGGTGCTACGGAAACCCTAATGATGGCCGCTACCCTCGCTGATGGGGAAACCATCCTCGATAATGCGGCTCAAGAACCTGAAGTTATTGATTTAGCTAACTTCTGTCGCGCCATGGGGGCGCACATTCAAGGTGCGGGAACCAAAACGATTCGGATTCAGGGAGTTCCTAAACTCCATACAGCCGACTACAGCATTGTCCCCGATCGCATTGAAGCCGGCACGTTTCTGGTGGCGGGCGCCATTACCCAGTCCGAGATTAGCCTCTCACCGGTCATTCCTGACCATCTAACGGCTGCCATTGCCAAGTTACGTACCGCAGGGACTCAGGTGGTCATGGATGCTCCTGACCGCCTGCGAGTCATCCCTGGGGCGATCGAAGCGGTCGATATCGAAACCCAACCCTTTCCCGGATTCCCTACTGATATGCAGGCCCAATTTATGGCCCTACTCACCCTCAGTGACGGTAGCAGTGTGATCACGGAAACGGTCTTTGAAAATCGCCTGCGTCATGTGGCGGAATTGCAGCGGATGGGGGCTGATATTCGCGTTAAAGGCAATATTGCCGTAGTTCGTGGGGTTCCTATGCTCTCAGGCGCTCCCGTGGTGGCCACGGATTTACGAGCCTCAGCCGCTCTGGTGTTAGCTGGATTAGCGGCTGAAGGCAAAACCATTGTCCAGGAGTTACGACATCTCGATCGCGGCTACGAAAATCTAGCCGGAAAACTCCAAAAACTCGGCGCTCAGGTCGAACGAGTGGCCATCACCAACGACAGCACCCCCTAACCTTCATCGGATAGAGCTTGAAAAATAGACAGTTGAAAATGGACGGTTAAAAGTAGTAAAACACTTGCTAAGCAAGGTTTACTACCATTATCGCTGTATTATTTCATCTGACTAGCGACAATAAGTCACTAGCCCAAACAGTGAGCCATCGTTGGATTGACTCACTGTTTGCCTTTTAGGGCCGCCTATCAACTATTCACTATTCACTATTCACTATTAACTATTCCAAACTATGTACACTTAGACAAGATTAGTTTTTCCTCCTCCTCATCATGTCTTTTCCCAAAACCCTCTTGCTGGGGCTAAAGTCGGAACAGTTCCGTCATCCCCTCGATTTACAGGCCACCACAGCCCTAAAACAGATTCCTGGCGTCGATTTACTGGTGCGAAATTTGTTGGGGGCTTTGGGAGAACAGTATTTTTATCTCGAAAATATCGCCTCGGGGGTGCGCGTCAGCGAACAGCAACTCCCCGAACTGCATCAGTTACTGGTTGAGGCGGCAAAGGTGTTGGATGTCGAAGCACCGCAATTGTATGTCCGCCAACATCCAGTGCCGAATGCCTACACCTTTGCCATGCGGGGACGACAAGCCTTTGTGGTGCTGCATACCTCGTTAATTGAACTGTTAACCCCCGAAGAAACCCAGGCTGTGATTGCCCATGAATTGGGACATCTCAAATGCGAACATGGGGTCTATTTGACCTTAGCCAACTTAATTACCCTCGCGGTGGGGCAAGTGCCAAATTGGGGAACCCTCGTGGCCCAGAGTTTACAGGCGCAAATGTTGGAATGGCTGCGCTGTGCCGAGTTTAGCTGCGATCGCGCCGCCTTGTTAGCCACCCAAAACCCTCGCACCGTCATGTCAGTGTTGATGAAACTGGCCGGCGGTTCCCCAACACTCTCCCCACAGTTGAACCTAGATGCCTTCCTAGAACAAGCCCGCTCCTATGATGACATCAGCGATGATGCCCTCGGAGACGCCCTCAAACAACTGCAAACCGAACAATTGAGCCATCCAGTTCCAGTTCTACGAGCGCGGGAGATTGATCGCTGGGCCAGCAGCCAAAATTATTCTGACTTGTTAAATCAGAGTAAAAGGTGCTATAGTGACAAAACCAACGCAACGGGCGGATGGCGAAATTGGTAGACGCACCACACTCAAAATGTGGCGGCTTCGGCCGTGAGAGTTCGAGTCTCTCTCTGCCCATTCAAAAATCAAGGCAAAAAGGCTAGGGGTAAGACCACCTCTAGCCTTTTGCTATGGGAACGGCGATGTCACCCGGCTGGGATGTCTGAAGCAGCCGGCGGGAACCCTGCTATAACAGAGAGGGGCGATCGCCCTTGCGGACTGCCTAGGAACCTCAATTGTTATGACTGTCGATAAATCTCTCTCAACGGCTAACCCCTCAACAGCCACATCCGGCTCATCCTGGTTTGCCAAAGCGGCGATCGCCGTGTTCGTGATTTTGCTCCTCCTCGGTGCAATTCCCAAATATCTGCAAGGGAAACCTCCCATTGACGCCATTCCCGAGGCTCCAATTTCCTCCCTACAACAGCTCACAGAAGAAGGATTAAGCCTGGAAAATTGGACCAGCGTTGATCGTCAGAACGTACGGCTTGGTCCCAACGACTGGGTTATGCAAACCCTGACCTGGGACAGCAATCAATCCACAGAAGCCCCGAGCGATTGCGGGTCCCGTACCCGTTGCGATCGCGCCACCATCCTCATGAGTCCCCAGCGCGTCCAAACCGGGACCTCCGCCCAACCTCAGATGGAATGGCTTGACGTGCGGGGACTCGGACGAGCCCAGGGACAAACCTGGACTGAAGACCAATATCAACAGATTGAATTTAGCCCGAGCAACACCCCCGGACAAGAGACAACCGTTCACGTCCGCTACTTCCGAGGCCGAACCGAACAGCGCAGCTTTGCCATTGCCCAATGGTATGCTTGGGAAAGCGGTGGCAATCCCAGCCTAGTGCGTTGGTTTTGGCGCGATCGCATGGCTCGCATACAAGGTCGTCGCCTTCCCTGGGTAGCCGTATCTCTAATTGTTCCCATCGAGCATCTCAGCCCCGTCGAAGCCGCCCGTCCCTTCATCAAAGCCTTTGCCCAAGAGGTTCATGAAGCTCTCATCGAACAGGGCTTCACCGCCGAGACAAGCTCCCAATAACGCTGTCAAGGACTATTCCAGGGGTATTCCAGGGGATCTGCATCTTCTACCCCGCCATGTCCTCTCGAAGCCCGAGATTCGCCATGACCCAGTTTCCCTTTCTCTCCTTCCTCTCCTTCCCCTCCTGGCGTTGTCGTACCGCCGTGGTCTCCGGTGCCGTACTCCTGGCCATTCAAGTGCTGCCCATGGCCAAGGCGATCGCCCAAATTCAGACGCTTCCCGCAATCCAGGACTCCCCCGACAACGAGACAACTGGCGAACCCGAAGCCAATCCACAGATCCTAGATCCCAGCGTTCCTCAACCGCGATTCTCGCCTCAATGGCAACAAATCGAGACCCAGTCAGAAGCGCAACATCGCCAAACCATGGACTATTTAGAGACGTGGTTACGCGATCGCCTCGACCAATTCCCCGCCTCCGAACAACTTCCCCGAGCCATCCTTCAAGATCCCCGGCGACCTCAATCCGAGGATGTTCCCATTGACAGTGTGGACTGGGAAGAATATCGCCTCGACATCGGCGACGGAGTGTCTATTGTTGTCCAACCCCCCTTTGAAGACCTCAGCACCACCGCCCAACTCTCCTTCCAAGGAACCATCTTCGTTCCCCTCCTCGGAACCATCAACCTACAAGGTTTAACCGTTGACGAAGCCGCCGACTTCCTCGAAGACTCCCTCAACCAATTCGTCGTCAACCCCGAAGTTCAGGTGGTTCTCGCCCAACCACGGGAATCTCAAATCACCGTCACCGGTGAAGTTGAACGGCCCGGATTCTTCCCCATCGCCCCCAACTCTCCCCTCGTTCAAGCCCTCCTGACCGCCGGTGGCGTGACCATGGATGCCGACCTGCGACAAGTCACCGTGGAGCGACGGTTTCCGAACGGAGAACAGATCACTCAAACCTTTGACCTCCATACTCCCCTCATTCTCGGCCAAGCCATTCCCGACGTGCGGCTACGGGATGGAGATGTGATTCGGGTTCCCACTCGACCCCGAGAATTTGACTCCAACTACGATCGCGACATCCTGCAACGAACCGCCCTCGTCTCCACCACCGCCCAACCCATCGCCATCACTATCACCGGTGAAGTGGTGCGTCCCGGCTTCTACGACTTTTCTTCTCGTCCCGCCCCCGAAGTTGATGGTGCTCTCGTGGCGGCCCAGGGAACCAAAACCACCGCTGACCTGCGACGTATTCTCGTCCGTCGTCGCCTTCCTGATGGGACGGCGATCGAACGAGAACTGGATCTGTTTACCCCCCTCCTCGAAGGACGGCCCCTCCCCGAACTGGGTCTCGAAGATGGCGACGTGATTATTGTCCCCGAAATTCGCCCCGAAGACCGAGAGGATTACGATGCCGAACTAATGACCCGCACCAGTCTCTCCCAACAACGCATTGTCGTGCGTTTAATCAGTCGTCCCGGGAACTCCGCCGGACGACAAGATTTACCCGCAGGTAGTCGCTTAGCCGATGCCGTGGCCGGCGTTCCCCTCAATACCGCTCGCTTAGGTCGAGTGGCGCTAATTCGCTTTGATGAAGAAGCCGGCGAACCCGTCACTCGACATTACAATGTACGAGAAGCCATCATGGGGAATATGGAGGAAAATCCCCTGCTGCAAGATCGAGATGTGATCGTCGTCGGACGAAACCTGATTACCCAACTCGGCAACTTCCTCAATACCTTTACCCAACCCTTCCGAGATGTCTTAGGATTTCTCTTATTCTTTGATCAACTCTCCAATAGTGCGGATAATCTATTTGGTCCGGGAGGTGATACAAATAATGAAAACTAAGCCTTTGACGGTCAACTCACCGTCTCTAACCTCTAAACTATAAATAGGACTCAACTAGGTAAATCAACTGTGGCCCCTTCAATCGTCAAACGGTATGTCATTGCCTTCGGCAAGTATAAATTCGCCGGATTTGCCGTCTTTGCCCTTGCGGTCGGCGTATCCGGCCTCCTGGGCTTAGAAGAACCGCCTCCCCCGAGTTATAACGCTTCGGGTGTGATGAGTCTTAATCAGGAACCGGTGACCGTCTCAGAAACTGGACCAACTATTCAAGAGCAAGGCTTACAGGCTCTGAATCGGGAGTTTTTGATTGATGACCAGGTAGCTGAGCAGATCTCGCAACAGGTTGGAATCCCCCCTAAAAAGGTTAAATCTGCCCAACTCAAAACCCCCAGAGGAGA
Source organism: Phormidium sp. OSCR (assembly GCA_001314905.1). Classification (GTDB taxonomy): domain Bacteria; phylum Cyanobacteriota; class Cyanobacteriia; order Cyanobacteriales; family Geitlerinemataceae; genus Sodalinema. The sequence goes on from LJZT01000003.1 coordinate 57,652, forward strand.
TGGGCCAAAGTTATATAAATTTTCCTATGTCGATTCGACACCAGAGCGAGCCGAAGAGGTGGTGCAGTTGCTGATGGAGTCGGCCGTTGAGAAAAGCCTAAGGCTCAACACCTCACGACTTGATGTCCTCATTGCTGCTCTCAACGAGCGCATTCCTGAAGTTGAAGCCGATTTACGAGAGGCCGAGGATCGTCTGGTTCAGTTTGACCGTATTGAAGGAGCGGCCTTGATTTTGGGTCGCGATGGCGTTTTGGTCAACAACATTCGCGGTGCTGAGAACCAGCAGGAACAACTCGAACGGCAAATCGAGGAAGTGACAACCCAAATGCAGAGTCTCGAAGCGCGTTTGGGGTTAACCGTTGATGAGGCCTATACGTCTTCTGCCCTCAGTCGCGATCCCATTGTTAATAATCTGCGGGGACAGATTCACCAAATTGAAAGCCAACAAGCCTTGTTGCGTCAAACCCTACGGCCAGATCACCCGGAAGTGGTTGAGTTACGCCGTCAGTTGTCTGGACTGGAGCGCTTACTGGAAAACCGCGCTCGGGAAGTGATTGGCGGTGACGGGGTTGGGACTCCGCTGTATGATAGCCGACGGATTCGAGTCCAAAGCAGCCTGGACCCGGCTCGTCAAGAGATGGCGAATCAGCTCGTGGAATTACAACGGCAGCGAGAGACGTTGGTGCAGAACTTGGCCCGGTCTGAGCAGGTGGAGAATGAGTTACGGGTTGAGTACCAAAATCTGCCCAATTTAGAGTTGGAACGGGAACGACTCAGTCAAGTGGTGGCGATTCATAAGTCTCTGTTTAATCAGTTGCAGGCCCGCTTGATTGATGCGGAATCGGCCCGCACTGAAACCGTCAGTAACCTCAGTATTGCTCAAGATCCTCAGGTGCAAGAACAACGGGAGGAGGCGGCGAATATCTTTATGTTGGTGCTGATTGGGGGAGGCGCTGGATTGGCCGCCGGGGCGGTGTTGATTTTTGGTCTCTCGGCTCTCGAAGGACGTTTCTATACGATGGAGGAGGTCCAAGGTGCTTTAGAAGGACGGGATTTGACGGTCTTGGGTACGATTCCTCACATCGAGTCTTTAGATCCATTTGAGGAAAATCCTTTCCCACTGCTGCGATCGCCTCATTCTCCCTATTTGGAGTATTACGAACGAGTCCGCAGTAATTTACAACGACTCGAAGGGACGCCGCCACGTATTGTCTTGGTGACCAGTTTTGCCGCCGAGGAGGGTAAGTCCTTGACGGCCTATAATTTGGCGATCGCAGCGGCTCGTTCAGGGAAGCGGACGCTGTTGGTTGAAGCGGATGTGCGATCGCCCTCTCGGGCCGACGTTTTGAAACTGGCCTTAGACCCACAACGGTTAACGGAACCCTTACGCCACTACGACAGCCTTAATCAGAATGCTCATTTAGTTCCAGATGTCCCCAATTTCTATGTGGTTCCCAGTCCGGGGCCACAGCGAAATGTGCCGGCTATTATCGAATCAAGTGAACTACGACAACTGTTAATCCAGGCCCGCGCCCGCTTTGATCTCGTGGTGGTCGATTCCCCCGCCTTGAGTCGCTGCGATGATACTCTAGCTCTCGAACCCTTTACCGATGGCTTGCTACTCGTGGCCCGTCCCGGTGTGACTCAAGGAGGGTTGCTCAATGAATATGCTGAAATGCTCGAAGAAGCTGAAGAGCGAGTTCGGGTTCTCGGAGCGGTGGTGAATGGGGCCGAAATCACCGTCGAGATTCCCTATGAGGAACCCGAAGAAGCGTCAACCGCCCCTGAGTGGGAGTATGAGGCGGCTCTTTATGATTCCCTTGATGATGCCTATGTGAATGATGCCTATATCGAACATCCTGAAACGGCCGAGACTCGAACTCCCCCTCGCCGCCGCTCTTAATGGACTCAGGTTCCGGGGTGTTCAGGTTTAACGGTTGGAGGGAACGCTTCCCCAGCCGGGAACTTTTTCGGCGGCGCTGAGGGTAAAGGCGGCCAGTTCTTCGAGTTCGGGGCGAGCTAGCCAACTTTCGGGGACTTGGCGACACCAGTCACTCGGTTCTGAGCCGTCGTAGGTCATAGGTTCCCGGAGATAGGTGACAAAACCATTAATGTTATCCCGGGGCGGGGTAGCGCCGGCGAGATCGGCCAAGGTTAGGGAGATGGGCGGCAGGGGCAGCGTTAAGCCGTTGGCATGACAGTAGGCGCAGTTTTCCATGAAGAGATCCCGGCCTCGGGTTAGGGCTTCGCCGCTATAACGGGCGCTGTTGCCTTGAGCGTCCAGCTTCACTTCGGCGGGGCCATCGGGGGTCAAATAACGCTTCACGTCGGCGTTAATGCCATCGGCTAGGGCGAGGGGGGTCTGGAGTAGTACGACGGCGATCGCAGCCATCGCGGCCAGGGTTCGTTTGAGCCAAGTTCCCGCAGCAGCGCTGGAATAAAAAGCCATGATTGTTCTCCATCTAAAAACGGCAAAAAAGGGCAAAATCGAAAAAAACCGGCGATCGCACTAGCCGATCGCCCGGTTCTCTCAAACCTGCAAGGGTGCAAATCGGGGCTTAGTTATAAACCTTACCACCACCCCATTGGGTTCCACGTAGTTTGGGCTGAATCAGAATATGCCCGGCAATGTTAAACAAATCGTCGTCTGTTAAATTTCTCATCTCAGGGAAAATGTCTGCACTCGAGGTGGCCGGGTGCAGTTCAGAAATGTCAAACTCACCATCAAAGGTGGTGGGGTTTTTCATATAATCCACCAGGGCCTCAACATTATCCCGGCGGGGGGTGGCTAGGGCTAAACTCTCGGAACTTAGGTTGACGTTGGGGTTGGTCTTCGTCAGGCCAACGGGGTGGCACTGAGCGCAAATATCCCCAAATAGGCGCTTTCCTCGGGTGGCTTGTTCGAGGGACAAGGTGACGGTTTCCCCTTGTTCGTTCAAGGTCACGGTACGGGTTTCGGCATCTAGTTCCAACGCCATGGCGCTGTTGTTGCCGAGGTTCCAAACTAAGACGACCGTGGCGATCGCCAGCCAAAAGAATTTTTTTAGCATTGTTTTCCTCTAAACGTTATTGATGTTCAGCAAAGCTTGAATGTGGGACAAGCTGTGAAATTTCTTGTCAGTACACATATCATGCCAGACTCTGGGGACGTTAGAGCAGGTGGTTTAAGGATTGTCATCTTTCGCGTGCTACGTTGACTCACTTGACCCGGAAACGTCCAGGGCGATGACATCATTCGTTAAAGGACGAGCAACTCGATGATGCTCCCGCTCGGGAGAGCGATGATGCAAACGAATCAACTGAGCCAAGAGTCCTTTCAGTTGAGGCCGTGGCACAATGGCATCGACAAATCCATGGTTAAGCAAATCTTCAGCCGATTGAAAATCGTCGGGGAGTTTCTGGCGTAAGGTTTGCTCAATCACCCGCCGTCCTGCAAACCCGATGGTTGCTTTCGGTTCAGCCAGGATAATATCACCTAACATGGCAAAACTGGCCGTCACGCCGCCGGTGGTGGGATGGGTCAAGATGGGGATATAGAGCAATTGGGCTTGACGATGCCGCTGCAAGGCCCCAGAAATTTTTGCCATCTGCATGAGGCTCAACATCCCTTCTTGCATCCGCGCACCCCCGGAGGCGCAGACAATAATCACGGGACGGCGAGCGGCGGTTCCTGCTTCGATCAACCGGGTCAGGGTTTCCCCCACGACTGATCCCATGCTTCCTCCCATGAAGCGAAAGTCCATGACCCCCAGGGCCACGGGTAAGCCATCGAGGTCTCCAAACCCGGTTTGGATGGCATCATTGAGTTGGGTTTTGTTTTGGTAATCGCTGAGGCGATCGCGGTAGGCTTTGCGATCGCAAAATCCTAGGGGGTCCGTCGGACGTAAGTGGCTATTGAGGCGTTGCCACGTCTCTCGGTCGATTAGGTGTTGAATGCGATCGTCGCTAAAAATGCGACCATGATGGCCGCATTCAGGACAAACCATGTGGTTTGCGGCTAAGTCTTTGCTATAGGTCAAGACGCCACAGGACTCACATTTTGTCCAAAGCCCCTCGGCGATTTCTCGTTCTTGCTGCTTCTGACCGATGGAATTTAACTTGCGTCGGTCGGCAAACCAATCAAATAGAGACATGAAGTTCTGGGATTTTTAAAAGCAATCTCGTGGCTGAGGCCAGAGTATGAGCCTCAGCCGGTCACGGTTAAGTCAAGGATCTCTGTCATGGATCGCATCCTATCAAATTCCGGGACTCAAACGCGATTTCTTGTGGCAGATTGGGATCTGGAATTATCGGAGGTTCTCTGCTCTTCCCCCAGGATACTCTGAACGGTAGGCGATTTAACCCTAAATTTGTTGAGGAAATTTTGATGAAACACGCTTTCCCGCTTATCCTGCTGACGTTCCTCACGGCTCCCTCTGTCACGATTGAGCCGGCTCAGGCTCAAGCTCAGATGCCGATGAATGATCCCGCGTTGGAGGCGTTCTCTCTGTCCCCCCTCGACCTTAACCGCGCCAAGAACCAGGCCCGTCAATTCGCAGAACGACTCAACGGAGGATTACAGGTGTACCGGGCCGAACCGGCGATGCACGGTCCCTCAGCTGAGTCTCCCTATCGGGTTACAGAAGCGGGCCAGCTTGAATTTAACTTTTTCGGACGAGCGCCTGGGGAGTCAAACTACACCACAGAAACGGTAGTCGTCGTTGATCCCGAAACCTGGGAGGTGGATCTAATCTATAACGGCGTGATTCGTCCTCGGGACGACAGTGATACTTAAAGCCGTCATACTTAAAGCACTCCAGCGGGGAAAAAGATCTCTAAATAAAGCTTGAGCAACGTCTCGCCCCAAATGGCTGCAATGGCTCCGCCCAGAGCGAGAAAGGGACCAAAGGGCATGGGTTGCGATCGCCTCAACAGTCCCAGGGCGATCGCCCCTGTACCGATGACCGCCCCGAGGAAGGCCCCTAAAAAGCCGCTAATCACCATCAATCCGGGGCCTAACCAGGCGCCAATAGCGGCCAACAATTTACCATCACCGGCCCCCATCGTCTCCTTCCCCCAAGCCAACGACCCCAAAAACCGCACTGCATCCACCAGCCAAATGCCCAGGACAGCCCCGAAAATCCCTTGCATGAGGCCCCCTATAGCTGAGTCCCCTTGCCAGCCTTGTAGGCAATGATAGAGCAAGCCTGAGATGACTCCTAAGCGGGTGAGGGGGTTCGGCAGAATCATCGTATCCCAGTCAATGAGAGCCAAAATCAATAAGCCGGTTAAAAACAGCCAATAGCCAAACGTCGTTAGGGACACCTGATAGCGCAGAAATACCCCTAAAAAGAGCAATCCTGTCACCGCTTCGACAATGGGATAGCGAGGGGAAATGGGGGCGTGACAATGGGCGCAACGTCCTTTGAGGCGCAACCAACCCAGAACCGGGATATTTTCCCCTTTACCTAGGGTATGGCCGCAATGGGGACAGCGAGAGGGCGGATGGAGTAGGGAACGTCCCGCCGGGAGGCGATAAATTACCACATTGGCGAAACTGCCGATAGACGCGCCCAAGGCAAATACAATAGCAAGCATAGGTAATGCCCACAGGTGATCGATCACGGTGACGATTGCCCCTCAATGGTTACCTGTTTAAGTTTAAAACGGAAATTGCTTTATGTATTTAGTCACTGGTGCAACTGGAAGTGTCGGCAAACGGATTGTACGGCGATTGCGCGATCGCGATCTCCCGGTGCGAGCCTTTGTACGACTGTCGTCGAGTTATGCTGAACTCGAACAACGAGGCGCTGAAATTTTTATCGGTGATTTAGCCCAAGAACGAGATATCCGCAAGGCCTGTCGTGATGTTCGCTATATTATCAGCGCTCATGGCTCTGATGGGGGTCAAGCTCAAGCCATTGACTACCGCGCCAACATTGATTTAATGGATTTTGGTCAGGAAAATCGGGTTGAGCAGTTTGTTTATGTTTCTGTGTTAGGAACCGATCGCGGCTACCAAGATTCGCCGGTCTTTAAGGCTAAACGGGAGGTGGAAAACGCCTTACAAAAGAGTGAGTTGACCTATACGATTCTGCGTCCGTCGGGGTTTGCGTCTAATCTCTTACCCTTGGCGGAGCGATTTCGCGATACGGGACTCTATTTTGCCATCGGCGATCTCAAGAATCGCTCGTCAATTCTCAGTCCTGATGATTTAGCTGAAATTGCCATTCAAGCCACCCAGCGAGAGGCGGCGCGAAATCAAATTTTTGCGGTGGGTGGCCCCGAAATTCTCAACCGGGATGATATCCCGAAAATTTTTGGTCGCGTTTTTCAGAAAGATCCCTTTGTTGTCAATCTTCCCTTAAGTGTTTTAGATGGGGTTCGCTCAGCGGTTGGTTTTATCAATCCTGAATTACAGCGATCGCTCGGAACCTTACGCATTCTGTTGGCGAATGAGTTTTTCTGTACATCGGAAGAAATTCATCGCCTAGAATCGGTGTTTGACATTCAGATGGAATCTTTGGAGAGTTTCCTGCGGCGCTATTTGGTGAATAGTTAAACATCAAGGAGTCAGGTTGAAACGTTTTGAGCAACCTGACTCCTGAACCTGGTATTAACACCATTTGACTCAGATCTAAGTTACTGCCAAACTAAATCTGCATAGCCATTACGACAGTTTTCTAGCACTCGGTTCGCCACGTCATCGGCAGTTTGAATCCGATAAAACCCTTCAAGCTCAGGTGTGATTGGTAAGGGGTTGGAGCTGGCGATCGCCGTATCTGAGCGTTGAACAGCATAGGGATAATTGTCCTGTTCATAGGTTGGAACCACCGTCACTTGTAAGGAATGATTCGTTATTTGCCCATAGAAACAATCGAAGGAGGAATGATACATATAAAAGCCACCAACAACCTGATTGTTTCGTGATTCTAAGACCAAATACGCCACACCCAAAACCCCTGGCTGGGGAGACTCCCCATAGAGATAAATCCCGTCGGCAGAACTCCCAGAATTGTCGAGTCGTTCTTGGGCGATCGCCCGAGAACTTGGTGCGACGGTCGGGGATAGACCAGCGGCGATCGCCAAAACTAGGAGAGGGAAAGACAAGAGAAACCAACCGTAATGCCTTTTAACCCATTCTCGGTTAACCCGTTGCGAGAATCCCAAAAATTGAAGCACCCCATTTACCTCTACTGCATCACCATCTTAAATTATAAAAGATGAGGGCACTTCAGGAGCTAAAGAACAGTGAAGTTGTACCAATTGTTTACAAGATGTTAAAGAACCGTAAGCACACCATGACAGTCGTTAATTCTGTGACGTCTTTCATGACTCGACCGAGCCATATCTTGACCTGGAGCCGTTTTTCCGTCCAGGTTGTTATGGTCGTGCTGGTTTTACTCTTCGGGGCAATCCCCTTACTCGCCATGCGTCCGGTAGTTTATACGCCAAGACTGTTACCATTGCAAGCTGCCCCAGTTGAAGATCATGTCAAACAACATACCGCAATGTCTGTCGCACGATTAGAACGACTTAAAGCCAATAGACAACTTCAACTCGAACAAAATCGCATTCCCCCAGATATCGAGCAATTTGTCCCCGAAGCCTATCAAGGTCAAATTGTGCGATCGCTGCCCCTAGCCCCGGGCGATCGCGCCATCGCTTTAACCTTCGACGATGGTCCGTCCCCCTACACTGTGCAAATCCTGGATATCTTACAACGCTACGACATCCTCGCCACCTTCTTCGTACTCGGCCAAGTCATTTCTAGCTATCCCGAGATATTACAACGCATCGTCGCCGAGGGACATCTCCTGGGAAACCATACTTGGTCTCATCCCTACATCGTCAACAGCGAAGCCGAGGCCGACCGAGAAATTGAGCGCACCGCCGAAGTGATCTACGACTATACGCGAGTGCGAACCCAACTGTTTCGTCCCCCCGGCGGTTATCTTAACAACGCCCTAACCCCCTATAGCGCCCGCCAGAACCATGCGATTACCATGTGGTCTGTCGATAGTTCCGATTATTTTCTCACCCAGTCGGAGATTCTCGATCAGGTTCTCGCCGAGATGCACCCTGGGGCGATCGTTCTCTTGCACGATGGCGGCGGACCCCGTCATCACACTGTCGCGGCCCTACCGCAGCTGATTGAAACCCTGCAACAGCAAGGTTATGAGTTCCTGACGGTGACCGAGTTAATGAAACGCTCCCAGGCGGCGATCGCTCAATCTCCAGACTCAGAGGAGTTTTAGCCCGATTGGCCATCTGAATCTAGCTCGCGAATCGGGGTTTGTGAGAATTTCGAGATATCCTTCGTCCGAGAACTGGTTTAAGATGAATACTCAGGCTTTAACCTTAGCACCGCCGCTCCCGACCTAGACTGCTCATCATGCCGCAAACCATGCCGCAACAACTCTTTAACACCCATATTGCCAACGCCAAGGTTCTGCAACCACCGGTTGAGATGAAGGCCCAGGTTCCCTTGAGCGATCGCGCCGAACAGACAATTGTTGAGTCTCGCCAGCAACTTGAGGCCATTCTCGATCGCCGCGATTCCCGTAGCTTTGTGGTCGTTGGCCCCTGTTCGATTCATGATGTCAACGCGGCTAAAGAGTACGCGCAACGGCTGCGGGAGTTGAGCGATCGCGTCCAAGACAAACTCCTACTGGTGATGCGCGTCTATTTCGAGAAACCCCGCACCACCGTTGGCTGGAAAGGGTTAATCAATGACCCCGATATGGATGACTCCTTCCACATCCAAAAAGGCTTACTCTTGGCTCGCCAACTCCTGGTTGACATTGCCGATCTCGGGCTACCCACCGCCACCGAAGCCCTCGATCCGATTGTGCCGCAATATATTAGCGATGTCCTCAGTTGGTCGGCGATCGGCGCTCGCACTATTGAATCGCAAACCCACCGGGAAATGGCCAGTGGACTCTCGATGCCCGTTGGCTTAAAAAATGGCACTAATGGCAGTATCGAAGTTGCCCTCAACGCCATGAAAGCCGCCCGAGAACCCCATAGTTTTTTGGGAATTGACGATAATGGTTCCGTTAGCGTTTTCAACACCAGCGGCAACGATTATGCCCATATTATCCTTCGGGGTGGAGGCGGAACCGTTAATTATGATGCTGACTCTATCGCCGAAGTTGAAGGACAATTGAAAGCGGCGGGACTCCCCCCTCGCCTCGTGGTTGATTGCAGTCATGGGAACTCCCAGAAAGACCATCGCCGTCAGTCGGGGGTGTTTCAAAATGTCATTCAACAAGTCCAGGCTGGTAACTCTTCGATTGTGGGCATGATGTTGGAGTCAAATCTCTTTGAAGGGAACCAAAAAATCCCTGAAAACCTCAAAGATCTCCGTTATGGTGTCTCCGTTACCGACAAATGTCTAAGTTGGCAAGAAACTGAGTCTATCATTTTAGAGGCCTACCAGACCTTAGGGGGCAAGGGATAGAACCTAGCTCAACCGTGATCTGACTAGATAAATTGGGAGGTGGCCATGACTAAGGGGCAAACTGCGCGACTTGTTGAAGTCTTTTCCGCCATTCAGGGAGAAGGCGCAAATATCGGCACTCGGCAAATTTTTATCCGTTTCGCCCTCTGTGATTTACGCTGTCTCTACTGTGATAGCGCCCATACCTGGCACGCTCCGGCTCGTTGTCGCATTGAACGCACACCGGGATTACGGGATTTTGATGAGTATGATAATCCGATTACCGTCGAGGTGTTGGCCGCTTGGGTTGAACGCCAAAATCGACCGGGGCTGCATGACAGTCTTAGTTTGACGGGAGGAGAACCCCTCTTACACGCCCCGTTTCTGGCGGAGTTTTTGCCGGAAGTCCGCCGACGCACCCGACTACCAGTTTACTTAGAGACTGGGGGACACCGTCCCGATAAATTAGAGCCAATTCTCCCCTATTTAGATTTGGTGGGGATGGATATTAAGTTACCCAGTACCAGTGGGGAAACTTGGTGGGAGGAACATGAGTTGTTTTTGAGACAATGTCATGAGGCTGGGGTGTCGGTGTTTGTCAAAACCATTGTCTGCGATCGCACCCCCGCCCAAGAACTCGAACGAGTGGCTCATTTGGTATCCCGAGTTAGCCCCGATACCCCCATTTATCTACAACCGGTGACTCCCCTGAATGGGGTTCTGCGAGCCACCAATGAAGCCTTACGCCGGGATTCGTTTCGTGATGCTGTTGTGCCTGATCCTGAGCAGGTTTTGGCTTGGCAAACGATGATGAAACGCACGATTCGGCAGGTTCGAGTGGTTCCCCAAACTCATAAAATGATTGGGCAGTTGTAGGGGGAATAGGGAACAGGGAACTTCGGAACTGGGAACAGGGAACTTCGGAACTTCGGAACAGTCGGGTAGGGTGCGTTCCGGCTTCATCACGTTTTTGGGCTCAACCAACCCGGCCAAAACTGCCGGAACGCACCATTTTGAGGCAAGAGGGGGAGGATGTGGGGCCTATTGTGGACGGTTAATTGCCATTGAGACTGCGCCGGGCCTGTTGTAAGTCCCGGTTGGCTGCGGTTATATGGGTTCGGGCTAATTCTCCGGCCAGGGTTTGTGAGGGAATTAGGTGTAGGCGATCGATGGCGGCTTGCCAATCTTCTAGGGCCGCTTCAGCACCTTGGTAGGTTGTGGCCTCTCGGTATTGCGATCGCGCGGCCTGGAGTTCCCCTAAGACCTCCTCTAAGGTATCATGAGCATTCTTTTCTTGAAATATCACCACATCCATGCGCCCGATCGCCTTGCGGGCCGTCTCAAACTCGTCATGAGTAAAGTTCCAAGAACAGCCAAAAAACGTACAATACCGTTCCGGGTAATAGCCTAGAAACCAGACGGGAAGTTGATCGAGATGATGTTGGGCCTGCGTCACCTTCTCTTGTCCCAACTCCAAATCCGCCGCACTGGTGGCTTGGTTAACTAACTGATCTGATTGTTCCACCAGGGCGATCGCCTCTCGGTAATTCTCATCCATACTCAGAAAACTAGGCAACAAGAGAAGCGGAGCGTGTTGAGCGATCGGGCGACGAATCATCGGATAGGGTAGATTAGCCAAGGCGACAAAGCCCACAAGTCCCGCAACTCCAGCCACCGTAGCCGTCAGGGCCATGACTAGGGTTCGCGCTTTCGAGGGATTATTCGCTTTCGCCGCTCGTTCAATCACCGCAACAGGGAAAGCAGGATAGTCGCTATGGATGACTCGTTTCAGTTGAGGTTCACTCAGGGGAGTCCCCTCTTGTTTCGCTAATCCCTGCAACTTCTGAAGTAGCAACTTACGAACAACCCGCTCCCCCACATCGCCTCGATTGTCCCTCTCAAGCTCCTCCCGTAGAATCCCCAAGGCACGACCATTTAAACGCTTCATCGTTAAATCCCGAACTGAGCTAGTCAGCCCCATACTAGCAAATCTTCGAGTCCCTCAAGACCAATCTCAAGAGTTAATTTATCCCGATGGACTCTCACGAGGTTGTAAAGACAAAATAATCCCCTATTCTCAAAGAATTTCAACTAGAATAGTAAGTTGTCCTAAAAATTTCAAGATACCTCTAAATGGATATTATTCTGACCCTGGTTATCTTGGTGTTAGCATTGATTGGTTTTGTCAGTGAATTCCTTCCGCCAGATATCATTGCCTTGTCTGTTACCGTATTACTAATGGTATGCGGATTAGTCACTCCCGAAGAAGGAATATCTGGCTTTAGTAACTCGGCAACTGTGACCGTGATGGCCATGTTTATTCTCAGTGCAGGAATTGCCAAGACTGGGGTCATTCAAATTATTCGTGACTTTTTAATTCGTTGGGGTGGACAAACATCAAATCAGCAAATTTTTACTTTAGGGATTATCGTGGGACCCATTTCTGGGTTTATCAATAATACAGCAGTTATTGCCATTTTCTTGCCAATTGTTGAAGATTGGTGCCGCAAACAAAAACGTTCACCCTCTAAATTGTTGATTCCGCTCTCCTACATTTCGATTTTAGGGGGAATGACAACCTTGGTGGGGACATCAACGAATATCTTAGCTAGTGGACTTTCAGACCAATTAGGCTATGGACCCTTTACTATTTTCGAGTTTTCCAAAGCAGGTATTTTCATCTTCTTGTTTGGACTCCTTTACTTGACCCTATTTGCAGCTTCTCTTTTACCCACTCGCAAAACCGAGAATGAATCGTTTACTCAAGGGTATGGCTTACGAGATTATGTCAGTGAATTAGTGATCACCCCTCAGTCGAGTCTAGTTGGAGAAACATTAAGTCACAGTGGGATTCAGCGAAAATTCGACTTAGATGTCTTAGAATTACTACGAGATAAGGTTCGCTTCGCGCAACCCTTAGCCGACAAAATCCTACAAGCAGGCGATGTCTTAGTGGTTCGCAGTAGCCGAGAAGACTTACTTAAAATTCGTGAAGAACGAGGATTAGAACTCTTTGCAGATGTAAAGTTTAGCCAAACTTCATTAGAATCAGTTTTGAGTTCTGAGGAAGATAAAATTGGCGAAGTTTTGATTTTATCGAACTCTCGTTTAATTGGAACTACTCTCAAAGAAATTCGTTTTCGACAACGTTATAACGCCACGGTGTTAGCCGTGCGTAGAGGCTCAGAACTGGTCAAGGGTCCATTAGGACGAGTTCCCTTACGCTTTGGGGATCTATTACTCCTCCAAGGACCCAAACAAAGTTTTATTGGTTTACAAACCACTCGGGAACTCTTGGTTTTAGAGCAGCGAGATGTGGAGATGTTACGCCAGGATAAAGCAGGAATATCAGTGCTGATTGGCTTAACAGTTATTGGCTTATCCGCCTTTGGCATCATGCCAATTTTAGTCAGTGCTTGGGCGGGTGTTATTGCCTTGATTCTAACAAAATGTTTACGACCTGGGGAAATCTATGGAGCGATTCGCTGGGATATTATTTTCTTGTTGGCTGGCTTAATTCCTTTGGGAATTGCCATGCGAAATTCCGGGACAACCGCCTGGATTGCCGAACATTTAGTCGCGATTGGCGGACATCTTCCAGGCTACTGGGTCTTAGTTTTCTTCTTTATTATAACCTCTGCATTTACCGAAGTTATTTCTAATAATGCAGCGGTAGTCTTAATGCTCCCAATCGCCGTCGAAGTGGCTCAAAGTTTAGGGTTAAATCCCTTTGCAGCCATGTTTGCTGTGACCTTTGCGGCGTCGAATAGTTATCTGAGTCCCATTGGCTATCAAACCAATACCATGGTTTATGGACCAGGGGGCTATAAATTTACCGATTTTGCTCGGGTTGGTGCGCCGTTAACCCTCACTTTGATGTTTCTCGTCCCTTGGCTAATTACGATCTTCTATGGCTTGTAGAAGTCAGATGCAGCAATTCGCGAAACATCCGGGCAACCTCTCCCTAAACATGGTATTTTGAATTGGCTTCGATGCCTCTACCTTGGTCTTGTTGCTGGGGTAGGATAGGTAAGATAACAGTACCCAAAACAACCTAGAATGATTCAAAAACGTGGTGTTACGGTTTGGTTCACTGGCTTGAGTGGAGCCGGAAAAACAACGATTAGTCAGTCCGTCGCAGAACAGCTGCGATCGCACGACTGTAAATTAGAAATCCTCGATGGCGATATTGTTCGACAAAATCTCACTAAAGGCTTGGGATTCAGTAAAGAAGATCGCGATGAAAACATTCGTCGCATCGGCTTTGTCTCCCATCTGTTAACGCGCAACGGTGTCATTGTTCTCGTCTCCGCCATTTCCCCCTATCGAGCGGTGCGTGAAGAAGTCAAGGCTCGCATTGGTGATTTCGTGGAAGTCTTTGTCAATGCACCCTTAGCCGTTTGTGAAGATCGTGACGTCAAAGGCCTCTACAAAAAGGCCCGTAGCGGTGAAATTGCCAACTTCACCGGAATTAGTGATCCCTATGAACCCCCGAGCGATCCCACCATTGAATGTCGGACGGATTTAGAATCCCATGAGGAGAGTGTGAACAAGGTTCTCAATACTCTCAAGGAAATGGGATATCTCGGCTAATGCCGCCGAGCGATAGCGATAGGGGCCATCCCTATCGCTCGGTGTCGGGGTTGTCTGCAAGGCTGTCAGGTTCTTCATCTAAGAGGGGATCGGTTTCGGCTAATCCCAAGTCAGATTCTAGGGTGTCGGCTTCTAAGGTGTCCTGGGTTGAGGATTCGTCTGGGGGAGACGTATGGACGAGATCATCGGCGAAATCGAGATCCTCAGCGGGTAACGACTCCGAGGACAAATTCCCAGCTAGTTGAGTATCGAGGGGGACCGAGGGATCTCGTCGTTGAATCTGAATTTGGTGCAGTCGCGGGCCATCGGTGGCGACAACTTGCAAGGTTAGGCCGTGGACGTCGAAGGAATCCCCAATATCGGGAATCTTCTGCATCTGGTAGATGAGGAAGCCGCCGAGGGTTTGGTAGTCGTCGATGAGGGGAAGGTTTAAATCTAGGAGTTCATTAACTTCTTCGAGATCGAGTTGAGCTTGAACGATGAAGGTGCGATCGTCAATCATTTGCACCGCCAAGTCTTCCTTGCGTTCGGTCTCGATACTTTCGCCGACGATTTCGGCGATGATATCCTGCATGGTGATTAACCCAGCGGTTCCGCCAAAGTCATCGACGACCATCACCATGGGTTGAGCCGAGCGTTGCAAGAGCGGTAGCAGTTCGCCGAGGAGAGTACATTCGGGGACGAAACGCGCCGGACGCACCCAAGGTTGAATGGGGGTATCCAGTGACATTTGTCCGCGAGCGAGGGGTTCGGCTAGTTCTTTGAGATGGACGATTCCTCGGATATCGTCGAGGGATTCGCCAATGATGGGATAGCGAGAATGACCCGAATGGGCCACTTCTTCGAGGAAGCTGCTAAAGGTTGCATCGCTCGGAAGTGCGGCGATTTGGGTGCGGGGAACCATGACTTCTTCGGCGGCGACATCGCCAAATTCAAAGACATTGCTCAGTAGTTCCCGTTCTTCGGCTTCGAGGCCGGTGGATTCTCCTTCGAGGGCGATAATCCGTTGCAGTTCTTCGGGGGTGACGCGGTTATAGAAGCGGCGGTCGACGTCGCGAATCCCCACCAGTCGCAACAGGAGACGGGTGGATTGGTTGAGAATCCAGAGGAAGGGGTTGAAGAAGCGGGCGATCGCCAAACTCGGAGGTCCCAGGAGTTGGGCCAGTTGTTCGGGGTAGAGAAGGGCCAGGGATTTGGGACAAAGTTCCCCGAGGACGATTTGTAGGTACGCTACCAGCAAGAAAGCCAGGGGAATCGAGAGGCTATGGGTGACGATGCTGGCGACGGGAGGGGCCAGGGGAAGGGTTGTTAGCAGCAGGGCCACGAGAGAGGCCATGGTACGCTCACCGATCCAACCTAGGGCTAGACTCGATAGGGTAATCCCCAGTTGGGTGGTCGACAGGAGGCGATCGATATCCTGTTGCAGAATCTGCACGCTACGGGCCGGGAGATCTCCTGCATCGACGAGTTGGTTGATACGCGATCGCCGCACGGACACCATGGAAAACTCGGCGGTGACAAAAAAGGCGTTGATAGCAATCAGACCTAAGACGGAGAGTAAGCTCAACAGGATATCTTGCCAGGTTTGGGCTTCGAGGCCGAGGGTTAGGGCCAGTAGGGGGGGATGAATCAGGAGAACCAGTATTAGGGTCAACACGCTGATCCCCCCCAGGCGAGAGAGTCGGGGAATGGGGCTGGGTTTGCGAATCAAGGGTTGGTGGCGATTGCGGTTCCCGCACGCTGTGTGAACGCTCACGAGTTTTAAGATCTGTCCTGGACTTATACCTCTTAAGTTTGACAATTTAAGTTTGACAATATCTTGTTCTAGGCTGGGTGAGCGCTGTCCTCGGACTGATAACTTTGGATTTGAGCTTCAACATCCTGCAAGATATCTTCTTCGTCAAGGAATCGCGGCTTGTTGCTGTTAGGCTGATTGTCCGGTTGGTTGCTGAGGTTGCTTCCGGGTCTAAATTCCGGCTGAGTGACTCCTTTGAGGGCCTCTCGTCCTAGGGAAAATCCCCAGATCGCGCTGAGACCCCCCGCTGCCATCATCAGTAGTAGTAAGGTGATAGTTAAGAAGACAGTCCAGTTAAATTTCATTGAAGTGCTGAGTCTCGCTAACGTCTTGTCAGTTAGGTTTGGGCGAAAGTGGTTTCGCTACGTGGTTTCGCTACGTGGTTTCGCTACGTGGTTTCGCTACATTGACGCTACAGGAGGCACGACGGTGGGTCAGGCCAAGTCCGCACCATTCTATCCTAAGTTTTGTGCGATTGGGTCACAGGGAGTATCCTTGAGGAATTTTTGTCGCCCCCTAGCTGAAATTTGGCCGATCGCGCTAGAATCGAATCCGGGTTGTCTCTAGGAAACTGGAAGCTCCCCTAAGATTTGGGCGGTTGGCCGAGCGGTTTAGGCAGCGAACTCATAATTCGCCTTAGGCGGGTTCAACTCCTGCACCGCCCACTGTAAAAGGTTGAGACAGGGTTAGGATGGCAAAACGGCGATCGTCTTAGGTTGCGATCGCCGTCTGCGTCATCTTCTCCCTCTCGAAATAGCTAGTCTAGGAAAAACTCACTCCCACGAATGGGGGAACTTCCGTCGCTTCGATTCATGGTGTCAATGGAGGTGTTATAGGGGTTCGGTAAATCTGGAGTCCGCAGGAAGGGATCGTTGGTCAGTTGCTGTAACATGACATCACGGTGCAGGACGTTAAGGAGTTGACCGTCCTCAGCAATGTCATTTTCGGGGAAGGCGAAGAAGAGGGAGTCGATCTGACTGGTGATGCTACGATTACTGAAAAAGTCACGACTATGTTCGAGGAAGGCTCGTTCAAAGGCATCAGGAAGGGTCAGGGTTCGCAGTCGTCGTGTCTCTAGTCCAGGAACCGTTACTTCTGACTCGAGAACTTGAGCTGTGGCGGCGCAGGTCATAGACATCATGGTTGCGATCGCCGCCCCTAAAACGCTTGCTAGATGGAGTGAATGGTTCATCGACTTTTCCTCAACGCTGATTCTTTAGTGTAACCGATTTTTTGGCTGATTTGGCGGTTTAGATGGCTTCCTGCCGACGGGGCGATCGCCTCAATTGTTCCTCGATTTTTCGCGATCCCTGATGTCCGTAGGAACACCCAACCTCAGCCAATCGTCTCGAAACTCAATTCAGTGTAACCTTGGAATTATCCCTAAAATCATTGCGATTTATTGCAGTTTCAGGGATTTCTAAGGTATCAGAAAGCACCTTTTTGCAGAAAAGGTTATGATAAGGTTAAGATGCCACGGTAAGCCTACGAGAATCAAGCCAACACAAGGAGTCACCTCCCTCTATGTCACACCTAGGTTGTTCTGTGGCTAATGAGTTATTCCTGTTGCCATTAGGGGTTACGACAGCATCTTGACGGAAAACATTTTTAAGGTAAAATCAGTCAAATCAAGGAAGGTCATCATGACAAACCCAAACTTTTTAGCCGTTAAACACCCATATCACGGTTCCCTCGATCCCAATCATCCTGAAGCGCTATTGTTTGATGCCAATCTTCAGGAATTTGCCCAAAAAGTTGGCTATATTAGTTGCTTAGAAACGAGTGGAAAACTTCCTCCAGATATTGCATTTCAAGAAGTTGAAGAACTGTGGGAAAAGCTCAAAGATGCAACTGAATCTCTTGGCTTAGAATCTCGTGATCATCACCATTAGACCCTGATGAGTCAAGTCATACAAATTAGGCGTCACAGAGCCAAAAATTAGGGCAACCCAGCCGGGTTGCCCTGTGATTGTGGTGATTCAGTTTAGGCCTTGAGAGAATCTAGTCGTCAAGATGATCTAAACAATGGTCAACAGTCGCCAAATAGCCATTATCGGTGAGGGTTTCAGGAGACAACCGATCGTCGGCGATCGCCGCTTCAACCACATCTTCAGCACAGACCTGGCCACTATTGTAGTCCGACGCAAGTTGATTGAATTGAGCGATGCCCTGATCTTGGAGATAGCCATTGCGGGCCAGTTGGACTAAGTCAACGGCGGAAATCTCCTTCTCAGGGGATTCTGCTCGAGACGGCGCTGCGGAGATCAAGGAAACACACAGCAGAGAGAGGATGGTGAGATTTAAGCGTTTTAACATGGTTAATGTCCTTGTATAGCAGTCGTCATACGAATCAGGACACTTGGGTTTAAAGAAGCTAAGCGTATGATTGGGCGAGTATTGCCGAGGTCATGTTGAGTATGGCTCGTGCTATATCTTTAACTACATTTATATAATAGCATGGTTATTTAATCTGTGCAACACTTCTCGGTGTGATTGGTCTCAGACGGTCACCCATCATAGGTTCGAGGCGTATACACCCAAGGTCGGCCCTCTCCCGATTGCACTTGGCGCGTTTGACTCGATCCGATTAAAATCACCGTTCGCATATCCGCATCCCCAGCCGTCAACTCTGCCAACGGCTTCACCCGCACCTGTTGCCCCGTTCGCCCCAAATTGCAAGCCAAAACCACCGGCGTGGCAGGCGATCGCCATTGCAAGAGAATCTCTCGGGCCTGGTCCAACTGCCAAATGCGCTGCTTGGAGACCGGATTATACAGGGCAATGGCAAAATCTCCCTGGGCCGCCGCCTGCAACCGCGACTCAATCACCGACCAAGGTTTGAGAATATCCGAGAGGGACATCACCACAAAATCATGACCTAAAGGCGCACCAACCTGGGCCGCCGCCGCCTGCATCGCCGAAATTCCCGGACAGACCTCAATCTCGACCTCTTGCCAATCTGGGTTCTTCCGAGTCTCCAACACCTCAAACACCGCCGCCGCCATAGCAAAAATCCCCGGATCTCCTGACGAGACTAACACCACCCGTCGCCCGGTAGCCGCCAAATCCAACGCCTGACGCGCGCGATCGCCTTCAACGCGATTATCAGACTCATGACGCTGAATCGAGGGCGATCGCAACGATTCCACCAGGTTTAAATAGGTCTTATAGCCCACCCAATCCGTCGCCTCTAACAAGGTTCGCTGCACCTGGGGAGACATCCATTGCGCACTTCCGGGTCCCGTCCCCACAATCGCCAAATGACCCCGCTGAGGCAGTTTTTCATAGACCAAACAGCGATGGCCAGGACGAATATCAGGACTGATCTCGGTCGCAACAACCAGCCGTAACGCGCCCTCGTTTGACCAAGGTAAACAACTCTGTTGCAACCACTCCGGCAACCTCCCCTCCTGGGAGGGGCTGGGGTGGGTAATCCCCTCCTGGGAGGGGCTGGGGTGGGTAATCCCCTCCTGGGAGGGGCTGGGGTGGGTTTCAAACCTCACCATCGCCCCAGCCAACAACTCCGCAATAAACCCCTTCGCCTGATCTGGGTCATTCAGCAGTCGATATCCTGGCGGTGGCGAGAGGAGCGTTGTTCCAAAGCGAATCTCGCCACTCGCCGTAATCGCCGCAGAGACCTGTAAAATCTGGGCAATCTGACGGGCCAAGTCATTCACCCCCTGTAACCCCCCCAGCAAAGGAACCACCGTACTTCCATCTTCGGCGATCGCCACCACCGGCGGGTCCTGGGCTTTATTCCCCAACAGCGGGGCCAAGCTGCGAATGAGAATCCCCGCCGCACAAATGCCAATAATCGGAGTTCCCTGTTCAAAGAGCGATCGCAGCGTCGGCCCAAACTCCGAAAACGAGACATCCACCCCCGTCGTGCGGCGATCTAAGCCATAAATGACCCCATCCGCACAACCCTGGGCAACCTGACGCGCCAAAGAGACACTTCTTTGATTTAAGACCACAATGGCAACAGTCATGACAGCAACCCGTCGGCGTTCACAGAATCACTCATTATCCAGGGGGTTGAGGGAGAATGCAAGCACCGTTTCATCAATTCCCTTGAGATGCAGGGGGCGAAACTTAGTAATCTCGGACTCTTGCAAATAGTCCGCCACCGCCGCCGAAATCAGAATCCCTCCCGGCTGGGCCACTTCCTGAAGTCGCGCCGCAATATTGACACTCGGACCGATCGCCGTATAATCCGATCGCTCTTCACTGCCAAACATTCCCACCACCGCCGTTCCCTGGTGAATCCCACAGCGAAATTGTACTGGAGTCAGTCCCTCTTCCATCCATTGAGCATTCAGGGTCGCCAAACGCTCATACATCTGGCGAGCGGCGTGAATGGCTTGTTGCACCTGAACTTCAGGCTTCATATCCTCGGGTGCGCCAAAAATCGCCATCACCGCATCGCCAACAAACTTATCCACCGTTCCCCCGGCTTGGAAAATCACCTGACTCATCGACGAGAGATACTGATTTAAGATTTGGGCCACTCGGCGCGATCGCAGTTGATTAGCCATCTGAGTAAAACCGACAATATCCGTAAAGACAATGGTCACTAAGCGAGGTTCCGGGGTCAAATTCAATTGCAACTCCCCTAGACGCGCTTTTTCCACCAACGCCGGCGGCAGAAAACGGGTTAACACCGACTGGGTTAAATAGCGATTGAGGTCTTTAATCTGTCGTTCCTGTTCCTTGAGGGCCAATAAATTGCGAATTTGGGCCAGGAGTTCGCGATCGTTAAACGGCTTCGATAAATAGGCATCAGCCCCCTGTTCGACACCTTCGAGGCGAGTTTCTTCGTTGGCTTTCGCCGTCAATAAGACAATGGGGGTTCCCTGTAAGTCCTCATCAGCACGAATCGCCGCAATCAAATCTAAGCCCGAGACTTTGGGCATCATTAAATCAGTGACAATGGCATCGGGATGGTGAGATTTAGCCAGAAGCGTCCCTTCCTCGCCGTTACTGGCCAGGAGAGCCTGATAGCCCGCATCCTGGAGAATCCCCGCCACATAGACTCGTAAATCACTGTTATCTTCGACGAACAAAATCGTGGCCGCAAAATCGCCGCTGTTTTTCTTGACATTTACATCAGATTGTGGTATTTGCCTATCAATGCCGTTTGACAGGGCTTGAACTACCTCAGAATCCAGTGGGGCCAGTCTTTCGGGGCGATCAGCAAGGGAACTCGAATCGCAATCGAGATCCGCCAACTCAACCGTAAAGCGACTGTCCTCAGGATGAGCAGCCTCATGGGCCGAGAGCGGAGATGATTGCGATTCTCGCACCCTTGGCGATCGCGCCTCTAAGGCTAAGGACTCTGGCGGGAGATGGTCGCTTCCCGAGGGTAACAGCACCGTGAAACAACTCCCCTGGCCCACCTGAGACTCAACCTGCACCCGACCCCCATGAACTTGCACCAACTCCTTAACCAACGCTAAACCGAGACCACTGCCCTCATAGGTGCGATCGACAGAGCCTTCGGCCTGATAAAAGCGGTCAAATAACTGGGGGAGGCGATCGCCCTCAATGCCAATTCCCGTATCTCGCACCTGCAACCTAACGGACTCCTCATCTTGGCCCACCGAGACCTCAATCTCGCCCCCAGCCGGTGTAAACTTCATGGCATTCGAGAGCAGATTATAGAGAACCTTCTCAAACAAATCCAAATCCAGAAATACCAGAACCTCATCCTCAAGCCGTTGTCGTAAGCGAATCCCCTTACGTTGGCAATAGGGACGAAACGCCTCTAGGGTTTGTCCCACCCAGGTTCCGAACTGACAGGGGGCAAACCTCGGCTGCATTCGCCGTTCATCGAGCCGTTGCAAATCCAGCAATTGATTCACCAGCCGCAGCAGCCGTCGGCAATTGCGCAGCGCCATCTGTGCCCGCTCATAGGAGACCCCCTGTCCCTGACTCACTGCCGCCTCCAAGGGTCCCATCATCAGGGTTAAGGGGGTACGAAACTCATGGGAGACATTTTGGAAAAACTCCGTCTTCTGACGGTCTAAGACCAGTAAGCGTTCCGCCTGTTGGCGCGTTTTCTGATAGAGTCGAGCCTGTTGCACCGCGATCGCCGCCTGAGCCGCCACCGCTTGCGCCAGCGACACCTCATGCAGATGCCAAGCTCGGGGCGTCTCATTTTGTCGCAGCGAAATACTGCCAATAATCCGGCCATCACAGAGCAAAGGAACCACCAGCAGAGCGCGGGCCGGATGATGAAAGGGCTGATAATCCTGATTCCAGGCCGGTTGAGCCGCCATATCCTCAATCACCACCGGCTGTTGTGTCTCCAGCAGATGTTGGAGAACCCGATTTCCCTCAATGGGAACCACCGACTGAGGCAAACGGCCTTCGGGACTGTCTTGATGCTCTCGCTCATACAGGCCCACACAGTCGACAAATTCATCCTCTTGCGTCCACAGGGATAGGGCGCAACCATCGGCTTGTAAGGCACAGCCGAGTTCTTCAGTAATGGCGGCAAAAATATCCTGGGGATTGAGACTCGAACGAATCGCCGTCGTAATGGAGTTAATCAGAGCTTCCCGCTGGGCCAGAGTTTGCATCATCTCCAGGGTTTGGGATTGGGCCAGGGTTAGGGCCGCTTGTTCGGCCACCATGACCACCAATTGCACCTCATCATCTTGCCAAATCCGTCCCTGACTGCATTGATGCAGGGCCAAAACCGCCACCAAGGAAAATTCTCCCGGTCCTTGGGCCAGCTGCTGGGGGGTCCTCTCTGGGGTCCTCTCTGGGGTCCTCTCTGGGGTTAACAGGGTCAGAGGACGATACACCGGGGCGCTGAGGGGGACAATGAGACTTGAGCGAATATCTGCCTGTTTGTAGGCTTGGCGCAGGGCTTCATCGGTCTGTATCCGTTCATCCCGAGTACAATCGCTCATGACGACAATTTCGTCAGTTTCCCAGAGGGTTTGGGCTAAGCAGGGATCTAAGCTAGGGCGTTGGCGAAGCGTGCGAGAATCGTAATCGTCACCCTGAGGATGTTTGAGATGTTCCGGGAGCGTAGGACCGGCGTAACCAAACCACTGCGATCGCGAAGCCTGCGAGAACTGCGATCGCCTTGGGGGAGCGGACTGAGGCGTCCAACCCGGGTCATCACAAGTCCGCAGAATACAACAACTCGCTTCAAACATCTGCCCCATCGTTTCAACAATGGTTTGCAGAATTTGCCGATAATTGGTGCGCGAGCGAATGGTGTTGGTGACAGCATTGAGCAGCGACTCTTGACGTAGCGTACGACAGAGTTGTTCAGTGCGAGTGCGTAAAACATTATGGGTATCCACCGCCTGACGAACGACGGCCCGCAACTCATCGACGTGCCAAGGTTTGGTGACATACTTAAACACCTTGCCACTGTTGATAGCCTCAACCAAGTCATCCACATCCGTATATGCCGTCACCAGAATGCGGATCATATCAGGATATTGCATGGCCGTCAGACTCAGGAACTCAGTCCCGGTCATCTTCGGCATCCGCTGATCTGAGACAATGACCGCAACATCTTGTTCTCGGGATAGAGTTTGCAGCGCCTCTTGTCCACTAGAGGCTCTGAGGACCTGATAAGTCGGGGACAGAACGCGCTCAAGTAGGTCAAGGTTGTCGGGTTCATCGTCCACGACCAAAATCTTAGTGAGGCGACGGGGGCGATCTATCATTCAAGATCGGTCAAACAACAGTGGACAGGTAACAGTTGATGTAGCAGGCGAACCTGGGTTCAACAGAGACCTTGTGCTGATGAGGTCAGCTAAGTCTCGATTCACACCAAGGACCAAGTAGCCGGATTGAATGGCCGGTTTCAATCGTCAGTATAGCGAAAGTTGTCGAACCTCTTGCCCGTCGTATCTTAACCGATTCAGCTACAATGGAACTTCATGTCAATGTTTGCGACTCGTTCAGCCCCCTCAAATTCTGTTCGCAGATTCTCAAGCTGGCATCCTTCATCCCCTCCGACTAGACCTGTGAACTTTTTTGGTACTGCACGCTCTCAACCGAATTCAGGTTCTCAAGGACGGCCTAATCCTGCGGCGATCTCTCGTTGGCTTGTTTCCGATGTGGCTGTCCGACGGGCCACCTCTCAGGATTTACGGACTCTTTCAGAGATTTTGGCGGCCAGTTTTCATGAAACCCAAGGTTGGCGAACCTGGTTTTTGCCCCTGATCCGTCTGGGAATTTATGAAGATTTACGCCATCGACTGCGTTCTAGCCAGCATCCCCACGCCTGTTTGGTGGCCATTGACGGCGGCGATCGCCCTCGACTTGAGCCGGACCTCAATGTTCCTTTATCGGCCCGAGGCGATCAGCTGTTGGGAACTGTTGAGCTGAGTTTGAAGTCTACTCCAACAACGGCATGGCGCATGAATGGGTTGAGTTATCCCTACATCTCCAACCTCGCTGTTCGCCCCCAGGCCCGTCGCTGCGGTGTGGCGCGGCAGCTACTGATGGCTTGTGAGCAAACCGCCTTAGAGTGGGGCTTCCGGGATATCTATCTGCATGTTTTAGATAATAACCTACCGGCTCGTGCCCTTTACACCCAGTTGGGCTACCGCCTGCAACGAGTTGAGCTGACGTGGGGAGCGACTTGGTTTGGTCAACCTCGACAGTTATTTCTCTCGAAGTCCCTCATCCGTTCCTGAGAGGCCTGGCCTCGATCGCGTCAAATTATCCTGAGATCTCTACGTTTGTCCGGCGCAACCCCCTAACCTTGGAGCCGGACCTTGGAGCCGGACCTTGGAGCCGGGTGAACATTTCTGATAGAATCGGGGCAAGGGTGTGGCCAGTCATTTTCTGAGCATGGGGCTGACCCTGGGACAGGTTGTGTTAAGGTCATGATATCTAGGTCATTGCATCTAGGTTTGTTCCATTATCTAAAACACTCATCACCCACAACCGTTTGGCCAATTGACAGATCTGGTTTTGCCGTGATTGAGTCTGGATCTATCTCTCCTGTCGCCCTTCTACTTCGGTACGAGTTTCGTGGTATCTCTTAACAGATTAAGTTACCCTGAGAGCAGATGCCTCCCCCTTGACCGCCTGACTATGACCTAAGGCATGATCCATTCCTGAAACGAGAGTTACTGATATGTCGCGAAGCCTCGTTAAGTCTTCACAACCTGCCGAGCTTATTTCCCAGCTCAATAGCGGTCAGCTGTTGGCGGTCGACAGTCGTCGTCGCAACGGCTTGATTATCTACAAACGCTACCATGCAGAGTTCGCCGGACCTGGGGCGGCTGTTGGGGGCTTTTTTGATGTCGGAACCCAACGAACGATTCCGGTTGGGGATCTCGCCCTTGTGGCGCCCGAAGCCTATGAAGATCGGCAAAAAGCCTATTCCATTCGACGACATTGGATTCGTCTGACAGAACAGTTGACGGAAAACCCCGTCCCCCTGCAACGGGCAAAAATGTTGTTGGCCCAGTTTGAACATTACTTTGACGCAGATACGGTAAACAGTTTGCCCGATGATGCCTTAGCGAGCTTGGTGGGGGTTTTGCCCAGTACCATCAAGATGGTGCGTTACCCTAAGCGAGTCCAACCTCGGGAGTTGAAAGCAATGGCTAGGGTTTAGAGACTCCTCAGGTGAGGAGTGCCTAAACGCCCCAGACAACAAAGTTTTGGGCGTTATTTTGTTGTGGCAAGGTTTACGTCTGCATGGGAAGGACGAACCCAGAAGTTGACCCCCTAGGAGGCACTCGAAGAGGCACTGGCGGCTAAATCCGCTGCGTTTTGGGCGTTGTCTAAGGCTGGACGTAGGCATTCTAACCATTGAATGAGACTATCGAGTTGCTTCTCAGCCGCAAGAACTCCGAGGCCACGCACGGTGACCTTCCCAGAACTATAGACGAACCGGGACTGTAAATGTTTCGGTAAATGTCGTTTTAACAGTCCCCAGGCCGGTTCTTCCATGGGTGTCTCTAAAACGATATGTTGTTTTCCTTCGGGCTTGATACGGGAAAATCCGAGAGTTTTGGCAAGTTGTTTGAGTTCCATCACCCGCAACAGTTGGCTGGCCGCTTTGGGCAGGGGACCGTAACAATCCTGCCAGTCGAGGGCGATCGCCTGCAAGGCCTCGGAGGAGTCAGCAGTGGCCACCTGACGATAGGCACTCATTTTATGGTCGAGATCCGGGATATAGTTGCTGGGGATAAAGGCCGTCAGGTTGAGATCAACTTGAGTATCGTTGACTTTGGGGATAGCCTGGCCTTGAATCTCACGGATTTCTTCTTCAAGCATGGTGCGATAGAGATCAAAGCCGATGGCATTCATCTGGCCCGATTGTTCGGCCCCCAACAGATTGCCGACGCCGCGAATTTCGAGATCGCGCATGGCCAACTGATAGCCTGATCCCAACTGACTAAACTCTTGCAAGGCCCGTAAGCGTTTCTGAGCCGCTTGAGAGAGTCGACTACGCTGACTATAGAACAACCAAGCATGGGCCTGAATGCCCGATCGCCCCACTCGACCCCGCAATTGATACAGTTGAGACAGGCCAAAGCGATGGGCATCTTCAATCAAAATCGTATTGACGCGGGGAATATCTAAGCCTGACTCAACAATCGTGGTGCAAACGAGAACATCAGCTTCACCATTACTGAACGCTAACATCACCGATTCGAGTTGAGCCACGTCCATTTGGCCATGGGCGATGGCAATTCTAGCACTGGGAACTAACTCGCGAATTTTCGCCGATCGCTCCTCAATCCCTTCGACACGGGGAACGACGTAAAACACCTGGCCGCCGCGATCGAGTTCCTGGGCGATGGCCCCTCGGATTGTTTCCCAGTCATAGCGGGCTAAATGGGTTTTAATCGGGCGACGGGAGGGTGGCGGGGTGGTAATCAAGCTAATTTCACGAATCCCCGATAGAGACATATACAACGTCCGAGGAATCGGTGTCGCCGTCAAGGTTAGGACATCAACTTGGGTTTTCAGGGCTTTGATTTTCTCTTTCTGACTCACTCCAAATCGCTGTTCTTCATCCACCACCAATAGGCCCAAGTCTTTGAAGGTCACGCTTTTACCCAGAAGTTGATGGGTTCCCACCACCACATCTAACTCCCCAGTGGCTAAACGTTGCTGAATGTCTTTGCGTTCCTCGGTGGTGCGGAAGCGGTTAAGCAGGCCCACCTGAATCGGGTAGGGGGCAAAGCGCTCTTTAAGGGTGTGATAATGCTGTTGGGTGAGGATGGTGGTGGGGGCGAGTAGGGCCACTTGTTTCCCGGCGGTAATGGCTTTAAAGATGGCCCGGATTGCGACTTCGGTTTTGCCAAAGCCCACATCACCGCAAACTAAGCGATCCATGGGGCGATCACTCTCCATATCATGTTTAATATCTTGGGTGGCTTTGAGTTGATCGGGGGTGGGTTGATAGGGGAAGGAGTCTTCGAGTTCTTGTTGCCAGGGAACATCGGCAGGATAGGCAAATCCCTGTTGTTTGGCCCGTTGGGCGTAGAGTTTCAACAAGTCAATGGCAATTTTCTTGATGGCTTTGCGGACTTTGTTTTTCGTCCGTTCCCAGGCTTTGCCCGACATTTTATTGAGTTGCGGGGTTCCACTGCCGGTATGGCGGTAGCGAGAGAGGGCGTTGAGTTGATCGGCGGCGACGCGCAGGGTGCCATCGGCGTACCGTAAGACCAGATATTCGCGGGTTTCGCCGTTGAGGGTGAGGCTTTCGAGTTGTAGGAATTGCCCGATTCCGTGGTTGTGGTGAACGACGTAGTCTCCCGGTTGCAGTTGGTTGGGATCGACTTGTTTGGAGGCGGCTCGGCGACGTTTGCGGACGTAGCTGGGGCTGGCGAGGGCGTGTTGACCGAAGAACTCGCGATCGGTGACGATGACGAGGCGTAGGGTGGGCAGGATGAAGCCTTCGAGTTCGGCTTGGCCTGAGTATTTGAGGGCGATGGGGATGTGATGGGTTTGCAGGCGATCGACGGCGGGATAGTCGCGGGGATTGGGCAGGAATTGGGCGCTACAGTCATGTTCTTGTAGCAGGGATACGGTGCGACTGGGTTGGGCGGAGATGAGAAAGATATTGAAGCCGCGATCGCGTTCCTGACGTAAAATTTGCGCGATTTTGGCGAATTGATGGGGGGTGGTGGCTAGACGGCGACTAGCCAGGTTGAGATGTTTGCCGGGGTCGTTTTCGGCGTCGCGATCGCTGACGACTAATTCCCGCAAATCGACTCGTGGCAGGGGACAGGGGGCGAGACTTTCCTCTAGGGGGCGATGGAGGGGGCTGAGTTGGGGATGGCGATCGCGCCAGTTGAGAAAGTCTTGTTCGACATGGTCAACCCAGCGATCGCTGTGGCCCTGACAGGCTTCGGGTTCATCGATCACTAAAAGGCTGTCGGGGGGGAGGTACTCCAGAAGCGAGGCGGGGGTATCAAAGGCTAGGCCCACTTGGGCGCTTGGGGACAAGTCGGCGGCCTGTTCGGGCCAATCTTCCCCCATCTCGGCGGCCAGTCCACTGTTAAGCTGGCGCGGTGTTAGCACAACTTGGTCTATTTTGTCAAGCGATCGCTGGCTAATGGGGTCAAATTCCCGCATTTTTTCGAGTTCATCGCCAAAAAACTCCAGACGCAGCGGTAGTTCAGCGGAAACGGGGAAAATATCGATAATATCGCCGCGTCGGCTCCATTGTCCTTCACTTTCGACGAGGGAGACTGATTCATAATCGAGTTCTGCCAAGCGTCGTTTGAGGGCGCTTAGGGAGAGATCGAGTCCGAGGTGGAGACGTAGACAGGATTGGGCAAACTGTTCTCGGGGGGGCAAATGGGGATGGAGGGCGCGTTGGGTGGCGACAATGGCGAAGGGCTGGGGGTTTGAGTCCGACAGGTGGACGAGATCGGCTAAAACTTGTAATTGTCCCCAGGTGATTTCATCGGCATCACGGTCATCATAGGGGGAGGCTTCACTGGTGGGATAGAAGTGAACCACCGGCCAACCCATTTCTTGGAGTTGCGCCGCCCAACGGCCGGCTTCTTCTAGGGTAGCGGTGATGGTACAGAGGTGCTGTTGACGTTGCTGAGCTAAGGCCGATACCATCAGGCCCTTGGGAAAGCGAGGAACTCCATCGAGGTGTAAGCGCCCATCGCGATCGAGATAGGTGTTTAGCTCTTGAGTCAGAGGAGTTCGAGCTAGGGTACGAACAACGGAAGAAAAAGCCATAACAGAGCAACAGCAGCGATCGCACGATCGTAGTAAATCTGATCTATTCTAACCAGATGCGGCCATTTCCCACCTCAGCGGCCATGGCTGTGGCTCTCTTGGAGTTTTGATGTGATGGTTGGTTTGAGTGTTCAAGGCTACAAAACGCCGATCCGTCCTAAGGGACAATAGCCGACAGTGATTGGGTCAAGAGTGGTTGGGTCAAGAGTGGTTGGGTCAAGAGTGGTTGGGTCAAGGTTCGATGAAGGTCGTCTGAGTCATCATCAGCCCCCCTGAGCCATTCCACTTTTGACTGTGACCATTCTCCCTTTCTCAAGCTACCTGGCACAGATGCGGTTCAGCACTGTTTAATAATGAGAACACCCCAGATTATTGTCTGTGGATTAGGTCCGACGGGCTACGAAATTTTCCGACTGCTGCGACAGCAAGGGATTGAGGCTATCGGGATCCATGATCAGCCTCTCCCCCAGGAAACGGATCATGTGGTTGTGGGCAATTTGCGATCGTCCTCGACGCTTCTCGCGGCGGGCATCCAAGAGGCTCAAACTCTGGTGTTGGCGATGGTTGATGATGCCATCAATTTAGCGGTTTTAGTGCAGGCGCGTCTCCTGAATCCCCATATTCGCATTGTCAATCGACTCTTTAATCAGCGGTTAGGGGAGCGACTCAATAGCACCCTGGAGCATCATACGGCCATGAGTGTGTCGGCGTTAGCGGCGCCGGTGTTTGCGTTTGCTGCTTTCGGAAATCGGGCCATTGGTCAACTTCAGCTCTTTAAGCAAACTTGGCCCATTCATGAGGAGTATATCCATGATGGCCATGATTGGGTAGGACGCACGTTAGATGAACTCTGGGACGATCGCTCGCGGATGTTGATCTATTATCTGCCAATGCAAACTCATTTAGACTTGGTTTCGGCGGTTTTACGTCAACAGCCTCTGCAAGTCGGCGATCGCCTCATTATTGCAACTCAGCCGACGGTCGGATCCCGCCATAAATCCTGGCTGACTCGAAGCCGACAGTTTTTTCGTTGGTTGAAAACCCTACGTCAGCAAATTCAGTCGAGTGTGGCGATTACTCTGGTTTTGTTTCTAACAATTTTTATTGCCACCTTGACTTACACGACCATTAATGCTGAGGTCACGGCTGTTGATGCCCTTTATTTCTCGGTGGGGATGATTACCGGGGCCGGCGGAAACGAAAGCGTCGCCGAAACCTCCCCAGCTCTAATTAAAGTCTTTACGGTGATCATGATGTTAGCCGGGGCGGGGGTGATTGGCATCGCCTATGCTCTCCTCAATGACTGGGTGTTAGGAACGAGCTTTCGGAAACTCTGGAAAGCCGCCCCAACGCCGAGTGAAAATCACTATGTTGTCTGCGGTTTGGGGGGCATTGGGATCAAGATTGCCACGAGTTTGCAGGAAAATGGCTATGACGTGGTGGTGATTGAGAATGACCCCAACGGTCGCTTTTTGCATACGGCCCAATCTCTGAAAATTCCTGTGGTTCAAGGAGATGCGACGCTCCCAGATACCCTAGAAACGGCAAATATTCACCGAGCTAAGGCCCTCTTCGCCGTCAGCAGTGACGATACGACGAACCTCGAAATTGCCTTGACCGCCAAGGGACTTCAAAATGATCTCCGGGTAGTGGTTCGCGCTCATGATGCTCATTTTGGCATGATGGTTCAGGAGGTATTTGAGTTTAACTCGGTTCTGAGTCCGACGGAAATTGCCGCCCCCTCCTTTGCGGCGGCGGCCCTAGGGGGACAGATTTTTGGCAGTGGGATGACGGCGGGAAATCTCTGGATTGCTATGGCCACGACGATTACACCGGAACACCCGTTTCTGGGACAAGATGTGAAGTCGGCGGCGGCCAATGGTGATTTTGTGCCACTGTATCTCGAAACCCGTAGTGATACGCTCCATGGTTGGGAGTTATTGGGGGCTGAGTTGACGGTGGGCGATCGCCTCTATTTAACGATTCCGGCTAATCGTTTGGCTCAACTGTGGCGGGTGGTGGAACCGGAACTTGAACCTCAGTCCCCATCGTCTCAGTCTAACGGTCGCTCTAACTCGCGTCAGAATCGGATCGCGATGAACAGCTAGGGCAAACTGTTGAGCCAAGTCCGAACTTGCTCGACGTCAATCGAACCGGCATCACGAACTTGCTCACGGCTGTCTCCGGGCAAGGTCCAGGTTTCGGGACAGCCAAGGCTCGGTCGTTGCAGTTGGGTTTGGGCAATGACATCCAGGCTTTTGGCTTCTACAAGATACAAGGTCGCCTGAGTTCCATAACTGGCTAAAGACCCATACCAACCTTCTTCATTGAGATACCAACAGGTTTCCCCATCATTGGGATTCGTGGTTTGGTGAGAACAGAGGATGAAGGGCGTATCATTCAAATCGCCCGAGGTTACATCCCGCAGTTCAGCGTCGAGGTCGGGAAGTTTACCGATGATGTCATAATTGGTTTCGGGGGTATCACGGATAAAGATGAGGCTATTATCGGCGATGTCCTCTTGATAGCGAGGGGCTTCGGTAATGGCAAAGACGGGTTTTTCAGAGAGGGGAATGTCTCCCTCGGAAATCTTGGTGATTCGACAGACGCCGGCCAAGCGCGTTTCAAAGTCGGCTTGGGTTAGCCCCGGCGGTCTCTCTCGGTTGGAGGCTAAATCAGCGTTATTGGGGGCATCTCCGACCTGGGCTGGGGTTAAGGTTGCGGGTTGTTGACGACAGGCGACGAGGGTCAAGAGGAGCGAACAGCTCATTAGAGTCCGAAATGGGAGTTTCATGGGGAGAGGTTAATCGTCAAGAACGGGGAACTCGGGAGAACGATGGCTGGATGAGTTGGACTGTTAATTCGTTACTGTGGTGTTCGATGTTAGCTATTTTAGTCTGTATGGGCAGAGAGGAGATAGGGTCACGATGACAGAGATGTCTTGGTTACTGATCGGATATGGTAGTCTATTGCGCGGCGATGATGGAGTGGGCCAGCGAATTGCGGCAGCGGTGGCGGATTGGCAGTTACCGGGGGTGCGATCGCTGCCTCGGCATCAGTTAACGCCGGAACTGGCGGAATCCTTAGCTTATGTGGATCTGGCACTATTTGTGGATGCCTCTTTGCAGGGAACTGAGGTCAGGATTGAACCGTTGAGTGCTGATTCTGGGCCAACGGTCATGGGACATTATCTGACGCCCTCATCTTTGCTGGGAATGACGCAATGGCTGTATGAGCGTTGTCCCCAAGCTTGGTTAATTTCAATTCCGGGGCAGGATTTTGGTTTGGGTGACACGTTGTCCGAGTCGGTTGAGGAGGCGATGACGCAGGTCCTTCATCGGTTGCGGGACTGGTTTATGGCTGCCAATCGACCTGTCCTTGATGTTCGCAGTGAAAGCCTGTTGTTGTCCAGTGATCTAAATCCACCTGACTCAGTTGAATGATGTCGTCACAAGACGGGGAGTAGATCTGACTCAGAATCGCCCAAAGTCCGGTTCGTGTGATATCTAATAGGGTTTTGAGGCGACTTTCTTGGTTTCCGGGTCGGCCAATCTCGGGGACGATGTTAGGGTCAACCCAAATCCCATGTAATCCTAGGCTAATCCGGGCCATCCAGATGGCCCGGGGGAGATGACTGGCTGAGGTGATGAGTTCGACGTGATGAACTTGCCAACGTTCGAGGATAGGCAGGCTATAGAAGAAGTTATAAAAGGTTGAATAGGCGCAGTTTTCCAACCAAACTTGCTCCATAGGGGCGTTGTCTCGTTCGAAGATGAGATAGATGCAGGGAGGAAGGGAACCGGTGGAGATGAGGATGGGAATTTGGGGGTGCGATCGCGCGTATTGGGCGCTATACATTTCGCGGCGAATACTGCCACCTAAAACGAACACGCCATCGGTGGGAGCATCTCGATGGCTTAGGGCTTCAAGGCCACGTAGTCCACTCACGAGAATTAGGGCCAAGATCAGGCCCAGAATCCCCCAGGCGAGTTTAGTCCAGAGGGGCCGTTTTGACTGTAGCCAGCGCCAGATTGACTGGGGAACTCTCCGCCAGGGGGGTAATGT
Organism: Phormidium sp. OSCR; assembly: GCA_001314905.1. Classification (GTDB taxonomy): domain Bacteria; phylum Cyanobacteriota; class Cyanobacteriia; order Cyanobacteriales; family Geitlerinemataceae; genus Sodalinema. The sequence goes on from LJZT01000003.1 coordinate 90,726, forward strand.
CATGTTAGTCGGTGTTTGAGTTGTTGGGGGGCAAGGAGTTCATGTCTGAGGGTGGGCGAAATTCGACGGAACCATTGTCCTGGCGAATGACTTGTGCGCCGAGGTTTTCGAGTTCGCTGACAGCTCGTTCTTTGACGCTTTCATCGGTGGCGTTAAAGTAAACTTCTTGCCAACCGATGAAACGAGCGCGTAGACTGTCGGGGTTGTCCCGTAACCATTGGGCGGTTTGCCGGTAGTAGGAGGCAAAATCGGCGTAGCTGTCTGTTGCGGCGGCTAAGTCGGCGGCTTGTTCGTAGGCGTGAATGGCCCCAGGGACATCGCCGAGGAGAAGGAAGCGATCTAAGGCTTCTAGGAGGGCTAGGACAAAGGCTTGCTCTTCGATGTTAGGGGTAATGGACTCTAAGCCGCGATCGAGCAGTTCGACGCTTTTTAGGGGTTCTCCTTGGCAGTAGGAGACGCCTCCGGGGACAAAGGTATAGGCGGTGAAGAAACGGGGATCTCGTTGGGTGACTTGGTCGAGATAGGTGAAGTTAAGACGACAGCCGGTTTCCTCTCGGGCGGCTTCGTCGCCAAAGTATTGGAGATATTGTAGAAAGGTCCAACTGGCGATGGCGTTGTCAAAGCCTAAACTGGGCAATTGATCGAGAACCGCCAGTTGCAGTTCTAAGCGTCGTTCTTCTTGGACGGGTTCTGTCTCCTCGTCGATGACCTGTTGCCAGCGTAGTCCTTGTAGTCCCACAGCGGCGATCGCGGCTAGGGTTGCGGTCATTAAACTTAATCCTATGGCTTTTGAGCCAGACAGCATTTGAACCGTCATAACGTCTGTGTTTTCCCCTCACTCTCCTCCCTAGCATAGATCACGGCTTGAGATCGAGATCGCTCTTAATGGCCTCAGGTCAGTCAGGTTGTCAGTCAGGTTGTCAGTCAGATTGTGATCACAGACACCATTCAATAGCCCCTAGAATGGCTACAGTGGTTTATATATCAAATTTTCAGTCAAAATAAGTCAAAATTGGTTGGACTGGCCCAGCAAGACCCACTAGGACTCGTACGGTGACTCATCTCGGATATCTGCTTAGGGCTGACATGGCATCGTTGAGACTAGCATCATCAGGAATTACGGTTCCAAGACCTGTAGGTAAGGTCTAAAGGGTTCATATTAAACCTCGTTTCGCTTTATCGTCCTTCTTTGACCCCATCACGCATGAATCGTCCTCATCCTTCCATTCTTCAATCCGTTACGGTGGTTGGCACTGTTCTTTTAACCAGCACCGTGTCTTTCTTGAATCCTCTGTCGAGTCGCTCAAGTCACGCTGCGACCTTTGAAAACAGTCCTAAAGCCGTTTTGGATGAGGCCTGGCAGATTGTCAATCGTGATTATGTTGATGAGACGTTCCAAGATACGGATTGGCAACAGGTCCGTGAAGAACTCCTCGGGCAAGAGTATAGTTCCCGAGAACAGGCTTATGCGGCGCTCCGTCGTGCCTTAGCCCGCTTGGATGACCCCTACACGCGTTTTTTGGACCCGGACGCGTTTGCGGCGCTTAATGAGCAAACCTCGGGGGAACTGTCGGGGGTTGGCTTGCGCTTAGAGCGGGATGAGCAACAGCAAACGATCTCAGTGGTGGAACCGATTCCCAATTCTCCGGCGAGTCGTGAGGGGATTCAGTCAGGCGATCGCATTCTGGCCATTGATGGCGACTCAACGGTATCAATGGGGATTGATGAGGCCTCGCAGCGGATTCGAGGGGAGATTGGTACGCCGGTCAGCTTGAGGATTTCACGCAATCAGCGACAGTTTAATGTGACTCTTGTCCGTAGTCGCATTGAACTCCCGGCGGTTCATCACAGTCTCAGTCTGGAGGGAGAGACTCGGGTGGGGTATATTCGCTTGAGTGAGTTTAGTTCTCATGCGCATGAGCAGATGTATCGGGCGATTGAGGATCTCAAGGAACAAGGGGTCGATGCGTTTGTGCTGGACTTACGGGGAAATCCTGGAGGCTTGCTGAGTGTGAGTATTCAGATTGCTCGTATGTGGTTGCATGAAGGGGCGATCGTTAGTACGGTTGACCGTCATGGCAATGTTGAGTCCGTTGAGGCCACCCGGACGGCCTTGACGGATTTACCGCTGGCGGTTCTTGTGGATCACAATTCTGCTAGTGCGAGTGAGATTGTGGCTGGAGCGTTACAGGATAATGAACGAGCGACGATTATCGGTACGCCAACGTTTGGGAAGGCGTTGGTGCAATCGGTGAATTCGTTGTCGGATGGTTCGGGGTTGGCGGTGACGGTGGCTCGGTACTTGACTCCCAATGGAACGGATATTAGTGAAAATGGAATTTTTCCAGATTCTCGGGTGGAGATGACGGGAAATGAGCAACTCTTGTTAAGTCGAGATGGAAGTCTTCGAGGAACTCTTTCTGATCCGGTTTATTCTCGGGCAATTGATGTTTTTCAAGATCAGATTCCTGTGGCGAGTCGTAATGGTTCGAGTCGTAATGGTTCGAGGGAGGCGGCTGTTAAGGTTCTACGGCTTAAGGAGCTTGAGAGTGTCCGGTAATCTGGTACGGGTTGGATCAGATTGAACGTCTCGGCTGAGTCCGGTTGCGGATGTGAAAACCCCGATGTTTTTATGACATCGGGGTTTTGTAGCAGTCGCCGGAGTAATACGATATCAATTTGGATCGATAACATGACGAGGCTTGATCTCGGTTAATGGTCAACTGCTCTGACTATGTTTTAAAGGGGTTTGATATCTGGTTGAGTCAAACGTCTATTCATCTGAATGGTGACGCGATCGCCGACTTAGGCTGCCGACTTAAGCTTTGGAAAAACCGAGTCCATTTTCTTGGGCATATCGCTCCATAAACCGCATGAAGCGATCCCATTCTTGCTCAGATTTGATGGCGTAGATGGCTTCGACGGCTTCGGCTTGTCCGTTGACAAACTTTCCTTTGACTTCCCGAGTGACCAGTTCTCCTTCTTCGTCAATGAGGTACATGCCGGTGATTTCTTCACCAAATTCAGGATCGAGGGCTTGGGGGTTTTGGAAGTAAAAAATCGCCCGTCCATTAGATCCGTCTTTGGAACGGGTTAAACGCACGTCGGGGACGACGTCTTCTTTGACACCCTTGGCAAATTCGATACGAGCCATACACTTTACTAGATCAGAAACATCGGCTTCAACTTAACACAGGTCGCGGCCTCACGGGTAATTCAAGGGGGCGCGGATAAGATCGACGTCTTCTTGGATTACCCGCTAATGCTTCGCTGATCACGTCAAAGCCGTGCCATCATCTCGGGTAATAGGGTCGCCGGAAGCTGATTCAAGGCTTTCCCTTGAGCGGCCATACCACCAAAGTCATAGCAGGCTCGTAAGGTCCGCACGATCGCATCTTGAGCGGTTTTTTGTCGCTGAGGCTGCGATCGCCAACCGTGAAAGGCAGCCAGATGTTGCTCTAAGGCGGCTTCAATATGGCCTAATCGGTGTTGGGGATCGCATTGGGGATGAACCCCTAGATAGTAATGGGTTAAGCCAAGATTGTTATGGGTGGCGTAGAGGTCGAAACTGAGGGCTGTTTGGGAGGCGGCGACATCTATGGCGGTGTGATAAGAATTGATGGCTTGTTGCAAAATCGCGATCGCCTGTTCTGGGGGCGATTGTTGGGCGAGATGCCAATAGGCGGTTCCTAGGTTGTTCTGGGTGGCGGCACAACCGGCGGGAAAACGCTCGGGGGTACGGTAGGTGAGGGCCTCTTGATAGGCGATGATGGCCCGTTGTAGGTTCTCTAGGGATTTGCCGGAGTCGGAGAGGGTCCAGTAGGCGGTGCCGAGGTTACTCTGCAACATGGCGTAGGTCATTTCGTCGCGATCGCAGGTGTAATAGGTCAGAGCGGCTTCATAGGCGGCAATGGCTTGCTGTAGGCAGGATTGGGGCGCTTCAAACTGGGCTAGACTCCAATAGGCGGTACCGAGGTTATTTTGAATTGAGGCGTCTTGAGCTAAACGTGAGGGACTGTTGGCTTGGCGTTGAGAGTGGTTTAAGGCTGTTTTAAAGGCGGCGATGGCTTGCTGCCAATCATTGGCCTGTTGACGAGCGCGACCGAGATCAGCCCAAACGGAGCCGAGATTGTGATGGAGGGTGGTTGCAATGTCGGGTTTGGGGACGGTGTCTAGGGTGGCGATGGCCTGTTGATAGGCTTGGATACTGGCTTCTAATTCTGCTACGCGGCGATCGGGGTGGTCATGGCGGCCGAGGAGCCAATGGAGGGTTCCTAGGTCGTTGAAGGTGGCTAGGAGTCGTCCTGGCTCTTCGGGAGGGGAGATCTGCCAAGATTTGAGGGCTTCACGATAGGCGGCGATTCCGACTCGGGTACATTTGATGAGATCGCACTCTTGTTGTAGGCGATCGCGGTAGAGGTTTGCGAACTCCTGATATTGGCTGGCCAGGCGATCGCCGGGAGGGCGTAAACGGTGCAGCCGTTCGATTTGTTGTAAGCGTTCTAGGGGCTGATGTCCGGGGAGTTCATCCTGGGTGATGGTGACCAGTTGCACCAAAGACATGGGGACAAATTGCCACAGGATTGGCTCTGAAGAGGCGGTTGAGGGAGAGGTTGTTGAGAGGGAGGGTGTTGAGGGAGAGGCTGAGGCGGAAATGCTAACGGTTGCTTGGGGAACGGTTTTTTGAGGTCTGGGAGTGGTGATGGTTTGGCGGCTGGCGCTAGAGTGCTGAAGGGGACGCTGACGATGGCTGGGTAGGGGTTCACTACAAAACTCAAAGACGCCGGTACAACATCGCCAAAATTCGGGGGCGGAGTGTTGAATTTGGTAGAGCCAGGGGCGAGAGATCCAAAAGACTAAACTGCCAAGACTATCGTCAGAGTTTTCCGCATCGAGTTGGGATAACTGTTGAGGGATTTCTCGGAGTTGCCGCAGAAAAGACCATTGTAAGTTGGCAGATTTACGGGTAAAGTCTGCAATTCCCAACAGTTGTAAACAAATGGCACTATTGCTGGAAACTCGTTGAGGTAATCCTTGACGGATCTGCTCTAAAATTTCAGTTTGTGTCGGAGCCAGTTGAATGCTGGCTAAACAGGTGGATTGACTTAAATCGGCTTCTGATTGTAGGGCAATGGCTAACTCGCTGGCATGGGTTTTATCGTCACAGACGGCTAGAAAAATCTGCCGACGCAAGCCGAGGGCGATCGCCAATTTCAGGCGTTGATAGACCTGTTGATTCCAACTCGATGGCTCCGGTGAGGTGACACCCGAAGCCATCAAGGAACTTGGCGAGAGAGCAAGAGGCACAGACATAAACGGGTTTGAAGGAACGAGGGATAGCCAAAACGATTGCACCGGCTAATTCCTTTTTCATTCCTGTGATTCCCTGCTCAGGATAGTCTTGGCTCTCGTCTTCGCCCCAAAATGTACCCGAAACGGCTTCACCCAGATACTTCCTGAGGTGTTAATGGACGGTCTTCAGGTAGTCTCACCTCTTGGATTAGAGGTAAGTTGGCGAGAAACTCTCTATCTTCGGTGATATGGGGGAATTTCAACTGAGAATCGGGGATACCACGCTCAACTTGTTGCTGTCGTAGTATATCGTAACTTCCGGGTTGTAACAGACGTAGCCGTGGTGCGGGAATGTCACTGCCCCGAGAAATTTGATAATGGGTGTTTTCGGCGGCGAGTTGTTCGTCAAAGCGACGCAGGAAGGCAACGGGATCGCTCAGTTGATGCCCAGGAGCGAGTTCGATGTTGACTAAATAACGGGCGGGAAATTCATCGCCGGATAGGGTTAGGCAAAAGTCCTCGAAGGTGATGCCAAATTCGGCTTGTAGGTGATCCATGACGCGGGTGGCATGGTCTTCGGTGGTTTTTTCGGTGGTGGAGGAGATCATGCCGCCGCTGCGGTGTTTGAAGACGATGAGGGGGGCTTGGTTGTAAAAGCCGACGACTTCGATGATATCGCCGATGTCATAGCGGAAAAAGCCGCCATAGCTACTGAGAAGGATGCGATAGCGTTCGCCAACTTTAACCTCACGGGGCAGTAGGGTTTGGGGTTGCTCGACGTGCCATTGAGATTCGGGGATAAATTCAAAGAAACCGGTTTCTAGGGAGAGTATACTGCCGTCGGTGTCTACATCGGGGTAGATACTAAAGGTGCCTTCTGCAGAGGAGAAGACCGCACCAAAGATGGGGGTATCGCCGAAGTATTCTGGGAAACGGCGGAAGTAAAAGTCGGAGGTTCCTCCTCGGGCGGCGGTGACGAAAAAGGATTCGGGCCAGACGCGTTTGGGGGTGAGTCGGCCATCTTCTTGCAGTACCTGACGCAACTCAGCGGCGCGTTTAGGGTTGGGGATGAGGAGGGACTCAAGGGTGGGGCGTAACTCGGGTTCTAGGGGCAGCCAAGGGGCGATGGTTCCCTGTTCGATGTCTTGGATCATCTCTTGGCCGTAGCGTTCGAGATAGTTACACATCCGTAGGATCAACATGGGAAAGTTGGCAATCATGCCTCGGGTGCTGCGATCGCCCAAGGCGAAGAGAATGGCCAGGTAATGACGGGCGATGCTATCGGCGGGGAGGAGGGTTTCAAAGGGATTGGCGAAGAGGATTTTATAGAGCCGTTCGTCCATACGCATAACGCCGACGCTGGCGGGGCCATAGTTGATACCGCCTTCGGTGGTTCCCCACATGAGGGCGGAGTTGGTGAGGAGGAGTTTGCCGAATTTTAAGCCGCGACGTCGTAGGGCCTGTTGTACGAAGCCCATGCTGGCAAGGTTGGCCCGACGTAGGACGGTTTGGGATTTGCGACTGGTGGGGATGAGTTTTTTCTTGCCGGTGGAGCCGCTGGTTAGGGTGATGTAGACGACGGGGTCACTGAGGAGGACGTTGGGTTCGCCTTGGGCGATGCGATCGATGTAGGGTTCGTAGCTGGCGTAGGGCAGAATGGGCATTTTTTCTCGGAATTCTGCCACGGAGTTGATGTTAGAAAATCCGTAATCTTTGCCAAATTCGGTGTTTTGATAGTCTCGTAATAATTTCAGTAAAAACTGTTCTTGGACTTGTTCAAGGTTGTGGGTTTTGCGAATAAATCGTTCTCGAAAAAAGCTGGCAATTAGGCTGATGATAAGTAGAGTCGGATTCGCCATGTTTTTGCGGAGGCTGAAAAAAACTCGATTATTATATCGCAGTGTTGGAGCAAAACTTGCTCAATACTGGTGATTGGGGTTAACGCCCGAGGTTAGGGATGTTAGCTATCTCGTTGGTGTAGGGCGGCGAGGGCGGATTTGACTTGCGCCATGAGGGATTTGGCGGCTTGTTTGGAACGGCCTTCGTCGAGGTAAGGTTTGACGGCGATCGCCTCCCCGATGAGGATTGAGACATCACAGCGGAATTTGGGGGTTCCGCTACTGTAGCGCAGGCTAATGGGGACAATATGAAGCCCAGACCCTTGAGAAGCGCAGTCGGAGGGGCGATCGCTGCGGGCGGCTTGAATGGCTAAGCGTCCTAAGCCGGGTTTCATGGGATACACCTGTTCGGGGTCGGGTTGGGATTTTTCCCGGTTGCGCTTGATAAAAAAGACGTTCCCTTCTGGGAAAATGACGAGCATCTGTTGATGGATGAGTAATTCTAAGCCATGGCGTAAACTGCCAATGCCGGCGCGACCTAAATCGACGGGAAATGCTCCGAGACGACGCACAATCAACCCTTGCAAGCCTTCGGTTTCGTTGGCGGAGGTCATGAAGTGAGGGTGTTTGCCGGTGACGGGATATCCGGCGGAGTGGGCGACGAGAATGGGGTCCCAACGGGAGCGGTGGGTGGGGGCGAGGATGATAGAGCCGGACTGGGGTAGGTTCTCTTGGCCGGTGATCTCGACGCGACGGAAGTAGAGGGGGAGGACGAGATAACGAGCGAGGGGATAGAGGATTGCGGTTAGCCAGGGGGAGACTCGGGAGGAGACGGAGTTGGAGTGAACCGGAGAAGACATGGAGTTTGGGGGAGCGGCGTTGGTAGAGGAGTGGTTGATGTGCGCCTGAGTATCCGGTTTGGGGGAGCTGTGAAGCTGAGTCATGGGTGGGGGGAGAGGTGACGACAGATGCCGGCCCGAATGAGCCAGGTTCGAGGAAACACTCGGGTTGAGAGAGGGGAGAGGTGAGTTATTTTTAAGCTACGGGGATCTCGTTAGAAGATGGGTTGAGGATCAGCCAGTTTGTTGGGCTGTCTCAGCGGCATGGTTCAGTTGACGGCGTTGGGCGAACCAGTGTTGTAATTGCTGACGGCAGGCCTGCTCTAGGATACCACCGACGACTTGCGGGTTGTGGTTGGAAACGGCACTGTTGGGGAGGTTGAGAACAGTACGAATGGCGCCGGTTTTTGGATCGTCGGCACCGTAGATGAGTTGGCTGATGCGCGACTGCACGATCGCCCCGGCACACATGGGACAGGGTTCGAGGGTGACGTAGAGGCGACAGCCTTGGAGATGCCAGCGGTTGAGGCGGCGGGCGGCGTCTCGTAGGGCGAGGACTTCGGCGTGGGCGGTGGGGTCGCGATCGCGCTCTTTGCGGTTACTGGCACTGGTGATGAGTTGATTTTGGGCATCGACGACGATGGCCCCGACGGGAATCTCTCCCTGGTTTCCGGCCTCTTGGGCCAGGTTCAGGGCCTGGTGCATCCATTGTCGATGCTGCTGGAGTTCTTGCATGGTCTAGGTGTGCCCCTGTTCGTTGCTGTCGGGGATGGGGTCAACTTGGGCTCGCCAGAGGAGGCAGTCGCCGTGATAGTAGCCGCGATGGGTGATGCGGACGCGATCGCCGGGGTTGGCGGTTCCCTGTTTGAGTTGATGCTGTTGGGGGTTGTAGGGAACGATGGCGTCAACGTCGCCAATGGGAATTAGCCCCCAATCGTCTAATAGCTGTTCTAGGGGACGGATGAGGGGCAAGATATTTTTTGCGGGAAGTTGCGGGTTTTGTTGAACTCTTGCGGCGGCGGTGTACCAAAAGCGCAGGAAGGATTCTAGTCGCTCTAAACTCTCCCGTTGAAAGTCCTGTTGCAGTTGGCTCGATTGTTGGTTCAGTTGGGCTTGCAACCGTTGGTATTCTTGTTTGAGGGACTCCCCATCCCCCAACTCAGCCTCCTCCAACTCAGATGGATTCGGTTGCACGGCGGGCGGCTTTGGCTCTGACTCTAGGGCGGCGATTAACTGGCTGGGATTGAGGTTCAATGCCTGACTCAGTTGGCAGAGAACTCCCCAACGTAGGTTTGAGAGCGGCCCGGTTCGCAGTTGTCGTATCTGCCATTGGGAGACGGCGGCGCGGCGGCTGAGTTCCCGAAAACTGGAAATCCCCGCCTGCGTCATTAGGGTTCGCAGGCGGTGGGTTCGATCGCTGGCCGGTTTAGTGGCGGATTGAGGTACGGTCATCCGTCAGGGCTATTTGGTGACTTTAGCCTTCGAGGAGGCTACGCAACATCCAGGCGGTTTTTTCGTGGATTTGCATCCGTTGGGTGATGAGATCGGCGGTGGGTTCGTCGTTGGCTTCTTCGACGAGGGGGAAGAGGCTGCGAGCGGTGCGCACGACGGCTTCTTGGGCTTGGACGAGTTGTTGAATCATCTCTTTGGCCGAGGGAACGCCGTCGGGTTCTTCGATGGAGGTGAGTTTGGCGTACTGGCTATAGGTTCCGGGGGCGGCGTAGCCGAGGGTGCGGATGCGTTCGGCAATTTCATCGACGGCCATGGCCAGTTCGGTGTATTGCTCCTCGAACATGGTGTGGAGGGTTTGGAACATGGGGCCGGTCACGTTCCAATGGAAGTTATGGGTGGTCAGGTAGAGGGTGTAGGTGTCGGCGAGGAGGTGAGAGAGTCCTTCGGCGATCGCCTTGCGGGATTTCTCGTCGATACCGATTTCGATGGGCATGGTGGGCATAAATTAGGCTCCTAATGGATGGTTGAGATGTGGGGTGGGGGGATTGCCCTCGTTTGGGGCGTTACACCCTACTGTTACAAAGTTTAATCTAATTTTGGCGATTAATTCCTCTATCGGAGGTGGGAAGCTGAAGCCAGCGGTTCCATCGATAGGGGGAGATTGGGGCTAGGCGAGGTGCATTTTGAGGACGGCTTTGGGGGCGCGACGCACTCGACAGCGTATGGTCTCATGGCCGAGTCGTTGACAGGCTTCGTAGCGGTGACAGCCGGAAAATCCATAATACTGTCCGTCTACTTCGAGAATGTCGATGGGTTCCTGGAGACCGATTTCGGCGATGGAGTCCATGAGGGCTTTGACTTTGTTGGGGTCGTTGGCCCGGGGGAGGGGACGGCGAATTTGGTCGAGGGGGATGTTTTCGAGTCTCATGGCTGCTGCTCAATCTGCCGGGGTTGAGCGATGAGGCTTGGCTATGACTTTGTTTAAGTGTGGTGAGTGTGTTTTAGTACTGTACTCATAATGAGTATGACTTGTCAAGATTAGGGGATAAGTTTGGCGATCGCGGGCAGGAATGGGCCAATTAACGGTAAGATGGGATACGGTTTTAGTACGGTAGGCGCGATCGCGGCCGGCCGTGAAAAATATTTTTGTAAATCCCTCGGAGTCAGATCATGGTAGCCCTTAAACTTGTCGTTTACGCTGTTGTTGCGTTTTTCGTGTTGTTGTTTGTGTTTGGATTCCTGTCGAGTGACCCGGCACGGAACCCTGGACAGCGGGACGTGGACTAGAGATAGATCTCAATGGCTGTTAAACCTGCCTGAATGGCGTTGAACAGCGATGAATCTATGAGAAATAGGTGGGGTGCGGGTTCCTCGCACCCCCCTTGCTGTCTGGGGGCGATCGCCAGTACTCTAATCAACGCATCCCCAATGGTGTTGGCTGGCCTATGGGACTCACTCAACCCGTTATTATGACCTTTTTGTTTTTCGTCAGATGACCTATCCGGCGCCTCCCCCCACTCCTGCACCAATGGTTCAGGTTGCTATGGATAAGCAACTGAAGTCATCTCCTGAGTTTGATGTCCGAACGGTTAATGACGTCGCGGCCAAGAGATCGCCGTTGGCTGAATCGCCAAGGAAGCCGGCCATGGAGATGGCGATCGCCCCTCCGGAAGTGAGTCGAGTGGCGATGACGATTCCACCTCTGGAGGCGAGTCCTCAGATGTTTCCGCGTCCGGAGGCGGGGGAGGATGATCCAGGGGTGAAACCCTTGTTGGGGCAGGTTCCTGAGGTGAATGGACAAACGTTACAGGAACCCTTAGAACTGGAAACTCCCATTGAAGTAACCGCTGATTATCAGGAGTTTGATGAGCGGCGGCAGATTTTTACGGCGGTGGGAAATGTGGTGATGCGGTATCGCGATTCGGTGCTGGATGCCGATCGCCTGGAGGTAAATCTACTGACGCGGATGGCCCTGGCTCGGGGAAATGTGGCGCTGGCGTTACCGGGACAGTTGTTACGGGGGGAGGAGTTCCGCTATAACTTTGTGCAACAGACGGGACAAATTCGGCAGGCGCGGGGGGAAGTCACCAGTGAGCGGCGTTTGGGGAGTGCTACGGAGGCCGAGATTGGCTTGATTGAGATGCCGGATAGTACCCTGTTGCCGGTGGCGGTGGATGCGCGGGGGTTAACGGATGCGCCTCAGAGTGATCGGATTCGCGATCAGCAGCCGTTACGGGTGAGTCCGGGAGGCAGTATTGAGTTAGGGGTTGGCGGTGGCCAGGGACTTCCGGGTACTCAGGGCGCCGGAACGATTAATAATTTTCGCTTTGAGGCGGGAGAGGTGACGTTTACGGCGCAAGGCTGGGAGGCGGAGGATGTTAGCATCACCAATGACCCGTTTTCGCCGCCTGAGTTGGAGATTCGGGCCGATCGCGCCCGGTTGACGAGTATTGATCCGCTGCGGGATGAGTTGCGGCTGGAACGGCCGCGATTTGTGTTTGATGATAATTTCTCGATTGGGATTCCGCGACGACGCTTTATTTTCGATCGCCGGGAACAACAGGAGCCGTTTTTGCAGGTTGGTTATGATGGACGCGATCGCGGGGGCTTGTTTGTGCAGCGACGGTTCAATTTGGTGGATACGCCGGTGTTTTCGCTGAGTGTCACACCTCAGTATTTTGTGGAACAGGCGATTAATGATGGCAATTTTGTCAAGTTAGATAACTTCGGTACGGTGGTGCAGGCGCGGGGGCGCTTTTCGCCGACGACGATGCTGACGGCGGATGCGGATATCCTCAGTCTGGATTTGGCTGAGTTTGATGCTGAGGAGGATTTACGAGCCAGTGCGCGGCTGTCGCAGTTGGTGGGGGATCATACCCTGACGGGGGAATATGGGTTCCGCGATCGCCTCTTTAATGGTTCCTTGGGTTTTCAGACGGTGTATAGCAGTATTGGGGCGGTGATTGCTTCGCCTCAGTATGTGTTGGGTTCGACGGGGATTTCTCTGAATTATCAGTTTGGGGTGAACCGGATTGAGTCGGATACCGATGATTTGAGTCTGTTGGAGCCGGTTCGTGAGAATAATCGGGTATCCTTGACGCGCTATCAGGGAAGTGCGGTGTTGCGGCGCGGCTTTACCCTCTGGCAAGGGGAGGCGTTACCGCCGACGGCGGAGGAGGGGTTACGTTACACGCCGGTGCCGGTGGTTCCCTTTGTGCAGGCTTATGTGGCGGCTCGGGGGATTGCTGGGTTTTATAGTAATGGGGATTCGGAAACGTCGTTACAGGGAACGGTGGGGATGCAGGCTCAGTTTGGTCATTTCTCTCGTGATGTGTTGGACTATACTTCGCTCAATATTGAGTATTCGGAAACGTTGGGTTCGGGAGAGTCACCGTTTCTGTTTGACCGGATTGTTGATCCGAGGGTGTTACGCTTGGGCCTGGTGCAACAGCTTTATGGGCCGTTTCGGGCTGGGGTGCAAACGTCGATTAACTTGGATTCGGGGGAGAATTTTAGTACCAACTTCACCTTGGAATATAGCCGGCGGACTTATGGGGTGACGATTTTTGTGAATCCGCAACAGGAGATTGGGGGGTTGAGTTTACGGATTAGTGATTTTGATTGGAATGGGAATACGCGATCGTTTAGTAATCCTGAACGCTGTGCAGTGCGGGGAGGGTTGCGTTGTACTCGCTAGGGGGGAGAGGGTTGTTTGAGTTGATTGTTCATAACCTTTGAGATAACCATCGGTGCGGGATTCAACGGAAAAGGCAGCGGTACGAGAGGCGATCGCCCTCCTGAGGTATTATGGCTTCGATTTAGGGGGGGAGACGGCGGAGTTGTTTGTGGAACGCTGGCGACAGGAGATTCCCGTGGATTGGTTGCGCCTGGCGATTCTGGAGGCGTTGTATCAGGGGCGCTATAAGGGGGTTTCGGTGAGTCAGTTGTTGGTGTTATGGCAACGGCGGGGGATGCCGGTACAGCATTTTAATGGTGAGTTTGAGCGCTTGATGTGTGGGAGTTTACCGGGGCTGGTGCGGCCCGAGGAGGAGATTCCCGAGGCGGAACCGATTGAGATGGAGGAGTCGTTACCTGAAGAGGGACGAGAGATGGGACTACATGAGCCGATTAACCCGTTTCGGCCGTCTGAGGGGCGATCGCCGTTTCAGGAGAAGTTACGGCATTTGGCGCAGCCGGAGTCGGATGAGGATACTTTAGGATAGGGATTGGTGAGGGTGAGAGCTAATGTTGTGATAGTGAGAGGTTGAGACTATGGTTGTAGCAACATCCCCCCCAGTGGTTGAAGTGGATACGTCGGAGGTGCGTCGAGGCTACAGTCTGGAGGACTATCGACGTTTTGAGGCGGAGTCAGTAGAACGTCATGAGTATCGCGATGGGAAGGTGGTGACGATGACAGGTGGTTCGGCAACTCATAATAAAATTGTCTTAGCTATTGTCTCTTGGCTTCTGAATCAATTGGATAGCAAGTATGAAGTCTTTGCGAGTGATTTACGGCTGTGGCTTCCTCAACACAACCGCGCCACCTATCCTGATGTGATGGTGGTGGAGGGGGAACCGGTGTTTCAGGAACAGCGAAGTGATGAGATTCTCAATCCGACGCTGATTGTGGAGGTGTTGTCTCCGTCAACGGCGGCCTATGATCGGGGGGATAAGTTCCGCCGCTATCGTTCGATTCCCAGTTTTGCGGAGTATCTACTGGTGAGTCAGGGGGAGCCGTATATTGAGCAGTTCTCCCGTCGGGATGAGGGGGTGTGGGAGTTTCGCGCTTTGGAGGGGTTGGAGGGGGCGATCGGGCTTCCTCGCTTTGATGTGGAACTCCCGGTTGAGGAGATTTATCGGCGGGTGCGGTTTGCTCAGACGGGGTGAGCGGGTTGTGTCAAACTCACACTGGAGGGATAGGCTGCTCTGATGGGCGATCGGGCAATACATCGACGCGGTTATCGAAGGAACTCAACTATGAATAAAACTGACATTCTCAGTCAATTAGAGGGAACCACGATCGAGGAACGTATCCTGATCATTGAAGCGATTTTACAGACCGTTAAACATGATATGCACGTCTCATCCTCCCCACCCCTCGACCCAGAACATAAGCCCCTCCGAGGTCAGGTGATTCGCTATGACGATCCTTATGAGCCGGTTGCCGCCGAAGATTGGGAAGTTCTAGCGTGATTATCCTGGACACACATATTTGGATTTGGTGGGTAGATGACAACCCTAAACTTTTGTCCCAAAATCGAGAAATCATCCAAAGCCAGCAGGATAACGGGCTAGGAATTAGTATTATTTCTTGTTGGGAAATTGCCAAATTAGTCGAAAAAAATAGGCTTGATTTAGGAATTTCCTTAGAAGAATGGCTGGATGTTGCTATAAACTATCATCAAATTCAAGTATTACATTTAAACTTACCTATCATCCTCGAATCAACCCGCCTATCTGGATTTCATGCAGATCCAGCTGACCAAATTATTGTCGCAACTGCTAAGGTTCATCGGGTTACATTAGTGACTCAAGACCAGAAGATAAACCATTATTTTAGTCAAAGTTGAGACAGATGCGGTAATGCAAACCCCTCAACCTTCTCCCTGTAAGCACTTCACCTCTTTTGGGAGTCAATCATGGTTTGCTCTGACGGGGCGAACTGGGGCGGTTGAGCAGGGGGTGGATTTGTGCCAAACTCAAACTAGAGGCATAATGAGAAGCCCTGCCCTGATTCCCGAGCTGCTATGGTTGCCACGTCAACGGCCCTATTCCCCGAACTGCCCAAAGTCGCGTTTGCACGCCATGAGACGTTTCATCCTCGCTTCGGCTGGCTGAAAAAAGGGTTTGATGCGGCGAGTTCTGATCCGGGAATTTTCACTGCCGATGACGCTGTGGTGCGTTTGGGAGTGGGGAAAAATATGGTGCGCTCTATCCGCTATTGGTGTAATGCGTTTCAGGTTTTGGAAAATGATCGCCCCACGAAATTTGGTCAAAACTTGTTGAGTGATGGGGGCTGGGACCCATTTTTAGAAAATCCAGCTTCTCTATGGCTGCTGCATTGGCAGTTGCTGAAAAATCCAGAGGAGGCTACCGCTTGGGCGATCGCCTTTTTTGGCTTTCATGCAGTTGAGTTTTCTCCAGACGATTTGCTCACTAGCTTAGAACAGTATAGTGATGGCAGTCCAGGGAAGAAAACAGCAGTGTCTTCTCTGAAGAAAGACATGAATTGTATTCTCAGGATGTATTCAGAGCCGGAACTTCAGCGGGGAGCGATTGAGGATTCTATCAATAGTCCCTTTTCTGGGTTGGGCTTGATTTCAAGGTCACGCAAGCAGTATAAGTTTTGTATTGGGGAAAAAGAGAATTTACCGCCGGAAATTATTGTTTATGCCTGTTTAAAGTTTGCGGAAACAAGCAGTGCTAAAACCATTTCTGTGTCACGATTAACCTATGATCCCCACAGTCCGGGGTTGACCTTTAAATTGCCAGAACGGGTCATTTGTGATGCGATCGCCGATGTTGAAAGACGTGACCCTCGTGTGGCGGTGCGGGAGTCGGAGGGATTACTGCAATTCTCCTTCACTGAAGATCCAAACTCCCTCGCAGAGGATATCCTAGAACAGTATTACATGGAGCCTGTCGCTGCCCTATGAGCCAGCCCCTTTCTCAGATTTTTCGCCTCAATCGCCGCTATTCTCGTTCGATTGATGTAGAGCGCGATTTTGTCAATCCAGAGGCCCTCAAGGGCTATATTCTGACCGATCGCGCTGTAGATACCCTGGAGCGCCTGCTGAGAAGTTTAAACGATCCTCAGGGCGATCGCGCCTGGACGCTCACCAGTGTCTATGGAACGGGAAAATCGTCGTTTGCCCAGTTTTTCACGGCGCTATGCAGTGCTGAGAGGGCGGAAACGGGACAATTGGCACGGCAGATCCTCGCCGTTGCCGATGTGGGGTTAGACGACCAACTTGAGGCGATTCCAGCTCAGGGATTTGTCTGTGCGGTGGCGAAGGCGCAACGGGAACCGATTAGTCATACCATTGTTCGGGGTTTGTTACGGGGAGCTAAGGAGTTTTGGAGCAGTAAGCCGGGTAAAAAACCGAGTATTTTAGAGGAGTTACAATCCCGAGTCGAGGGCTTAGTTACTGAGCCAAACTTGCCGGGTCATTTAGTAATTGATTGGATAAAAAAAGTATCGTTGGCGGCTAAAGCTCCGGTTTTATTGGTTATTGATGAACTCGGAAAAACCCTGGAATATGCGGTTTATGAGGAGGGGGCTGAAGATTTATATCTCTTACAGCAAATTGCTGAGTTGCCCAAGGATGACGAGTATTCTGTTGCTATTTTAGGGCTGTTACATCAGGCGTTTGATGAATATGGTCGTAAACTCTCCCGCGACCAACGCAATGAATGGACAAAAATTCAAGGACGCTTCCAAGATATTCCCTTTGAAAGTTCACCGGGTCAAATGATTCGCCTGATGGGACAGGTGTTTGAACTCGATGATGAGGAGGGGATGGCGATCGCAGCGGCGGTGAAGAGTTTTGGAGAGGATTGGGTTGGCAGTTTAAAGGAACTCTCGCGAACGGCTGAGCTAACGGCGGAGTCGATTGAGGCCATTTATCCTCTGCATCCAGTGGCGGCCTATAGTTTGCCCAGTTTATGCTCTAAGTATGCTCAAAATGACCGCTCCCTCTTTACCTTTTTAACCAGTTCAGAACCTCTTTCGTTGCGGCGCTATTTAGAGGAAACCCATGTCGAGGGAACGCTTCCAGAAACCCTGAAATTGGATCGGGTTTATGACTATTTTGTGGAAACCGTGGGGATGGGATTATCCTATCGTCCCAATGCTCAGAAATGGGTGGAAATTCAGGGACTGATTCAGGATGCGAAACACCTGGAGGCTGAGAAGCTGCGGGTGTTGAAAGTGATTGGAATGCTGAATTTGCTCTCCGTGACGGGGGTGGCTCGCGCCAGTTGGGAGTTGGTGGTGTCGTCGTTGTGTGATACCCCCGACGAGGCGGCGGAACGAGACGGCTGGGGTTCGGTGATTGAAACGCTACTGAAACAAAATTTGCTGACGTATCACCGCACCCGCGATGAGTTGCGGATTTGGGAGGGGTCGGAGTTTAATGTGGATGCGGAAGTTGATGCGAGGATGCAAGACAACCGCAAGAGCCTACGGGAGATGTTGTCGCAGTGGTATCCGCTAACGCCGTTGGTGGTACAGCGTCACAGTTACACCACGGGAACCTTACGCTATTTTGAACGGTTGTATGTGGATGAGGAGACATCTCTGGCGGCTTTGCGCTGTACCCAGGGAGGCGATGGGGTGATTGGCTACTGGGTGGGGGAACAGCTTCCTGAGCCGGTGGAGAAGAAGACGGCGGATGGGAAACCGTTGTTGCTGTTGGCGGGGAAACGGTTGCTGACGTTGCGATCGCAGGCGTTGGAATATGCGGCGTTGCAAGAGATTCGCGATACCGCTGGACAGCTTCAGAGTGATGGCGTAGCGCGGCGTGAGGTGAGTTATCGTCTGTTGCAAGGTAAGGAAATGCTCGATCGCAGTTTCCAACAAACCTTTGACTGGGGAGGAGTTCAGGGTTGGTTAGAGGGTAAGCAGGTGCAATGGCGGGATGCGAAGGCTTTTAGTGCGGGGTTATCGGAGTTATGCGATCGCGTCTATGAGCAAGGACTGGAGTTGCGCAATGAGATGCTCAATCGTCGGGAGTTGACGACGCAGGGAGCCAAGGCGCGACGGATTCTGATTGAGCGGATGTTGGATTATGGAGATCAGCGGCGATTGGGATTAGAGGGATATGGCCCGGAGGTGGCCATGTATGAGTCGGTGTTGCAAGAGTCGGGAATGCACCGACAGGAGGGGGACAGTTGGGGATTTTTCCCACCGGACAAGGAATCGGGATTATGGACGATTTGGGAGGCGATTGAGGAGTTTTGTGAGTCGGCGACGCAGGAGATGCGATCCCTGGCGGAGTTATATAAGAGGTTAGAGGCGCCACCTTATGGGATTAAGCCAGGAACGATTCCGGTGCTGTTGGCGGCGTTCCTTCTCTATCGATTGGATGATGTGGGGATTTATCGGGATGGAACCTTTATTCCCCTGTTGGGAAGTGAGCATTTTGAGTTACTGGTGAAAGCACCGGGACGATTCGCGCTGAAGTATTTTCAGATTGCGGGGTTGCGGATGGAGGTGTTCCGGGAGTTGGAACAGGTTTTGCGGAATCCTCAGGCTAAGGTTCCTGAGAAGGTTCGCAACACAACCTTATTAATGGTGGCGAAACCTCTGTTTCAGTTTGCGCAGAAGTTACCTCGTTATACCAAGCAGACGCAGCGGGTGAGTGAGGTGGCGCAACGGGTGTTACGGGAGTTGAGTCAGGCGAAGGAGCCGGATGAGTTGTTGTTTGTGGCGCTTCCCCAGGCTTGTGGTTTTGAGCCGATTGATGTGGAGGCGGACGAGACACCAGGAACGGCGAAGGCGTTACGAGAGCGACTGGTGGCGGCGGTTCGGGAGATTCATGGTGCGTATGATGCGTTGTTGACAGATTGTCAGCGGTTGTTATATCAGGCGTTTGGGGTGCGTCGGCCGGAAACGACATTACGGGAGGATTTGCGATCGCGCGCGCATCAGGTATTGTCTCACTGTACGGAACCGGCGTTACGGCGGTTTGTGAAGGTGGCGGTGGATGAGACGAAGGAGGAACGGGCCTGGTTGGAGGCGCTGGTGATGGTGATTGCGGATAAGCCAGCGGAGTCTTGGCGAGATGAGACGATGCAGGCGTTTGAGGTGCAGTTGGGGGATTTGGCGCGACGGTTCCGCAATCTGGAGGCGGTGCGTCAGGATGTGGCGCGGGAGGAGACGACGATGGAGGCTCCTTCGGAGAATCTACGTCCGCAACGGGTGACGTTGACGCGGTTGGATGGGGAGGAACAGCATCGTCTGGTGTGGCGAGATACTAAGGCGGAACGGGTGGAGCAGGTTGAGGCGAAGGTGGAACGGCTCTTGGAGGAGTTGCAGGAGTTGGAGCCGTCGGTTCGGGAGGCGATCGCGCTGCGGTTGATGGAGCGAGTTTTTGAGTCATCGTCACGGCCAGTCCCGTCTCAGGTCGAGATGAGATAGCCTTAAGTTGTGAGGGGAATCACCCGCTGTGGGTGATTCTCATCATTGCTGGGAGATGGCAAATCCCGTTAGATAACCTTACGACAAAACAATGTCAATCATGTCTGGTCAAAAAACGCGACACATTTTAGGACTTTCTGGGGGTAAGGACAGTACGGCGTTAGCGGTTCTGTTGCATCAGGAGATTCCTGATATGGAATACTTCTTTTGCGATACCCACAAGGAGCTTCCTGAGACTTATGAGTATCTTGACCGCATTCAGGCTCGTTTAGGGATTGAGATTGAGCGGCTGAGTGCGAATCAGGGGTTTGACCATTGGCTAGATGTGTATGGGGGTTATCTTCCTTCCCCTAATAATCGCTGGTGTACCCGCCAGATGAAGATTAAGCCCCTTGAGGAGTTCATTGGTGACGATGATACCATCAGTTATATTGGTATCCGCGCTGATGAGAACCGGGATGGCTACATCTCCAGTAAACCCAATATCAAACCGGTGTTTCCGTTTAAGGAGCGGGGTTTGGTGAAGGAGGACATTATCCGCTTGTTGGAAGACAGTGGGATTGGCTTACCGGACTATTATCGTTGGCGCAGTCGTTCGGGTTGCTATTTTTGTTTCTTCCAACGGAAGTATGAGTGGGTGATGCTGGCCCAGGAGCATCCTGATTTGTTTGAGAAGGCGATCGAGTATGAGAAGAATCATAAGGATGGCCGAGACTATACCTGGACTCAGGGGGAAACTCTTGAGGAGTTGTTAGCACGGAAGGATGAGATTATTGAGAATCATAAAAAGGGGCGATCACAGCCCGTTAAGTCTTCTGATCAAACACTCGCAAGGACCTTGACTGAATCTCTTGAGTTTGAAGATGAAGACGAGGAAATCCCCTGTTTGATTTGTCATTGCTAGATCTATTTATTCTTACATTAATATGGAAATTTCTAGGATTTTTCAAACGTCTAGTGAGACCACACACTCTTTTTTTAGTAAGCCTGGTGAAGGCTTTTATATTCCATTGTACCAACGGGAGTATAGCTGGGATCAGGAAAATATAGAACAATTAATGGACGATGTATGCCGTGGGGTAAAAGATCTTATATCCTCGGAAGATACAATCCACTTCATGGGAACTATAATTTTAGTCGCAGAAAATAATCCCGAAAATAATATCAGTCCTCAAGACCCCAAAGCTCTACCTACTGCTATATTAAATGTTATTGATGGGCAGCAAAGAATTTCAACATTTTCTCTTTTGGGTTGTAAATTATACGAGCTTCTATTTCAGTCTACCCAAGAACTACCAGAGTCAGAAGAATATGACGACCTAAGAGAAATCACAAAATCCTATTTAACTAAATTGAAAGCCCTATTTTCTTTGTATTTAGGAAGGGGATATCCAGAAGAAAAGCCAGTTATTATACGATCTGGTATTGATGCTTGGACGCTAGAGGGCGATGACGATAAGTATTATAAGTCAGATGTCTCTTTGGTTTTAGCTCAATTCATAAAAGCAATTTCCGATAAATCTGAATTCCCAAAATTAACCCGAAAATCCAACACCAAGATTTATGATAATTTCAAAATAATAGATGATTGCCTTCAAAATGTTTTAGAAGCCCATAAAAATGATGGAGATGGAGACTGTCCGAAGGCTTGGGATATTTTAGAAGGAAATATCAAGCAGAAAACATTATGGGATTACAACCGTCCGGGGTTAGAAAAACTCATAGAGGGTAGGGTCGAGGAGGCTTGCTCCTTGGTTCAATTGTACTCTTTTTGCTATTATTTGCTTGAAAGGTGCTGTTTTACAGTCATTAAGCCTGTATCAGAAGTCCGGGCATTTGATATGTTTCAATCGCTGAATGCAACGGGAACACCGCTGACAGCTCTAGAGACATTTAAACCCCTAGTTGTCAATACGGCAGATTCCCAGGGGGGGGAAAAATCCAAAAAATATAGTTACACAACATCTAAATTCAAAGACTATTTTGATCGTGTTGATGAGTTAATGCATCGTTTAAGGAGTGCATCCGCTAAAAACAAGCGAACAAATGACTATTTGACTTTGTTTGCTGCTGCGTACAGTGGCGATAAATTGTCAAAGCAGTTTAGCCAGCAAAGAAAATGGCTCAATGACGAATATGCTGAGTGTGGAACCCTTGAAGAAAAAGAAAAGTTTGTTCGAGCAATGGGAGATACGGCAAGTTACTGCAAAGAAGTTATTTACTCTGAGGCTAACCAGCGTAAGGGATTTCCCAGCCTAGACAATATTGAGGAATCACTCAGGAAGGAATCAGCTTTTTTAACATTGTATCTCCAGGATGCAGGACATAAAATGTCCCACACAATGTTAAGTAGATTTTATTCCCTTGCCATTAACGATGACTCTAAGCAGAAAGAATTTGCATTGGCCTGTAGATCCATAGCGGCATTTTTTACACTTTGGAGGTCATCACTTCCGAATAAAGGTCTTGATGATGTTTATCGCAAATTGCTGGCTGATCATATGTCATGGAAATCTGGAGATTCTTCATTAAATATTGAATCTCTCCAGAAGTACTTATGGAAGAGTCTAAAAAGTAAGAAGATCGGAGATAAAGAAAGTTGGAAAGCCGCAGCGCTTCAGTATCTCAGATATGATAACGTTAAGAAAGTATGTAGATTTTGTCTATTTGTTACAGCTAGTAACACCATCCCTGACCCAGATAGTCCTGGGTTGATGAAGCTTACTAAAAAGAAACAAGATAGTAGTTACCTAGATCCAGAAAAGTGGAAAAATTCAGATTTTAAATCCATAGAGCATATTGCACCACAGAAGCAAAATTCAGATCCATATTTTGACAGTTGGGATACTCGAATTTACGACGACTTTAACTATGAGTCGATTGGTAACTTAACTCTGTTGCCAATTGATATTAATAGCTCTGCAAGTAACAAAAGTTGGATGGAAAAGTGGTTCTATTATAGGTACTTGTCTGAAGAGGATTCAGACAACCTAGTAACTCTAAAACAAGAGGCTGAGGAAAAAGATATTTCTCTGAGGGACGACATATTAGAACGCTTAGAAAGCATTTCTTATAAGTCTCATATCCTTCCGATCACTAAAGTTGATCCACCTACCCTTACCTGGAACCAAGAAATAATTAATAATCGTGCAGACCGTATTTGCGACATCGTATGGGAAACCATGAATTCTTGGCTATCGTGATCAGATTTTTTTGAGAATACATCTAGAAAAAACTTTGATTGCAGACAAGGTGTTCTAGATTTTTTTGATAAATTGAGTGTAGCATATATTTTTACTTAATTTATACTTGATTATTTACTTTGAGTCACCAACAAGTTTTACAATTATCTCAACAAAACTACTGTATGCCTAAACTACAACTCAGCTTCCACACTACCTTCGCACTCAAGAAAGAGGAGGTGCAGAAAATTCTCCGGTGCGCTTCTGAAGATATTGGACTCAATGATTCCCTCGACAATTTACAAGCTCGGACTGGACTCGGAAACAAAAAAGTCACCCCAATCAAAAGTTGGGCAACACGAGCCGGATTAGTCGAAGAGAATCAACTCAGTCCAGAAGGAAAAATGATCTGGGATCATGACCCTGACCTGGAAACACTCCCCACCGACTGGTTCATGCACTTTTATCTGAGCCTCGGTGACAAGAGACTCTCGACTCCGCCGCAACTCCCCTCAGCCTGGGGAGGCTGGACGTACTTTGTCTATGAATTTATCCCCCAATATCGTAGTTTCACTGAAGATGACCTCTTTCATCATGCAGCACTTGTCTTTGATAGCGAAAAGCCGAAACCACTGAAAAAAAATCTTCGTATTTTGTTACGAGCCTATACAGAACCCTACGCCCTAGCTGGCTGTAAATTCCTTATACTGGAAGATGGGCAGTATCAGACCGATCAAGCGAGACGACCCAACCCGTATCTCGTCGGATACTTCCTTGCTAAACTCTGGGAGCGAGACTATCCCCAAGAGGGTTCAGTTCTCACAAAATCCCTATTAACTCATCCTATGGGTCTCGGTCCTGTCTTGGGACTGACTGGGGATGGCGTACAAGACGAACTCAACCGCCTAGAATCCTTGGGAATCATCGAACAACGCCGAGCCGTTCCCCCCTTCCAAGTGGTTCCTCGTTGGACAAACCCCCTCGACTTGCTCGAAAAAGCCTATGACTGCGATCGCTAATCTCCGTCTTGACGAGGCTCGACCTGAAGATCGAGTTCATCTCCTCGTCTGGGAAACTCCTAACAATGGCCAACTCCAGGACTTAGCTTTCCGCCATAATGCTGAGCGAGTCGATTACCGTCACCATCTTCTGCAACGACATCCCCCCAACCAGCGTTTTTTGGTCTTGCATCACCATCTCGAACGAGAACTAGCAGCTCTCAAAACCCTTTGTCAGCAAGTGAGCAAACCCATCATCCTCCTAGAAGGATTTGACTGCTTCATCACCTACCTCCTCAGCCGTCCCAACAGTCCCATTACACTCCTCTGGACGAATCTCGACCAAACTCGCAAACTCGAATCCCGCCTCTGGATTCTCCTCCCTCCCGCCTTAGTTCACCCAACCTGGGATGACCATCGCCAACAGCGAATCACCAGCCATTAAGTCTCTCCATTCCTTCCTCACCCAAACGCCAATGTTACTCAATCAACTGGTCCGAGTTAACGAAAAAGCTAATATTGCCAATTCCGTCAACTTTGGCATGATGAAAAACACGGAAAAGAATCATGCTCTCTGTGAAGGATTTGTTTTTAACTATGATTCCCAAAAACCAAACACGTCAACGGTAGGAATTTTAGATCGTTTGCGACTGAGTTACCACAGTCAAAGCACCCCCAACATTCACTTGGTGGTACAGCAGTATGGGAAAGGAAAATCTCACTTTGCCGTTGCTTTAGCCAACTTCTTTAGTCAACCACCCGAGAGTCCCGAGGTTCAAGGCATCCTAGAACAAATCCGCGTCGCCACCACCGGACAAAATAACTCCTTGGTGGAAGGATTACGGGCCTTTAAAGAAAATCGCCGCTATCTAACTGTTTGCCTCAGTGGAGACGACGGGGGAGATTTGCGACAACATTTTCTCAAGCAACTCCTGACTACACTTGACCGCGAAGGAATCACCGACTCCATCGCACATCACATTTGTCAGGAACCCCTAAACTATCTGCAAGACTTGAGTGAAGAGGATCGCCGCAGAGCTGATGAATACCTCCACCAACAAGGCCATCCCGACGGTGACCTCAACACCATGGTTCATCTGCTGCAAGAGGGCAATACTTCAATTATTCCGGCGGTTAAAGCCTTATCTCGTTATTTAGTCGGCTATCCCATCGATTTTCAGACTCATATTGATATTGAGTCTATTCTTGAAGATTTAATTGAGGGACTTTGTAGTGGAGACACTCCTCGATTTCAAGGTATTTTAATCCTGTTTGATGAACTCAACTATTATTTAAAAGCCTGGGCTAATAATTCGGCTGCTGCGGGGGGAACCGCCATCCAAAATATTACCAATATCTGCGAAACCTATCGTCATAAAATTGCGCTACTTAGCTTTGCTCAAGTTGGCTTAACTAAAGCTTCTGGAATTTCTGGTTCAGAACGAGAAAGCTATCTTAAAATTGCCTCAAGATTAGAGCCTGCTGATAGCACCTACTATCCAGAATCTAGTTTGGAGCTGGTTATCAACAACTTACTAGAGCAACGTGTCGATACGGAAGACTGGAAAGGCTTTTTTGAGCATTGGGGAAATACCCTGCTTCGCGAAGCTCAACAAGCATTTAACACCTATATTCCCATTTATCGAGAACGGGGCTGGTCATTTGATGACTTCTTCAAACATTTAGGTGTTGGCTCCTTTCCGCTACATCCGTTGACTGGCTATCTCTTGTCGAAGTTAGATTTTGCTCAGGTTCAAGACCGAACAGCCATCCAGTTTGTCAGAGGCTATGTGCGCGAGTTTATCGAGAGCCACCCCGTTGAAGAGGATGGTTTACTGAGTTATGTATATCCCATTGACTTGGTAGATGTATTTTTGGACAACTTAAGTGATGCTCAGTATTACAATCAATTTATCAAGGCGAGAGATTTAGTGATTCACTCGGAGAATCCCGATGAATTGTCTATTCTGAAAGCCTTGTTTCTGCACTTCACCAGCGGGGATAAACTCACCAAAAGCGATCGCGACCCCCATGAAAACATCCTGAGTGAACTGTCAGGACTTCCTCCAAGCCGGGTTCGGGAGGCTTTGAAGCAACTAGAAGCTCGCGACCAAATTTATTACCGCTCTGATAGTAAGCTCTACACCTTCTATTCAGGAAGTACCACTCCTGGAGAATTACGCAAAAAACTAGAAGAAACTGTCCATCGTCAACCCAATTCGATTAAAGATGTTGTTGTCTATTGTCGGCAAAACTTGAGCAGTCACCTCAAATCTTCATCAATCATGGCGAAGCAATTTGTCAGCGATAATGGCTTAGTCGGCGACGACTGGACATTTGACTATCAAATCTACGATAGCGATGAGTTTCATCGCATCTTAAGAAGTCAACGCTGGTCGCCGGTTCGTGGAGCCAAAGGAGTTGTTGGCTTTGTCTTAGCTGAAACTCTAGAAGACTTGCAAGATATACGACAACAAACCAGCCACAAGCTTCAGAACTCAGGGTTAGAGAATTGCTTGGTGGTTGCCGTTCCTAAAATAACAACAGAGGAACTAAATCACACCCTAAAACTACAGAAAGCCTTGCGCCAACTCTCTGAGGGTGAAAAAACCTTATACGGAAACACCTTTACTCAACTGGCAAAACAGTTAAATGACCAAATCGAAGGGGAAACCGAGCGGTTATTGACAGACTGTAGTTATCACAATCCTCTTGTTGACCAACTGTCTCCCCGCGAACAGGAAAATCTTCAGTTAGTGGTGAGTGCTTTGCTGCGCCAAACCTATCCTTTGGTGGCTTCTGTGGGTAATGTGGACAAACTGCGATCGCAGCACAACACGGGACGCCAAATCGTTCGTGTTATTGCTGAAAAGTTATTTCAAAATAAGTTTACTCCCTCAAACTTACCTCATAATCAGTTCTACCAAACCACCATTGACAATGTATTTTGCAAAGTCTGGGGAATCTTCCGGATAGAACGACAAAAGTATCAGGTTCATATTCCTCGAAATAAGCGAGTTAAAGCGGCTTGGGATGAGATTAGCCAAGCTACGGATATTAGTCACTGTCCCTCCAAAACTGTTGCCCTGAAACAACTGTGGAAAACTCTGTCCGCTCCCCCCTATGGCTACAATGAACTGACCTTTACGGTGTTACTCTGTAGTTGGCTGGCCTATCATCGGACAGAGGTAGTCCTGAAAGGAACCACCGCCATTCCTAAACGTAAGTCAGATAGCTTTCCTGTGGTGTCTCAACCCTTAACCGATTGGGGTTCGAGCAACCTGTTTGAAAAAATTGACAACTTTATTAATGTTTGGATTGTTAAACAAACCGCTCAACTGATTCGTCGTCAACGCCTTGCACCTCCTGAACTCCCAGACAGTTCGCCGATTCCCTACGATGAGGCTTGCGCCTATCTTAAACAAGTTGAGGAATTTCTGGGCAGTTCCGACATTATCAAAGCCGAAGCCGAGCAGGTGAAACGCGATCGCCAACCCGTTGCGGCTTCTGTCAAGGACATCGACAACTGGTTCGCTCCCATCGATCACGTCCAGTCCTTACCGCAACCCCTGTCCCTGGAACAGTTAATCGAACACTATCCCCAGGTCAAAACCATTCCCCCCGCAATTCGTATTGATCGCATTTCCGTCAGTCCCTCTCCCAAACAACGGGAGTTACATGAACAAGTCAAACAGAGGGTTCAAAGCCAACTGGAGGAGCAGATCCTCAGCTTTAGCGAAGAGGCGGATCGTCTCAACAATGAGGAAGCTTGCGACGCTTATCAGACAAGACTGGCAGGTTTACAAGAACAACTGGCGACGATTCCCGATTTAGAACGATTCGGCCAAACCCTTAACTATGCTAGTCAACGGGTTGAATCGGTGCGATCGCAACTTCAGACTCGTCAACAGGTGGCGGACATCCTCCAGCAAATCAACAGCCAGTTCGCCAAACTGAGCGAAACCTCTAGTCAAGCGGACTACGATGAAGTTCAAACTGCGATCGAGTCTCTCACCGCTGAAGCTCCCCCGAGTCAAGAGATTCACGATCGCGTCACCGAGACCATTCAGACCCTTGAGCAGTCTCGCTCCCAACTGCTGCAACAACTCCAGGACTGGGAACAAGACGCCGCCAACCCTAAAACCCGTCAGCAAATCCTGGAAATGAGCAAGGCGATCGCGCGGGAAGAAAGTCGGTTCACAGACCCCGACTCTAAAACTCGCTTGCAGCACTTACAAACACAACTCGATCGCAAACTCCTAGACGCTGAAACCCAAGAAAGCTCGCAACAACAACAGGCTGAAGCCGAAGCGGCTCGGCGACAACAGATTCAGCAATTGGCTCCCTCCCCCAATCTTCCCCTAGCTGAGTGCGAATCCCGACTCCAACAACTTCAGGAACTGCGATCGCAACTTCAGGACAACTCCCTAGAGCCAGATTTCAACCGCGTTCAGGAGCAACTTGACAGTCAAATTCAAGACTATCGCCAACAACTGAACCAGATTGGCGATCGCCTCGATAGTCTCACCACCCGCTCAGAGTTCAACCAAGTCAAATCCAACTACGACAAACTGGAGGTACTACTCCAACACTCTAGCCAGTGGGACCCCTACCAACAACACCTCCCCCGGTTTGAGAGCCTACAACAAGACATCGAGACCATCGCAGCCTTTGAAGCCGACAAACGGCGATCGCACTCCAGCCAAGACCTCAACTCCCTGAGCGATCGCCTCCAACAACTCCCCCAACAGCTACACAACCCCCATCGCTTCCAACCCCAACTTGAGCAATGGACAAACGACCTCAACCAACAACGCCAAACCTATCAACAGCAGGCTCAAAACTGGCTCAATGACCTGCAACAGCAATTTCAGCAGATTTACCAAACCCCCGACAACTCCGAAAAACTGGCGATCGTCACCCAGGTTCGCGATCGCCTACAACGAGAACGCTCCCAGCATGACCCCAATCTCACCCCCGAGGCTCAAACCACCCTCAGCCAACTGCAACAGGAATGTCAACGGGAACAAGACAAAGACACCGCCAATCAAATCAAAGTCCTGTTCCAACAACTCCCCCGCGTCCAACGTCAAACCCTCTACGAACACCTAAAAGCCTATCTCTCCCATGACTGACGACCCTCGCCAACCCACCTATATCCTCGACCCCAGTGGACTCTATCCCGTTGGTGACGGCTACCACCTCGTCACCACCGAAGTCGAATGGTTGCAACAGGTGGGAGTCAGCGGCGATCGCCTGTGGATTCGTGGCAAATCGCTCTGTAACTGGACCAAAACCTGGCTCAACGCCTGGAATCGCCAAGCCGAAAGCCAAATCCTCCAATCTCCCCGCGATCGCCTCCAGACCCTACTCAACCCCCTCACCCTCCCCAACGATTGGACCGAACACCAATGTCTCCCCCTCGCCGAACATCTCAACCGCTACCCCAACACCCCCCTCGCCGCCGTTCTCGCCGAAGTCAGCCATAGTGACCCAGACTTCTGGCTGGCCGACCCCTCCCATGACCATCTCGCCACCTGGCTCACCCTCACCGTTCCCCCAGACTACGCCATCCTCGAAGACGCTTGGCGACATCATCACCGTTCCCATCCCCTCGGGGACTATTACCAAACTCCCGACAAACTGCAACTGTTGCGTCAATGGCTGGGACTCATCCCACCCGCCATTCCCAAACTGGAGTCCTATCCCAGAGACATTCCCCCCATCATCGCCGCCGAGTTTGATGACCATTGGCAAAATCAACTCAACCGCAGCCAGGGAGCCATTCTCGACAACCTCTCCCCCTCCCAGCAACCGGGATTTGCTCGTATTGCCGGCCTCTGTCATCGCCTAGTTGTCCAAGACCGTCATGGCGAATACCTCACCGCAGAACGCCATCAGAAAATCAAACCCCATCTGCGTCCTGACCAACGCGAATCCCTAGACTCCCAACACCCGCCTCAGCAACCCCAGCCCCTCCCCCAAAACGCCAGCGTTGACGAAGCCTTAACCTGGGCCACTCAGCAGTATCTCCCCTTTCGCCGCTGGGAAACCACCGCCAGTCAGACAGTCTCCCAAGACCGCATCAGCGATCGCCTGGCCATCAGCTTTGTGGACTGGATTCACCAACACTATCCCCGCCTCAAAGCCATTCCCGTGGCCGACTCCCCCCTCAACTACAACGCCACCCATGTCGTACAAGACCTCTGCAAAACCCATCCCGTCCTTTGGGTGGTGGTCGATGGCCTAGGCTGGTTAGACCAACAAGCCTTAATCGGCTATCTCCAAGACAAAGACCTAGCCGTTGAGCAACATCAACCCCGCTTCAGTCTGCTCCCCACCACCACCGAATTCGCCAAATGGGGACTCTACGCACAACAAACCCCCCGCTCCGAGGTTTGGGAAACCAATATGAATAAGGCCTTCGCCAAAGTCGGACTCGGGAAACGCTACACCGACTCCCAAGAGTCCCAACTGAAACGGGACATCGAAGGCGATCGCCAACCCCTGTACTGCTGGGACACCACCCAGCTCGATAAACTCTATCACGAGAAAAGGGACTGGGAAATGCTCTATCACACGGATCGACCTCGGGTTCTGCAAGGAATCTGCGATCGCATCCACTTTTATCTCAACAAACACCCCGAACGCGATCGCCTCAAAATCGTCATCTCCAGCGACCACGGCCAACTTCTCGGAGCCTCCAGCCAAGGGATTACCTGTCCCTCCGACCTTACCCCCCAGGGACGAACCGCCAAAGGAGTGGCCGACCATCCCAACTTTGTCGTCCTAAATCGCAATGACTTCGACCTCCCCCACGACATCAGCATCGTCAAAGACGCCTCAACCCTAACCAGTTTCAGCTACAGCCAAGACCAAACCGTCATCGGCTCCCACGGTGGACTCTTTCCCGAAGAAGTGGTGATTGGCTATACCGTCCTCAGTCGTCAAGTTCAGCGTTCCCCCATCCTCCTCAACTGTAGCGGTTCAGGAGAAGCCAACAAACCCGGACAACTGCAACTGAGCATCCACAATCCCAACCCCGTTCCCCTCACCGACCTCATTCTCACCATCGACCAACTTCCCCACTTCCAACAGGGCCAACCCCTGAGCCAATCCATTCCCCCCAACAGTCAGCAAACCCTCCCCCTAACCCTTCCCACCTGTCCCCAACTTCCCCCCA
The DNA here is from genome assembly GCA_001314905.1 of Phormidium sp. OSCR. Lineage (GTDB taxonomy): Bacteria > Cyanobacteriota > Cyanobacteriia > Cyanobacteriales > Geitlerinemataceae > Sodalinema. The sequence continues at coordinate 121,651 of LJZT01000003.1, forward strand.
ACGCCTCCAACTCATCCCTCCCCCTCTCGGGAACCCTAACCTTTCAGTATGCTGGAGTCGAACCCGGAACCGCCGACCTCAACCCCAACGCAACCCTAGAGATTAAACAACTGTTTAGCAGCAACCTCAACCTTGATGACTTCATCTAACCTCATCGACTATCCCAACGCACTCATCCGCGACGTCTTCGGACCCCTCTGTATCGACAAACAGCGGCTCCCCTCCAGTGGACTCACCGCCGCCGGAGTCCCCAGCTTTGTCGCCGAATGGCTCTTAGACAAAATCGTCCCTGGTTCCGGCCCCCTAACTCCCGAAGAACGAACTCAACTGAATGGATTTGTCGCCAAAGCCTTTCCCCGCAAAGACGACAAAAACCCAATTATGTTTGACCTGTCTCAGGGAAAGACGCACAAACTCATCGCCTTAATGCAAGTCCGGGTCAAACTACAACGAGATGGAAGCCTCGACCCAGACCCCGTCGCCAGCATTCCGGTCCTCAGCCTAGAAAACTGTCCCATTCCCATCGACCTCATCGAACGCAACAAACTCCTACTCCGCAATGGAGTTTGGGGAAAAATCACCCTCGCCGGACGACCAGACCAACCCGTAGAAGTCATTGATTTTGAACCCTTCCAATGTTCCAGCGTTGACCTAGACCTTTATGCCAACTGTCGCGTCAAGTTTAATATCCTACAATGGCGAGACTTAATGCTCTGTTCCATGGGGGCAAACCCTGAGCATCTTGGCTACACCGATGAGGCGAAAACCTGGATGTTGGCTCGTTTACTTCCCTTAGTTGAACCCAACCACCATATTATGGAACTGGCTCCCAAGGGAACGGGAAAGAGTTTTATTTTTGAGAATATCAACAGTAAAGTCGCCCTAATCAGTGGCGGCAAAGTCACCCCAGCACAACTCTTCATTAACGGACGAACCAAGGAAGTGGGACTCTTGGGACGCCATGAAGTTGTGGTTCTCGATGAAGTCCAAAGTTTGACGTTTGATAATCCCGACGAAGTGATTGGTCCGCTCAAAAACTATCTCGCCAATGGTCGTTATAATCGCTCAGGATTTGCCGATATTTCTAGTGATTGTTCCTTAGTGATGTTAGCCAACATTCAACTGGATGAGCAGTTACGTCCCCGAAACGAGCATAACTTAATCAGCGATTTACCTGACTTTTTTACTGAAACCGCCTTTTTAGACCGGATTGCAGGAATTATCCCAGGTTGGGAAATTCCCAAATTTCAACAGGATATGATAGCCTTCCAGGTTGGCTTAAAGATGGACTTTTTTGGCGAAGCACTCTTATCCCTCCGCTATGATAATCGCTTCTATGCCTATGCTCAGCAACATACCCAGTTCAACAAAACCGCAAACATTCGTGACCAAAATGCCATTTGTAAATCAGCGGCGGGGTTTCTCAAAATTCTCTATCCCCATCTATCGTTGACGGTCATGGATTATGACCGAGATTGTTTGAAACCAGCCCTTAAACTGCGTCAGGCTATTCGTAACTCGCTCTATTACTTAGATGATGAATTTAGAGGGTTTGGCGAATTGATTGAAGCTGAGGTAAAATAGGAGAAGGTTAGTTTATGACGTTTATTATGTTATGAGTTTTACCATGGCGCAAAAAGACCAAAAATCGATAATTGAAAATAGGTCTGAGATGTCTTCTGATATCTCTTTACTGTCTTTACTCAAGAGTTTTTCCAGGATTGAGGATGAGTTTCCTGATGTGAACAAGAATCTTCAACCTTTAGATGATATCAACATTTAGGATATTAACGAATCCCTCAATATTCTCTTAAACCCCTTCTCAGAGGTTATGGATAAGATTCTAAAATATCTGTCAGAGATTTTTTTAGGATTGGTAAATCTGAATGTAGCGTCTCCCAAATTACCTCAGTATCAACTTGAAAATATTCATGAATAACACGATTGCGGAGTCCTCGAATTTGAAACCAAGGAATGCTTGAATCGAGTGCTTCTAAATCATCAATCACACTTGAGATTGCTTCACCAATTACAGCAATGCTATACAAAGTAGCACGCAAAACCTGAGGATTATCCGAAAATTGTTGGTAGTTTAAACCCTGAGTGATGCTTTCTATGACCTCAATTTCAGCGACGACATCTTGAAGTCGTCTTAAAAAACTCCTAGATGGCACGAATCGCCTCCTTCAATACCGAATCCCGAACATAAGGTCGCAGTGAATTTGGTGTTCCCACATCAACCGAACAGCCAAAAAGCTCCTCTAAAAATGACTCCAGGCGCAGCAACGTGAATAACCCCACAGGATGATGAAACTCAACCAAAATATCGACATCACTCTCCGCCGTCGCCTCATCTCGCGCCACAGAACCAAAGAGAAACAAGGCTTTTACACCAAACTCCTCCAGGCGATCGCGATGACAATCAACTAACGCCAGAACCTGTTGTTTATCCATGACCTGACCTAGCTCTCAAGGATGATTGACCCCTAACCCGTCTAGCTTACCCCCTACCGATGCCTCCCATCTACCTCGACTACCACGCTACCACCCCCGTCGATCGCCGCGTCATTGAGGTGATGACCGAAACCCTCACCCACCACTTCGGGAACGCCAGTAGCATTGACCATCCCTACGGCGATCGCGCGGCTGCACAAGTCAAAACCGCCAAAACCCATCTGGCGACCCTCCTCGGTGCATCTCCCCGAGATATTCTCTTTACCTCCGGGGCCACGGAAAGCATTAACCTCGTCCTGCAAGGGGTTTTAGGAGACCGTCCCCGACGCATCCTCCTCAACCCCCTCGAACATAAAGCCGTTCTCGACACCTGCGAGGCGATCGCCAAACGGGGACAGGCGCAACTCCACTATCTCACCCCCACCGCCACCGGACAACTCCACCTCGACGACATCGAACACCACTGTCGTCAGGGAATCGACCTCCTCTGCGTCATGGCCGCCAACAATGAAATCGGCACTATCTATCCCGTGGAGGCGATCGCCAAAATTGCTCAAACCTACGGAGTCCCTTATCTCTGCGATGCCTCCCAAGCTGTTGGAAAACTCCCCTTCCAATTTCGCGACTGGGGAATCACCTTTCTCACAGTTTCGGGTCATAAATTCTACGCACCCCAAGGCTGTGGGGCCTTAGTGGTTCGTCCCGAAACCCCCCTAACTCCCCTCATCTACGGCGGCGGCCAGCAACAGGGACGACGACCGGGAACCCTCAATCTACCGGGGATTGTCGCTTTAGGGGAAGCGGCCCGGCTGCGGACTCTGGAAATGCAGGCCGACGAATCCCGCATTGCACATCAACGCGATCGCCTCCAATCCCACCTACAAGCCAAGATTCCCCAGTTACAGGTCAACGGCGACCTCAACCATCGCCTAGCCGGAAACCTGCATATCTCCATCCCTGGGATTCCCAACAGTGCCATTATCGCCCGAGTGCGCGATCGCCTGGCCATCTCCACCGGGTCTGCCTGCACCTCCGGCGTGGAAACCCCCTCCCATGTCCTGCGCGCGATCGGTCTGTCTGAGGAGGCCATTGAAGGGTCCCTACGCATCGGCTTAGGGAAATTCACCCGTGACGCTGACCTAGATGAAGCGGCGACTGTTCTCAGCCAGAACGTGGGGGCCATTGCCAAACTGATGTCATGATGATGTCATCATAGACCTCTTAGATTGACAAAAACAGTATTCACCGGTTTAATATACCTACCTAAGATGTAGTTGTAAATGAGTAGCATAAGCTTCGCC
>LJZT01000147.1 GCA_001314905.1 Phormidium sp. OSCR
ATAGCAATCGAAGATTGCCTGATTGACACTCAGCAAGGATACTCTGAGTTGGAAGATAATCTGCTACCTCGGGCGACCACAAGGGTACGCCCCTACGTCTTTTCTTCCCCTCCTGGGAGGGGTGCCCGGAGGGCGGGGTGGGTTATGCCTCTTGCCTCTTGCCTCTTGCCTTCTTTTCCCAAGTTTTTTTGTCCTATTCAGACCAATTTTTGCTATAGCATGAGAATACAGCCCAACATCCATCGTCTCTATGTCTTCGTGTCCTCGATGCCAGCAACCCGTACGCCATGATGATGTCTCTTGTCCCCATTGTGGCTATCAACTCAAAGCCTTTGGTCATCCGGGGATTCCCCTCTATCGAGCCAATCCCGAGGAACCGCTGTGTTTGACCTGTACCTATCACCTCGATGATAGTTGCAACTTTCCCAAACGGCCTTACGCCCAAACCTGTACCCTCTACCAGAACATCGACGAGCCGATTCTCACGCCACCGCCTCGGCGTCAGCCAGCACCCTGGTATCGCCGTAACCCAACCCTAGTCGGTGTTCTGGGTCTTCTAGCCATTAGTCTGATTCTAGCCTTAGCCAATTAGCCATTCAGGGTTGGAGGCTTCATGACTCGTGATTGGCTGTCAATTGGGGGGTTGCATCAATGGGAATGCTGCCGGGTTGAGTTGACTCCTCGGCGACGGCTAAATCGAACCAGAAGGTTGTCCCCACTCCCACTTCACTGACTAAATTGACATTGGTATGGTGTTTGTCGATGATGTTGCGAACAATCGATAGACCTAATCCTGTTCCTTCGAGGGTATGAACCCGGTTTTCAACTCGGAAGAACCGGTCAAAAATTGCCTCTCGATCTTCTTCACCAATACCAATTCCGGTATCGGCAACTTCCACGCGTACATAGCGGGTTTCTGCTTCCATCAGGTGATGCTCTTGGGGGGCAACGGTGGAGAGAAGATAGGCTCGGACAATCACTTTTCCACCAGCTTCAGTGAATTTTAAAGCATTACCGACCAAGTTGGCGAACACTTGTAAAAGCAAGTCATAATGACCGAGAACCGAGGGGAGTGAATCATCGACCTCTTGCTTGAGTTCAATTTCTTTATCCCTAGCATTCAACTGATAGGTTCGTAGGGTTTGTTCAATGGGTTGTAGAATATCTATGGGTTCGAGACGGTAAATTCGGCAGGATTCGAGGCGGGATAAGTCGAGAACATCGTTGACGAGACGGGTGAGTCGATCGGTTTCGTGGTTGGCGGTTTCGAGGAACTCACGCCGTTCGCGATCGCTCAAATCATCACCATATTCATGGAGCGTCTCAATAAAGGATTTGATATTAAATAAAGGTGTTCTGAGTTCGTGAGAAATGTTACTAATAAACTGACTTTTTGCCTCATTCAACTCAACTTCTCGGGTGATATCTTGAACGGTAATAGCAATTCCTTTAACGTTTTCTCGTTCGCGATCCAACACCGTCGTCACTAAAATACGAATCATGCGTTGGGTGGGTTCACTAATCGAGATGCGAAACTCACCACTATCGCGTTCCCCCTTCGCCATCTGATACAGTGGTCGCGTTAATTCCACTTGAATTGCAGCGGGGAAGGCGTGGAGAACATTGGTTCCAATGAGAGTTTGGTCATCCCAGCCAAAGATGCGGCGGGCGGTGGGATTGACTAACACCACGTTCATTTGATTGTCCAACAAGACGGCTCCATCGGCAATGGTGGAGACGAGGGTTTCGAGTTTAGCTTTTTCGGCGGTGAGTTCTTCGATATTTTGTTCTTCATAGCGTTCGAGACGTTCAGCCATCTCGTTAAAACTCTCGATGAGTTCCCCTAACTCGCCGCCGAAGGGTAAATCAACCCGTTGGCGAAAGTCGCCCGAGGCGATGTTTTTCACCCCGACGAGGAGTTCCTTGATGGGGCGGGTAATGGTGAGGGCGTTGAACACCGCCCCGAGAATCACCATCACCCAAATCGAGACAAACACGGCGATGGTGACATCACGAGTCAAGCCTGAGGAAGTGACGACGGTGGGGTTGGGGTTAATGCCGACGGCCATAATCCCTAAATGGCGATCGCCCTGAACGAGAGGCACAAACACATCAGTTACTTGCCCATTGGGTGTATTATGTTGACGGACAAAGGGCTGTTCCGAGTGGCCGACTCCTTCAGGAAGTTGGATGCGTCGTTGAATCTGGAGGGAGTTCTGAACCGTCGCCTCGGAATAGGGAATCCCGAAGAAGATTTGTCCATCGTCGTCAGCGTAGAGAATATAGCGAACACTAGATGTCCGGCTATAGAACTGATTACTAAATCGGGCCAGTTCCGTTTTATTATCTTCGGCGATCAGTTGGGTGACGTTAGCCGCCAGCAGCAGCCCCAAATCGCGTCCGAAGCGGGTATCATTAAGCCGTGCATCCTGCTGAATTGTGTTGGTTGCCCAAAACGTCAAACCGCTCACAATCAAGGATACGACGAGGGTCGCCGCCGCCATGAGTTTGGTCTGAAGGGTAAACTCCGACCACCAGTTCTTAATCATTTGGGCAATCTGTTGCAGTAAGGTCAGCAAGGTCGAGGTGTCGCACGTCACTAGGTATTTACGCTTCTATTCTGCCACGTTCGTGACCCTTGAGAGGCTTTAAGAGGCTTCAAGCTACCCGAATCGGCCCACCTCGCCCTAGGATCAAGGGTTGCAGGGTCAAGCTAGTCAGTCTGTTGGAGGAGAGGGCCGTGGGAAGACAAGTTTTTGTAACGGGAGGAACGGGATTTATTGGGTCCCATGTGGTGCGATCGCTCCTAGCATCTAACTATCGAGTTCGCGCCTTGGTTCGTCCCCAAAGTCGTTTAGACAATTTAGTGGGGTTGGATGTTGAGCAAGTCATCGGAGATGTCAACAGCCCCGAGTTAGGACAACTGATGGCCGGTTGTGATGCGGTGTGTCATGTGGCGGCCCATTATTCTCTCTGGCGACGCGATCGCGATCGTCTGCATCAGGTGAATGTCCTCGGAACCCGTCAGGTGTTACAAGCGGCCCAAACCGCTGGCGTCGAACGAATTGTCTACACCAGTTCCGTGGCCGCTATTGGCGTTAAACCCCACGGACAACTCGCTACAGAAACCTATCAAAGTCCTCCCCAGGGTCTGATTAGCGCCTATAAACAGTCCAAATACTGGGCTGAACAAGAAGCCTATCACGCCATCAAGGGAGGACAGGATATCGTCATCGTCAACCCCAGTACCCCCATCGGCCCGCGAGACATCAAACCTACGCCCACGGGAGAGATTATCCTACGCTTTCTGCAACGACGGATGCCCGCCTATGTTAACACCGGCTTAAACTTTATCGATGTGCGCGATGTGGCCCGAGGTCATGTTTTGGCTTTGGAACGAGGTCAAACCGGAGAACGCTACATTTTGGGCCATCAAAATCTCAGCCTCAAAGCCTTTTTAGATAAACTGGCTCATCACACCGGTTTAAACGCCCCCCGCTATACGGTTCCCCTCTGGCTACCTCTGGCGGTGGCCTGGGTTGATGAAGTCGTCTTAGCTAAACTGGGCAAGTCCCCCTCGGTTCCCCTCGATGGGGTGAGAATGTCCGCTGAACCGATGTATTACGATGCGGCGAAAGCGGTACGAGATTTGGGCTTACCTCAGTCAGACCTCGATGATGCGATTAGGGCGGCTATTGATTGGTTTGAAAGAGGAGAATAGGGGATAGTGAATAGTGAATAGTGAATAGTGAATAATGAATAATGAAGAGGGAATAGGGAATAGGAAATAGGGAGAACCTACCCCGCCTGAGATAGCAGGAGATAGGAAGACAAAATGTAGTACCTTTAGGGTTGCCCTGTTTCGGTTTTGTTGCTGTTGGGGGAGTTGTGGGCTTGGTGTTGTTGTTTCCAGAAAAAGACGGGACTGGTGAGACAGGCGATGTAGAAACGAAGTTCGGCTTGGGCGACGATATCTTCTCGCAACTGGGTTCGATATCGCAACAGATGACGCAAGATGCGACGGGTATCGTTGAGACTATAGGCGAGTAGGGCTAGGGGACGCAGTAGGGGCGAAAAACTTAACATCCGGGTTCGGTAGCGACTTAGGCCAATTCCCCGCATTAGCCTGTAGAGATAATCGGCTTGGAGTCGCCAGGGGGGGATGAGGTGATGGACTTGTAACTCGGGGGCGTACCAGATGTCCCAACCGTTGCGTTGTAGGTAAACTAAGGCTTCTAAGTCTTCTGAGGCTAGGGCGAGATTCGTGGTTCGGCCAACTAGGGTTAATCGTTGGGGAACGGAGGTTAACCAGGCTTGGCGACGGACGACTAATCCCGCCCCTGGGGGAAGAAGTCGTTTTTCGGGGGGGTAGCGTCGAGGTTCGCTACCGCGATCGGTGATGGCCAGAAATGGGGCGATGCGATCGAAGTTGGGCGGGGGTTCGATACTATAGTCGGGGAGAATGCGACTTCCGTAAGCCCCGATTTGGGGATGCTGTTGGCCGAAGGCGACGGCTTGATGAATCCAATCGTTATTGGGAAGGTTGTCGTCATCGAGGAAGCCGACGAGTTCTCCTTGGGCGGCTTCGATCGCCCGTTGGCGGGCAAAAGCTAGGCCCGGTTGGCGTTCTGGGACAATTCGCAAGGGAAGGCGATCGCAGTAGCCTCTCGCCACGTCGGCGGTGGCGTCGGTACTGCAATTGTCGATAATGAGGAGTTCCCAAGATATGGACTCGGGGGTGTGTTGATCACAGTCACAGAGGTGATCGAGAACTCGCGGTAGGCGGGTTTCGCCGTTGTAGGTACAGATGGCGATCGTCAAATCCACAGAATCTTGATTGAGTGAGGAAATTGAGGAAATTTCAGGATGGGATATGCACTTGGCCTTGATTTTGGTACATCGGGGGTACGGGGGATTCTGATTGATACCGCTACAACTCCTGTTTGGACGCAACGAGTGGCGTTGGAACAGCAAACGCCCGCAGCCTGGTGGGGGGCTTTGGTGACGGTTTTAGATGGCATTCCTGAGGGATTTCGGCAACAGATGGCGGCGATCGCCCTCAATGGAACGTCAGGAACGGTATTTCTTTGTAATCAGCAGGGAGATCCCATCTCCGATATCCTACTGTACAACGACTCTCGGGCTATGTCCGTTGCCCCGGAGGTCCAACAGCGAGTTTCGCCCCGTCATCCGGCGGCTAGCAGTACCTCCAGTTTTAGTAAACTCATCTGGATGCGTCAGGTGTATTCCCCGGCGGCGAACAGCTATTTTGTCCATCAAGCCGACTGGCTAAGTTTCCGACTCCATGGCCAACTCGGGATTAGCGATTATCACAACACTCTGAAACTCGGCTATGATCCCGAATCTCTTGTCTATCCTGATTGGATTCCTCAAGATAGTCCCCGACTTCCTCGGGTGGTAGCCCCAGGGGAGGCGATCGCACCCATCACTTCAGCCATCTCGCAACGATTTCAGCTTCCCCCCGACTGTCAGGTTCACGCCGGAACAACCGATAGTATCGCCGCCTTCCTCGCTAGTGGGGCGAAGCAGCCGGGAGATGCGGTTACATCTCTTGGGTCAACCTTAGTTTTAAAACTCCTCAGTCGTCAACGAGTCGATGATGGTCGCTATGGGGTTTATAGCCATCGTTTAGGAGCGTTGTGGTTAACGGGGGGTGCGTCGAATACTGGGGGGGCGGTGTTGCAGCAATTTTTCAGCAATCAGGAGTTACAGGAGTTGAGCGATCGCCTCCCCACCACCCCCAGTCCTCTGCAATACTATCCACTCACCCAACCGGGGGAACGCTTCCCCATCAACGACCCCAATTATCCCCCAAAGTTGGACCCCAAACCTGACGATTCTTTAGCTTTTCTCCACGGACTTCTCGACAGTATGGCCCGGATTGAAGCCCAGGGCTATCAGCGTTTAGGGGAACTCGGGGCAACACCTCTCCAGCGAGTGTACACCGCTGGCGGTGGCGCGAACAATGCGGCTTGGCAACAACTCCGACAAGCCCGCCTCGGGGTTCGAGTCATCCCGTCTCAAGAAACGGAAGCGGCTTATGGAACCGCCCGCTTAGCCCTCACTCCACATCTCTAACCGCCTGAGAAATTCCCCGACACACTCTTGCAGTTTGGGCAAGAGTATTAGGGCCTTATCTAAATTCGGCTTCAACTGTTGATATAGCAAAAGTTGGTCTGAATAGGACAAAAAACAGGGGACAAGAAGGCAAAAGGCAAAAGGCAAAAGGCAAAAGGGAACAGGGAACAGGGATAACCCACCCCTGGCCCCTCCCAGGAGGGGAAGGGAATAGGACAAAAGTAGGGACGTACTGCGAGTGGTGCGCTATCTTCCGATATTACCAATTCTGGAATTTTATTCCTCAATAATAACTTGCAACAACGCACTAAGCTGAGATTATATCATCCTTTGATTCCACTACTGGCATGACTAGAAATCACATAACGCTGAACCAAAACAAAGAGAACTAAAACCGGAACAATCGAGAGAATTGCCCCAGCCGAAATCAGTCGCCAATCGAGGGAAAACGCCCCAGACAATTGAGCAACCCCGAGAGGTAACGTATAAAGTTCTGGACGGTCTAAAACAATCAATGGCCAGAGAAAATCACTCCAAGAACCAATAAACGTAAAAATTGCCAATGTGACGAGGGCGGGGCGAATCGCCGGAAGCATAATTCGACCCCAAATTCCCAATTCAGAACAGCCATCCATGCGGGCGGCTTCTTCGAGTTCCTTGGGAACAGCGGCGAAGGCTTGACGGAGGAGAAAGATACCAAACGCGCCCGCTAAATAGGGAAACATAATCCCTAAATAGGTGTTGTTTAAGCGCAATTGAACCGTTAAGACATAGAGGGGAACCATAATGATTTGAAAGGGAATGGCGAGGGTAGCCAAGATACTGGCAAAAATCACCCTTCGCCCGCGAAATTCTAATCGGGCGAGGGGATAGGCGGCGAGGGAACAAAAAAGGAGATTGCAGACGACGGTGCAGATGGCAACAAAACTACTATTAAAAAGATAGCGGCCAAAGGGTTGACTGTTCCAGACCGTGCTGAAATTCTCTAAAGTGGGATGTTGGGGAATCCATTGCGGTGGAAGTTGAAAGAGGTTTTCTTGGGGAGATTTTAGGGCGGTACTCAATAGCCAAAGCAGGGGAAAGAGCATGATCACGGCGATGAGGCTGAGGAGGAGATAGAGAAGTAGGGAGTCTCGCCAGGAACGGGTGGATTGAGTCATGGGGGCGATCGCGGTAGGATGAGAGGGACAATCTGGGGGAGTTATGCTGACATTTACCTATTCGAGCCAAATTGACGCAGCGATTGAAACGGTTTGGCAGTTTCACGAACGGGCCGATATTCTGCAAATTCTAACTCCCCCTTGGCAACCGGTTGAAGTGGTGCGACGGGAAGGCGGCTTGGATGTGGGGGCGATGACGGAGTTTAAAATTTATCTCGGGCCGTTTCCCGTCACCTGGTTGGCTCGTCATACGGAGTGCGATCGCCCCTATCTCTTCACCGACGAACAACTCGACGGCCCCATGGACTATTGGCAACATCGCCACCAATTCAGTGAGGAGAACGGCCAAACCCGCCTCACGGACAGTATTACCTATGAAATCCCCCTGTCGCCGCTCTCGGAACCGTTGCTGGGATGGTTTGTCGGCGATCGGCTCCGGGATATGTTTCGCTATCGCCATGAGGTAACAAAACGCGAATGTGAACGCCAGGCCAACTCGAACTGATCCCAGAGACACCCCATGCAAAACACCGCAACCTACAGCTGCGCCTATTGTGGCGAGGAAAACAGCACCTTCGTCGATTGGAGTGCCGGGGCGCAACAATCCTACGTCGAAGATTGCCAAGTCTGCTGTCGCCCCAATCTCCTCTATGTCCGTTTTGACGAGGAATTGCAGGATGTGACGATAGACAGTGAACCCGAGTCTTAGGGATTCGTCTCCTCATTGGGTTAGAAGCCAAACGCCAACGGTTGGAATCCCAGACAACCCCCTCCGACTGATGCTCTCTGTTACAAAACTTCATCCAGATTTCCTGACATTTGCCCACTCATTGGAAATACCCCCATGCAAAATGGCAATTTCGCTATCTCCCTTCCTCTCTCCCATTGGCCGTCGCCGGGGGAGATGACCTCAACCCGCAACTCCCCTGCTTACGCGGCAAAACAAGGCTTGATTAATAGTTTGAATCGTTTAAATTGTATCTTTTGAAGTTTGAGCAAAGGCTTAGACTTATACCCGTAAAATCCCCATGCAGAGAGAGTTTTAGGATTTAAATTTATAAATTTATATGCCAAAAAAAACAAAATTTATAGATTTTATATCCCATCAAACCCATTTACCCTTTAAAGACTCAGGTTGAGTCCAAATTTTCCAGAAACCCGCCAAAAATCTCCCCTCAGGGGTTGACAACTGCCTCAAAATCGAAAAAAATGGCAATGTGATAGGTTACTCGACTTGTATCCACTGTCCAAAATATCGACCCTTCAGCCCCCCCCAAACCCTCGAAAAACTGGGCATTTGCGAGATTTGAGTCCAGCACAGCCTTAACTCAAGTTCCCTGATAGACCCCAGGTTCGTGAGACGAATTTAGGATTCAGGGTCGGTGAGAGAATCTCCGACAACCCCGCTTCAAGATTCAGACACTCGATTTCTCGAAGAAATCGGGTGTCTCCGTCTGAGGGGTCGCCCTGGTTTTTGCTATCCTGGATTCACGTGAATCCACAAGTTCAGAACAACTCTAGCAATCAAAGATTGTCTGATAGACACTCTGAGTTCGGAGACAATCCCCTACCTGTTGCCGACTACCTGTTGCCTGTTATCCCCTCTTGGGAGGGGTGCCCGGAGGGCGGGGTGGGTTCTCCTCTATTTTTTGTTCTATCTAAACCAACCCTTGCGATATGATTCAAACCATTACAAAACCCATCTCCTTCGATGAATTTGTGGACTGGTATCCCCAAGATTCCGCCTGCAAATACGAACTCTACGACGGAACCATTGTCGAAATGCCGTTAGCAACCGGAA
>LJZT01000148.1 GCA_001314905.1 Phormidium sp. OSCR
AGGGAACAGGGAACAGGGAACAGGGAACAGGGAACAGGGAACAGGGAACAGGGAACAGGGAACAGGGAACAGGGAACAGGGAACAGGGAACAGGGAACACTTCGACAGGCTCAGTGCGGTGCAGGGAACACTTCGACAGGCTCAGTGCGGTGCAGGGAATCGGGAACAGGGCGATCGTTGCAATTGGCCCCGAACTCTTTACAATTTTTTCAACTACTTTTGCAAAACATCGTCATCGGCGATGGGGGGAACCTGTGAAACTGACCTTAAAGCTTAAATCCTTAAAACGGCTTAGTTGGCCCGATCGCCTCTGGGGAATTGCCATCATGACGCTCTGTTTGGTGGTTCTCCTGAACGGGCGGCCCCAGGCTATGGCCACCAACCTAGAGGGCCAAACCTGGACGGGGGCATCGTTTCCGGTGGAGAACTTCCAAGCCTATACTTCTCCGTTTGGTTTCCGTCATTCCCCTACCGGGGGACGGGGCTATGAATTTCATTCGGGCCTCGATATTGCAGCCCCCCAGGGCAGTTATATCCGCAGTTGGTGGGGGGGAACGGTGGTGGAGGTGATTAACGATAGTGGCTGTGGCGTGGGCCTGGTGATTGAGTCGGGGGATTGGGAGCATATCTATTGTCACCTGGGGGGACAGGTGCACACCCACCTCGGCCGACGGACTTTGATTGATCGCCGAGGGGGTATCCAAGTTGTAGAGGGTCAATCGGTTCCCTCAGCGGCACGAATTGGACGAGTGGGGATGAGTGGACGTACCACGGGTCCCCATCTCCATTGGGGATTACGCTATGGCGATCGCTGGGTTGATCCGGCGTTGGTGTTACGGGCCATGCACCGCGATCGCTAATCGGCTAATTCCTGCCTAAATCGAGGCCACTGGCTCAACGGTGTTGGCCAATTCCGTTTCTGGCACTTCGGCGTGTTCGGCGACGATGCGTCGGAACTCCTCGCCGTCGATTTCCTCTTTTTCAATTAAGAGTTCAACCAGTGAATCCATGAGAACGCGATTTTCCCGCAGAATCCGACAGGCTTCCTCATAACAGCGTTGAGCCAGCGATCGCACATGACGGTCAATCTGTGTGGCCATCTCCTCAGAATGGTCAGAACTCGGCATCAACTCCCGACCCAAAAACACCTGATTATTGGGACTTTCCAAGGCCACGGGGCCGAGATCCGACATTCCATAGAGGGTCACCATCTCGCGGGCAAGGGTCGACACCACCGTCAGGTCATTGCCCGCGCCAATGGTCACTTCCGAGTCTCCAAAGACCACTTGTTCAGCGGCCCGTCCTCCCAGGGTGATAATAATACGGTCAATCAACCAGGCCCGAGTGTATAACCCACTGTCGACCATATCTTCGCTGTAGGTTTGTTGGGCAAAGCCGCCGACACCTCCAGAACGCGGCACAATAGTGACTTTATTGAGGGGATCTGAGTTTTTCAGCAGGGTCATTAACATGGCATGGCCCACCTCGTGATAGGCGATGATGCGCTTTTTCTTGCTATCGAGGAGAGGCTGTAACTTCAGGCCGATGGTGATACGATCGATGGCATCCTCAATCTCGGATTCGCCAATGGCCGCTTTACGACGACGGGCCGTGAGAATCGCCGCTTCATTGAGTAAGTTCGCTAAATCTGCCCCGGAAAATCCTGGTGTACGACGAGCAATTTTCTCTAAGGAGATGTCATCTCCTAACTTCTTGTTGCGAGCATGGACTTCTAAAATGCCCAAGCGTCCATTATAGGTTGGCAAACTCACACTCACCTGACGGTCAAAGCGTCCGGGACGCAAGAGAGCTGAATCGAGGACATCAGGGCGGTTGGTGGCTGCAATCACAATCACACCGCTGTTGCCCTCAAAGCCATCCATCTCTGTCAACAGTTGGTTGAGGGTTTGTTCTCGTTCATCGTTACCGCCGCCAATGCCGGTTCCCCGCTTACGACCCACGGCGTCGATTTCATCGATGAAGATGAGACAGGGGGCATTTTCTTTGGCTTTGCGGAACAAATCCCGCACCCGAGATGCACCGACTCCGACAAACATCTCGACAAATTCTGAGCCAGAAATACTAAAAAAGGGAACACCGGCTTCTCCAGAAATCGCCCGCGCTAAGAGAGTTTTCCCGGTTCCAGGAGCGCCGACTAATAATAAGCCTCGGGGAATACGAGCGCCAATGGCGCTGAACTTTTCGGGCTGTTTGAGGAAAGTGACGACTTCTTGGAGTTCTTCTTTGGCTTCCTCAATCCCGGCTACATCATCGAAGACAACGCCAGTTTTAGATTCCATATGGAAGCGAGCGCGGGATTTCCCGAAACTGAGGGCGTTATTTCCCGATTGACTCGAACGGCGGATGATGAGCATTAGACCGCCAATGAGGAGGAAAATAATGATCAGTTGTACCAGCATCCCGGCGGCGGCGCTATTGTCTGGGGTGGGGTTGATTTCGACTTCGATGTCGGGATTGTTGCGCAGTAGCCGCATTAAGTCCGGGTTGTCTTCAAAAATCTGAACTTCCTGGGGTTCGTCTTCTCCGGGAAGGGTGACTTGGGCCGTTTGCAGGGCGGGATCGAGTTCGATGCGCTCAACTTGGCCACTACGGACTCGTTCTATAAATTCACTATAGGACAACTCACTGCTTTCGTTTTGGGCGACAACTGGACTGGCAATCACGGCTTGAATGACGGCCCAGGTGGCGGCGATGGCGGTCATACGCTTGAAACGACGTTTAGGCTTTGGGCCAGAGTCGGGATCACGCTGAAGAGCCGAGCGTTGCCGAGTGAAAGTCCATTGACGAGTCATAGTGAGCGAGTCTTGCTGAGTAAAATGCTACGTTTAGTCTAGCTTATTTGACCTCTGGTGGGGGCGGGGAGTGGGCGATCGCCCCAAGCTAAGAACCGGTATCAGAACCGGTGTCAGAACCTAAGGAACCCCAAGACTCAGCTAAGGGTTAGTCTTGAGGTTTTTTTCGCTGACTGGTGTTGTGAGTTGGCAGCCTTTCGAGAAATTTATTTCAGTTTGGCGAGTTTTTTCTCGCGCTGTTTTTGTTTTTTCTTTTCCCGTTTAGCTTTTTCTTTGCGCTCTTGTTCTAACCGTTTGGCTTCTAAGTCAGCTTTACGATGGGCTTCTTCTTTTTTCTCTAGGTAGTAGTCGTAGTTGCCGTTAAACATCAACAGTTCACCGTTGTGAACTTCGACAATTTTGTTGGCGACTTGTGAGATGAAGTAGCGATCGTGAGACACAATCAAAACGGTTCCATCGTAGTCCAACAGGGCATTTTCCAACATTTCTTTGGCTGGAATATCCAAGTGATTGGTCGGTTCATCAAGAACCATTAAGTTCACGGGACGCAACAGCATTTTTGCGAGAGCAAGACGGGCTTTCTCCCCTCCACTGAGGGCTGAGACGGGTTTGAAGACGGTTTCGCCACTAAAGAGGAATTGTCCGAGGAGGGTGCGGACTTCTTCGTTTTTCCAGGTGGGAACTTCGTCATGAATAATGTCAATGACTTTCCGGTTTAAGTCGAGGGCTTCGGCTTGGTTTTGTTCAAAGTAACCGGGAATCACGTTATGTTTGCCCAGTTCAACTCGGCCATCAATGGGTTGTTCGATACCCATAATTAGCCGCAACAGGGTGGATTTCCCGGAGCCGTTGGGACCGAGGAAGGCAATGCGATCGCCCCGTTCGATTTCTAAGTTAGCACCGAGAAAGAGGAGGTCTTCTCCGTTGTAGCTATAGCTTAAATCCTCAATCGTGACCACGTCGCGTCCACTGCGAGGGGCTTCGGGAAATTTGAATTTGAGGGTTTTGACTTTGCCAACGGGGGCATCAATGCGTTCGACTTTATCGAGTTGTTTTTCGCGACTTTTGGCTTGGGTACTGCGGGTGGCGCTGGCCCGGAACCGTTCGATGTAAGCCTGCTGTTTTTCGATGTCTTTCTGTTGACGTTCGTAGGTCGATTGCAGGGTGTTTAGGTTTTCGGATTTCTGTTGTAGATAGGCGCTGTAGTTGCCGAGATAGGTGTTGGAGACGCCGCGCTCGGTTTCGACGATTTGGGTGCAGAGGCGATCGAGGAATTGGCGATCGTGGGAGACGATCACCATGGGGGTGTTAATGCCTTTGAGATAGGTTTCGAGCCATTCGATGGTTTCGAGATCGAGGTGGTTCGTGGGTTCGTCAAGGAGGAGTAGATCGGGGTCTTGTAGGAGGATTTTCCCTAAACTCATGCGCATTTGCCAACCGCCGCTAAAGTCGCTGACGAGGCGATCGCCGTCGCTGGGATCAAAGCCGACTTCGGGCAGGATTTTCTCGATTTGGGCTTCGAGGCTATAGCCATCGAGGGCTTCAAATTGCCGTTGTAGGGTGTCGAGGTCATGAATCAGTTGTTCGAGTTCGTCGGGATCGGCGGTTCCCATGGCCTCGGTGACGTGGTTAAGTTGATGTTGAACGCGGTTGGCTTCTTCGAAGACGGTCCAAAATTCGGCGCGGACGGTTCGACTCGGTTCAACTTCAAATTCTTGGGTGAGATAGGCAATTTTGAGGCTGGCGGGACGCACAACTTCTCCGGCGGTGGGTTCGATTTCCCCGGCGACAATGCGCAGTTGGGTCGATTTTCCGGCACCGTTGGCCCCTACTAAGCCAATTCGATCGCCGGGTTTGACTTCCCAGGTGACGTTTTTGAGGACTTCAATTCCACCGGGATAAATTTTCTTGATGTTTTCGAGTCGGAGCATAAAAACCTTGGTTACGATCGCAGGGAGGACGAGTCAGACGCAGTGACGCGAGTTGTCTGACGTTGAGTTAACTGTAACAAACTGTTACCGACATCCCCAAGGGGGGCATTACGGTTGTCTAGGAGCTTTTAGGGGGGAGTTGGGGAGTCTGTTGGCTGCTGACGGATGGCCCGTTCGGCCCAGAGGCGATCGCTGGTCATGACTAAATCTAGGGCGAAGGCTTCACTAAATTTCTCGTTGAGGCGATCGTACATCAATTGGCGGATGCGATCGTGGGCTAAGACTTGGCGGGTTAGCTCGTTGTTCGGGGAAATGATGAGATAAAGCTGAATATACACGATGTCCCCAAAGCGCCCCACTCGCAGGATGTGGTGTTCATGGGGGACGAGGCGCAGGGGGCGATCGAGGATCTTGCGCAGGCGCTGTTGTAGGCGGCGATCGCCTGAACGCTCTAACATCTCGAACCAGCCTTGTTTGGCCCACCGCCAGGGTTCTCGCACCGACAGCCAGACGACAACTAAGACGGCGATGGGATCGACGTAACGCAACAGGGACTGTTCTGGGTTTCCGGCCATCACCACCAGTCCAAAGACGACGGCGATCGCCAATCCCATGGCCCCTTCGACAAACCAATGACGAGCATCAACGGCTCCCAGAGATAGGGATTGAGCCGGTTGTTGGTCTTGTCCCTGAAGTTGTCGCCCTTGATAGCTGGCTAGAACCATGCCTCCCACGGCAACGATCGCCCCGTAAATCAGGGCAAACACCGCCCGCACCACGCGCCCACCACTGCCGAGAGCGGCGATCGCGGCTAGTCCGGCAAATCCATAGATAACTAAGGATACCGCCCCGCGCAAGACCTCTAATAAGGGTTCGAGAGCCGCATCAGCAAAGGGTAGTCGTTCAGGATCTGGCTCAGCCAAGCGGCGATCGACCTGTCGAGCCATCAGAGCAATCAGACCATTGAGTGCCGACAAGACGCCATCGAGAAGAATGACGTGCGATCGCGTCAGCAGACCAAAAACAACCCCCAACCCCGCTAAGGCGAAGTTGCCCCAAATCGCCACCCGTAAAATTTGTTCGCCAGGACGTTGAGCCAGATCGGCGTCGCTAGAAGACATGGGATCGCCCTCATCGGTTTCACAAAATAAGACAGAAAAAGTAGGACGTCATAGACTTACCTAGTTTTTATCTTGTAAAGGTTTTGGCATTTCTGATTGTCCTTGTTTAACTGTCTATTTATTTTATGTCGTCCTGAGGGATCTCAGCTAAGTGCTATTGTCTTGAATCTTAACGGGGGCCTCAAACTTATACCCGACACCGCGCACCGTTTGAATCATCGAGGGTTGATTAGAATCCCCTTCAATTTTGCGACGGATTTGCCCAATATGGACATCGACCACCCGCTGATCTCCAACATAATCGTAATCCCAAACCTCCTGTAGCAATTCTGAGCGCCGCCAAACCCGCCCCGGGTTGCGGGCCAAAAAATGTAGCAAATCAAACTCTAGGGCGGTTAAAAGAATGGGATCATTGCCTAAGGTCACTTCGCGGCTGCCGGGATCAATCAACAAATCTCCTAAAACAATCCCATTTTGAGGTGTGGGGGCGACGCTGCGCTGTCGTTTTAACACCGCGCCCACTCTCGCTCCCAACTCAGCTAAACTGAAGGGTTTGGTTAAGTAATCATCTGCCCCCTTCTCAAATCCACGGACAACATCATCTTCATCACTACGACTCGTCAGCATCATAATATAGACCCCCGTGCGTCTTTGCATTTCCTGACAGAGCTGATAGCCTGTCGTGTCGGGCAAATTCACATCAAGAATGACTAAGTTCGGATTGAGCCGTTCAAAGAGGGCAAGGGCAGTTTTGCCATCCTCGGCGGCTTCCACAACATAGTCTTCTTGCTTACTTAAGAAGCGGTGGATTAAATTCCGAACTGCGATATCGTCATCAACGACCAGAATTTTGGCGGGAGCCATGACCACACTTGCTTGTCTTAAACCTGAATCAAACCAATTGTACGGGAGTTCGGGCGAGTCATGGAGAATATCGCCAATGACAGCACACCGAAGACGGTACGACAACCTGATTAACTCTATTATCGGACGAATTGAGGCAAACGCACAAGTGAAGACCCTTAACTTGGGAAGTTTTCTGGCTTAAAGCCCGCTGAATTGAAAGAGCGCCGAGTCAAAGCCACAACGCTAACTTCCCCGTAGGTGACTAACATGATATAGCACAATCAAGCTGAATCAAGGGATGTCCAATTCTCAACTCAATCTAAACTTCGGTGACGGGTCTGTTTCCCTGAGCTTTTCCAAGGAGGCCGCCCAGGATCTACAAGGGGCCTTACAGGAGTTACTCGGGCGACTCAAGGCTGTGGCAACGAACCCGGCTGGGGGGTCACAACGACCAACTCCCCAAAAGCCGATGGAGTACCGCTATCAAGGTCCGGTGTTTCTTGAAGTCTTCTGTAACCCCAACATTTGGGCCAGTCCCTTTGCGGCCAAAATCCTGCTCACGGTCCGAGATGAGCGAATTCGCTTAACCACGGAGGTCGATTTGACTCAAGTCCTCGAAGATCTCGAACAGTATGTGCAACAGTTCTGAGGATTAACGAAATCCCAGCCGTGTTGCCATGAACTAACCAGGACTTGAACTAGGGGCAAGGGGTGCGGGGTGGATTCCGGACAATTCCCCTAGTTTTTTTCTGATTTTTTGAGAGAACCTGGGTACAATAATGGGTATAATAAGTTTTGTGCTGGTGTAGCTCAGTGGTAGAGCAGCTGATTTGTAATCAGCCGGTCGCAAGTTCAAATCTTGTCACCAGCTTTGATTTCTCTATTTTTGACGAGGCTTATCGGCTCTATCCCTTATGCCGAGAGAGCTAGGTTTGCCTGTAGTCCACTGCTGGTCTGCCTTGGCACCGATGAGTCGGCGACCCCTTGAGCGGCCCTTGACGGGGCTAAACCTCCCAAAACTGAATGTGATAGCGATAGCCCTGTTCCGTTAAAAATAACTGGCGATGCTGAGCAAATTCCTCCTCACAGGTGCGCAGTGAGACCAGGGTGTAAAACTGAGCCCGGCGGCCATCGGACTTGGGCCGCAGAATACGCCCTAACCGCTGGGCTTCTTCCTGGCGAGACCCGTACTTACCAGAGACCTGAATCAACACGTCGGCATCGGGCAAGTCGAGGGCGAAGTTGCCGACTCGCGAGAGGATGAGGCCGGAAATCTCGCCACTCCGAAAACTGGCATAGAGGCGATCGCGCTTTTTCTGACTGGTCTTACCGGTAATTAGGGGAACATCTACTGCTTGGGCAATGGCCTTGAGTTGATCGAGATATTCGCCAATAATTAAAACTCGGTGGCCCGCTTCTTGCTCCAGCACGTTTTGCACCACGTCTAACTTGAGGGGATTTTCGGCGGCGATGCGAAACTGGTACCGTCGTCCCGCGATCGCATAGTCCATTTGCCGTTCCTGGGTTTGAGGAATACGGATTTCGGTACAGTCGGCGGCAGCAATAAAGCCCTGCCCCTCCAACTCTCGCCAAGGCACGTCATAGCGTTTGGGGCCAATGAGGGTGAACACATCCCCTTCTCGGCCATCTTCACGAATCAGGGTGGCAGTCAAGCCGAGACGACGACGGGCCTGGAGTTGGGCGGTGATGCGAAAGACGGGCGCGGGCAACAGGTGAACTTCGTCGTAGATGATTAATCCCCAGGCTTGCTGGTCGAACAACCCCAGGTGAAGAAAGTCGTGGTCTTGACTGGCTCGATAGGTGAGGATTTGGTAGGTAGCCAGGGTGACTGGCCCGGTGGCTTTGTGTTGACCGCTATACTCGGCAATTTGGTCGGCGGTTAGAGTGGTTTTATCTTAAATGTCAAAAGAAGACTCCCGTTAGAGCCGAAGGCTTAGCGGTGAGATGAATTTTGACTAAAAATATGTGGTAGAATCGTGGAGCC
>LJZT01000124.1 GCA_001314905.1 Phormidium sp. OSCR
AGGTCAAGAACAACGTCGTCTCCTGTCTGACTTCACTGAGACCATGGAACAAACCGTCAGTAACCAAGCTCAACTCCTTTCGGAAACTGGCGACCAGGCCAAAAGCGTTATGGAGCAGGCAAGTTCTAACTTGACAGACACCCTTGGTAATATTGATGAAACGTTGCAGAATACTCGAATCACTGTGCAAGAGGAACTCGAACAGTTCCGACAACAATATCAGGAGGCACTAATGCACTTCTTTGAAGACCAAGATAAAATCCTGGAAGAGACCCTAGGCAAGCAGCGAGATGGCTTGATTCAAATGTTAGATAAAACCGATGCTGTTTTTGTCCAAGAGTATGAGCGTCGAAAAGAGTTAGGTGAACAGGTTGATGGACAAATCCAACAAGTCACCCATTTTGTTAGCTCTGTTGGTTTAACATCAGGAGAACGATTGGCACAACTTCAAGAAATTACCCAGAGCTTAGGTGGCGAGGCAGACAAAATTGACCAAAGTTATGCCAACTTAATTCAACGTCTGAATCAAGCATTAGACCAAAGCAATCGTCACTTAGAACAAGAGTTAAGACAAAGTCGAGAGTCGAGTATACAGTTCTTTCAGGCAGCAGACTCGGCAACCGCAGAAGTTTCTAAACGATTGCTTACAGCAGCGAACTATCTGGTTTCAGCTTCGGCAGCTCAACAAAAGGGTTATTGATGTTTGATGGCTTATCCCACCTTATTTGGATAAGCTAACTGCCAAAGCAAATAGGTTAAAAGGTTGCAGATTTTGAATGACCGAAAACTCTAATAAATAGTTTTAGTTTTCTATCAAATTAATACTATTTTTTTAAGTTTGGTTGTATTTCCTGTACCCTTACTCACAGTCGTCTCATTAAAAACGGTAAAAAACATGGCTCGTCAGCGTTGGTCGAATGAAGTTCCCGAACTTGAAGAAGATTCAAGCGTTCTCTTGTCAATTGGCGATATGATGTCAGGACTGTTAATGATTTTTGCTTTACTCTTCTTAACTGTCTTGGTGAAAATTACAGAAATGAGTGAACCTCGGCGAGTTGTTATTGGTAAGGTCATCGAGGCAATGGATGCTAATAACATTGACGTAGAAATAAATCCGGAAACGGGGGATGTCAGTATTAAAGAAGGAATTTTATTCTCCGAAAATAGTGCTGAACTTAAGCCGGAAGGCAAGGAATTTTTAGCCAGCTTTATTCCTCCTTACAGTGATATTATTTTCTCTGAGGAAATTTTTGATAGGGAAATAACCCGAGTCATTATTGAAGGACATACCAGTTCTCGTGGTAGCTATCAGTATAATATGGAGTTGAGTTTATTAAGAGCACTCTCTGTTGCTGATTATATTTTTTCAGATGATTTTGAATTGGACACATCTCAACAATTCAGCCAAAAAATCATGACGGCTGGCCGTGGAGAAATTGAAGCCAGAGCGGATATCGATGATCCTGATGACCGTCGTGTCACGTTTCGTTTTCAGTTTCGAGGTGAAGATTTCAGCGAACTCTATAAAGAACTGCAATCCGTGGGAGATGACTCATGAACTATTCCTTCCCTATTTTCTCTCCGTCTCAATCTGTCTCACCCCAGCCTCAACCTGAAAAACTAAAACAGTTAGTTCAAGGATTGGGGATATATTCAGAATTTTCTGAGATATTGAACTTACCCTTATTTGAGGGAGATGTCGGTCGTTCTCTTGAGGAGATAATGGCTGACTTAGAGTCGGGTCAAATTTCTACAATCTCCAGTTTAGAATGGATCTATATTATGATCCATAAAAACGACTGGGATCAAGCGGTATCTACAGGCCGAGCCGAGAACACATCAAAGTTGCTTTGGAAGGTAGCCGAGAAGAATGGAAATCTTCTTTCACATCTAGTCTGGATGTTGGGAATGTCTTATAGTACACCTAATCTGTTGGCTGATTCAATTATTGAAACGGTTGATTTTGCGAAACTTCAAACTTTAATTTCATTGGATACTGTAAGGATTCTCAAGTGGCTGTCTGAGTTTAACTATGTCCGAATTGCTCAGGAGGCTTGCTCACGACAAATGCTTCCTGAGAGTTTGCTTGAATCCGTTAAAGTTCCCGTAACACAGAAGGCTGTGACTGCCATCTTTAATAATGTTGTTAAAGGGTTTAAACAAAGCAATCTAAATGAGTCTCAAGCGGGTCGTTGGTTATGCCAGTGCTTGGAGTCTATGCCAGATTCATTAGAACTTCAACAAGTCAATCAACTTTTACGAGAAGTTTCTCACACTGTTGGTAATTCTCAGCCTTATTTAGTAGAGTGGCTTAGGCAACGTTACTGGCATAGAAGTCCAGGTTCTCGATGGAATCGATTATCAAGAGAGACTCAAAATTCACTGAGAATGTGGATTCACGCGGCCAGTTGGCAAGATTTTAAGAATTTGGTGGATGCTATTATCAAACAACTGAATCGAGAGATAAGCAACTACCAAGAGAATAGTCGTCAGTTTCAAAGAATAAATAGGGACATCAATCAGTTAAAACGTCGCCAAGAGTTTTGGTCAAATTATTCGACTCGATTTGAAAGGTTACGAGTTTTGGTTCCAGCAAACTCACAGAAATTTATTAGCGATGAGATTGAACGAGATATTGATATTCTGGTCGAAGATAATAGTGATCCAACTGAAGTTTGTATTTTTGATTTTGGAGATAAATACATTATTGAGTTTTTTAGAGGACGTGGAAGCGAAATACGCTTCTTGTCGGGTCAATTAAATCCTAGAGTCGAAGACTATTTATTTGCAAATAAAAATCTCTCCATTTGTTCGTTGCGTTCACTTGGTGGCGAAATCCATGACCACGCTTTTCTTTGGCAAGCCTATGCTGAGAAATGGTTACGAGAACGGAAGATTTTACCCAATGAGGGCATTAGATATTGGCAAGGACTTCGTCGAAGTTATGGCCAATATCATCCTCAACGAGGGCTGCCAATGCCTAATCTTGAAACAGCTCAAGACCGTGAAAGACAAGTCCAACAATGGATGAGGACTATGCGGAGAATTGAGTCCGATTGTGAGTCGTAGTTGTTCTCGATAATTGTGCGATATCAAACATCATGGGTATCCTGCAAGGTGAACGTGTTTGAGTCTCTACGGAGAGATTGAATTCAGAGGTAGGGATAAAGGTCAGTCCTGGAGTTAGTTGTGAGTTAGAGTTCATCCGGGTTCACTCCCAGTTCCCGTAAGCGTTGGGCGAGGCGTGTGGCCTGGGCCTGGGCTGCATCTCGTTCCGCTTGGGCTGCATCTCGTTCAGCTTGGGCTGCATCTCGTTCAGCCTGGACGGCATCTCGTTCGGACTTAATTTCCTGTAATGTCTGAAAACGAGATCCATCGGGGCGATAAAGGGTTAATCCTTCCTCAGTCCAATGGAAGCGAATCCCCAAGCGAGGACTCACCCAGTCGGACATATCTTCAATGACGTTTAGACTCTGTTCTCCTCGTTGTAATCCACTCAAGTCATTCTTGTCGGGGTCGTAGATGTAATATTCTTCGACCCCAAATTCATCGTAAAACGTCTGTTTCTGGGCCATCTCTTTGGGTGTTTCCGGGAGAGAGGATTTCAAAGACCACTTGCGGCGGGATATTGTCTTCTTCCCATTGTTTATAGGACCCACGATCGCCCTTGGGCCGCCCAAATACCACCATTGCATCAGGGGCGCGACGGATGCGATTATCTCCCTCGATGGGATACCAGAGTAAGTCCCCAGCGACAAAGACGTTGGGATCATCGGTGAAAATGAGATCTAAGTTCTCCTTAATGATGACAATCCAGCGAAACTGAAGGGTATTGTCGGCCATGGGTTGTCCATCGCTGTCGGGGTAATGGATGGTTTCTTGTTTTGGGGTCGTCGGCTGCTGGGTTTGGGAAATCATGGTTTCTCCGACTTTAAGGAACGGCGAGTTAATGCAAGAGTTATAATTGATAATTAGGCGTGCAAAATCGCTAATTCTGCTTAATTGAATACTATTTTTCTGTCCCTTGCATTTTAGCTCTATCTAGTATAGCCAATAAATTGTGAATTGGGGGAATTTCATACATGATTCCACAAATTACAATCGCCGCGATCGCCCCTTATCAATTCCCTCTAAACCTCGCACATTTCGCCGCACAAATTGCATCAATCGATGGAAATCCGACCGTTTCCAGAGTGGTTTTAACTCCAGGTCATCCATGGCTAGGGGGACATAAATTTCTGGGGCCAACTCCACCGCCTTCTGCAAAGATAGCATCGCCCCATCTAAATCCCCATCTAAGACCGCACAACAGGCTTGATTATACCAACTATAGGTGTCTTCCGGTTCCAAGTCTAAACAGGCATCATATTGGGCGATCGCCGAGCGATAATCTCCCTGAAGACGATACAATTCTGCCAATTTGTAGCGGGTATCAAAATCATCGGGTTCGCTTTTTAAGGCTTCTCGATAGGCACTTTCTGCCTCTTCACATTGCCCTAAATGCCGCAAACAATCTCCCTTACGGAACCAACTCCAAAAATCACTGGGGCGATTATCTAACGCTTCCTCATAACAGGACAATGCAGCGCGATATTCTTGTAAATAGCGCAACGCATCTCCACGCCGAAACCAAGCCCAGTAATCATGGGGGCGCAAGCGCAGGGCTTTATCAAAACTGGCGATCGCCCGCTCAAACTCCCCCATCTCTTCCGACAAAATTATTCCCCGATTGTACCACGCCCAATAGTCTTTAGGACGTTCATCCAGAGCTTTATCAAAACTCTCGATCGCCCGCTCAAATTCCCCCAATTCAACCAATGTATTGGCGCGATGATAGAGCGCCCAGTAATCATTAGGGCGAGCCAGAACCGCTCTGTCAAAGCAAGCCAGAGCAGCGGTATAATGTCCTCGATTGAAATATCGCTTCCCCTCCTTATAGCAAAGCCAATAATTTTCCCAGCGGGCTTCGAGATACGGTGTTAATCGACTGTCATCTAAGGTCATTGTTATCGTGATTTATGCAAGTAGTCTCCCCTAGCAAACAACTAGGGGCTTAGTCTAAAAATTACCCTAAAAAAAACGTGAGCTGCTGTTAAGGAAAGGTCAGAAAAACTCAGAGATTCAATGGGAGCATTCCCAGAAAATGTCCCCATATCTTCATAAGTCCCTTCTCGTAAGACCAAAACTAAAACTGTTTCAGCATCCGGGTCAATCAGCCAATACTCTGGAATGCCGCAACTTTGATATTGAAAGCGTTTAGCGACATAATCTCGCTGCCGTTGTACTTCCCCTGGACTGACAACTTCAATCACCAATAGCGGCGGATTCATCGATAACCGCACCGTATTCCGTCGGGCTAGTTGTTCGATATGTTCTTCCCGCAAAATCGTCAAATCAGGATAGCGATTTCTTGGTTCTCCCTGGACTTCAATCTCTAACCCTTGGCCACGGACTCGATCAATGCCAACTAGGCCGGCAAAGTGGAGGAGGAGACGGTTAGCAATTTGAACATTTACACCAGATTCAGGGGGCATCTTAACTAACTGACCGTTATACAACTCATAAAAGCCTTCTAGGGACTCACTATAAACGAGATAGTCCTCGAAACTCTCAAATAATCGGGGTTGAACCTGTACCATTGATCTAAACTCCAGAGATGATGAAAATCCAGTTGAGTCGGGCGATGCTTCCATTATCGCCCTTGCGATCGCCCAGCAACATGGCAAAATAATCCCAAGCCCTTAAAAACGCAAGCCCAACGCAAGCCCAACCCAAGTCCAATCCAAGCCAGATGACAGAGTACCGCATCGAAACCGACTCCATGGGCGATCGCCAGATCCCCGCCAACGCCTACTATGGGATTCAGACCCTTCGGGCGATCGAAAACTTCCCCATCAGTGGACATCGGCCGCTTCCGGCCTACATCGAGGCCTGTGTTCTCATCAAAAAAGCCACCGCCACCGCCAACCGGGAACTCGACTGCATCCCCGCCGCCATCTCCGAAGCCATTATCGAAGCCGCCGATGAAATTCTCGCCGGACAATTGCGAGATCAGTTTGTCGTCGATATTTACCAAGCCGGGGCCGGAACCTCCCACCACATGAACGTCAACGAAGTTCTCGCCAATCGGGCCTTAGAACATCTCGGAGAGGAAAAAGGCAGCTATGGCAAAGTTAGCCCCAACGACCATGTCAACTATGGTCAGTCTACCAACGATGTCATCCCCACCGCTATCCGTATCGCCGGACTCCTGGCCCTACATCGTCAATTTTTCCCCGCCTTGGAGGCCAGCGTCGCCACCCTCAACCGCAAAGCCGAGGAATGTCAAGATGTGGTGAAATCCGGACGCACCCATATGCAGGATGCAGTCCCGGTACGACTCGGGGAAGATTTCCGGGCCTGGGCCGTAATTCTCAACGACCATTTACGACGTATCCGTTACGCCAGCGAAGACCTACACAGCCTAGGCTTAGGAGGAAGCGCCTCGGGAACCGGCCTCAACACCCATCCTCGTTATCGCTTCCGTTGCGCCGAACTCCTTAGCGAGTATATCGGACAACCCCTAAAAAGCGCCCCCCACCTGATGGCGGCTATGCAGAGTTTATCTCCCTTCGTTGCGGTGTCCGGAAGTTTACGCAATCTAGCCCAGGATTTAGTCAAAATCTCCCATGACTTGCGCCTGATGGATTCTGGCCCCAAAACCGGCTTAAAAGAGATTCAACTTCCCCCCGTTCAGCCGGGTTCCTCGATTATGCCGGGGAAATATAACCCCGTCATGGCGGAAATGACCTCGATGGTGTGTTTTCAGGTGATGGGATTGGATCAGGCGATCGCCCTGTGCGCTCAGGCCGGACAATTAGAATTAAATGTCATGATGCCCTTAGTGGCCTATGACTTGATTCATAGTATCGAGATTCTCGGGAACACCCTAGATGCCCTGAATCATCGTTGTTTAGCAGGCATCAGCCCCAACCGCGATCGCTGCCTAAGTTATGCTGAAGGCAGTCTGGCCCTTGTCACCGCCCTCAACCCCCACATTGGCTATCTCAACGCCGCCGCCATCGCCAAAGAGTCCCTCGAAACCGGCAAATCCCTGCGAGAATTGGTGTTAGAAAAGGACTTAATGCCCGAAGCCAAGTTAGCGGAGGTGTTGGACTTAGAAAAAATGAGTCAACTTCCTCCGAGTCTTGACGAACTCCCCTAACCTTGTTGTTCAGGAGACCATCCATGCAAAGTCAATATAGCGAAACCCAAATCACCTTCCATTACGAAAACGGCGGCGAAGAATCCTTTAGCGTTCCCCTAACCGCGCAACAGGTGTATCAACAACTGCAACTGGCGATCGAATCACCGCTTCTGACCTTCCATCTTTATGATCGTAGCGTCACTATCCGCTTCGATCGCGTCTTGAAAGTAGAAGTCTTCCCCGCCTTCCCCGAAGTTCAGGGCGATGGCGTATTTTCCGAGGCCCAAGTGGTGACGGCCATGCGTCGCGCCACCCGTCGCTAAACTCCACTATGCGCTTAATTGTCGAAGGTTGGCGGTTTATTTCCCAATCCTACGCCGTTGTTAACCAGTTCCAACTCCTCGAACTCCTCAACCGCCCCGATGTGCAACTCTACCATCGGGAAATGCCCTATTTGCAGGATTGGCAAGCCGCCAGGGGACTGCTATCTCCCGCAGAGGAAGCCCGGTTACAGGCAATTCCTGAACCGTCAGACTCCCTGCAAAGTGAAGCCGTCTTGCGGATGCAAATGCCCTTCGACTTTTCCCCGTCGAACCATTCCCGCCATCTAGTGGTGTTTGGTTTGACGGAATATGGCAAAGTCCATAATGCGATGATTCAATGTATGGGAGTGTCCGATTTTGGTAAGGTTCATCGTCAGAGTGAAGCCACCATTCTCACCTCCTCCAATTGGTCCCGCCAGGGGTTTATTCATAGTGGCGGCGATGCTAATCGTATTCGAGTTGTTCCTTTGGGGGTGAATCCTCATGTTTGTCATCCCCTGGGTGGGGAGGAACGTCAGGCCTTGCGTCGTCGTTTGGGGATTGAAGATCAGTTTATCTTCCTCAATGTGAGTTCTCAGCATCCCCGCAAAGGGATTCGCCCCTTACTCAAAGCCTTTGCCCAAGTGGTTCAGCGTTACCCACAAGCGCGATTGGTCTTGAAGGGAACGACGGGGTTATATGGGTCAGAAAAATTTGTTCAGGAAGCCTTAAATGAGGTGTTAACGTCCCAGGAACGCGATCGCGTTTTAGCCAATTTAGCCTATATCGGACAAGACTTATCGTTTGCTGAAGTGGTCCAACTCTATCAAGCCGCAGATGCTTATATTTCGCCCTATTTAGCCGAGGGATTTAATTTACCGGTGTTAGAGGCGATCGCCTGTGGAACTCCCGTCATTTGTACCGCTGGCGGTCCCACCGATGATTTTACGCAATCCTCCTTTGCCATAAGAGTTCCAGCCAAGCAAATTTGGCAAGAGATTTGTGGCGAACAACGACTCCTCTTTAATCCCGATATTGAGTCTCTAATTACCGCGATGGAACGAGTTATCAATGACCAAGATTTCCGAGATGACGCTAATCGTCTAGGTCCTCAGTTTGTTCACCAAAACTATACGTGGAGTAAGACGGTTGAGCATTTAGTGAATGTGCTTTGGTCATCGATGGATCACTTTTCTGATGTTGTTCCAGTCTGATTAATAAGACAAAGAGGACGAACCGATGACCTCATCGACCCTTCACCAACGTATTTATACCATCCAAGAGTATTTAGACCAAGAGACTCAAGCCCAAGAACGACATGAATACCGCAATGGAGAGATGATTCTCATGTCAGGGGGGACTCCCAATCATAACCGAATCAACTTGAATTTTGCAGGTGCTCTCAATTTTAGTCTAAAACGTCAACCGTTTGATGTTTTTATGACCGACCAACGGTTATGGATTCCCGACAAAACTCTCTATACTTATCCCGATGTGATGGTCATCCAGCAGCCCCTAACGTTGCAACCAGGGCGCAAAGATACGGTCATGAATCCTTTGCTGATTGCCGAAGTTTTATCCAATTCGACCCGAAGTTATGATAAAGACGAAAAATTTGCTGCGTATCGGAGTCTTTCCAGCTTTCAAGAGTATGTTTTAATCGACCAATATAGTCCCCATGTCGAACACTATACAAAAACAGACGATCAAGCCTGGTTATTTCGGGAGTATGACGGATTAGAAACATCTATTTTTCTAAAATCTATTGATTTTCAAATTGACCTTGCCCATATTTACGACAAGGTTGAGTTCTGACATCTTAAACTGTTCTCAACGGGGTCTTCAGATAACTACAACCAACAATTTCTATGAGAAAAATTCTAAATAGAGTCCAATCTATATCCGAATTTATAGACTATCCAGATAGCAAACCCGCCTCAGAATACATCAACGGAACTATTATCCAGAAACCCATGCCGGACGGTGAGTATAGTCTAATTCAAGGTGCATTATGTGAAAGAATTAATATCGTCACCGAACCTGCAAAAACGGCCTTGGCATTTCCTGAACTACGCTGTACGTTTGCCGGACATTCTCTTGTGCCTGATATTGCAGTATTCCGCTGGCAACGCATCCCAAAAACCGACAGCGGACGAATAGCAAATCACTTTAACACCTATCCCGATTGGCTGATTGAAATCCTCTCGCCTCAGCAAAGTACAACCCAGGTGTTAAACAAATTATTACAGGCTTGCCAACAGGGAACTCAGCTTGGCTGGTTGATTAATCCAGAAGAAGCGACGGTTCTGGTGATTAGTGAAAATCAACGCCTTGATGTCTTTAGCCAAGATGATCAACTGCCGGTTTTAGAGGGAATGGATTTGTCTCTAACGGTTGGTAATATCTTAGAGTGGTTAACCATTTAAGGAATCCAGTCAGGAAATCAAGCCCGATTATAGCGATCCAAAACCGTCAACTGATATTAATTTCAGGTAACTTTTTATACAGTCTTCAGGACTTAAGGTGATTAGCAAAGTTGCTAAAACATTAAAATTCTGGATGTGGGGGCAATCCGCAAGTGGCGTTCCCGGTCCAGATTTGGTATCCTCTAACGTCAAAAATAAGCAGGATTGTCGTGAATCTGATCACAACTTATATTGCCGAATTGCACGATTCATAAAATTAATTTGTTCAGCATGGAACGAGGGTGGCATCATACTGTGAATTGTATAATCTAATCCATCGTGCATTACATCAGTAGGCAATGCTGAATGATCGAGTCCTAAAGTATGTCCAATTTCATGAGCAATGGTATTAGCGATTAAGTTGGATAGCTGCCCAGCATCAAGGCCGATTCGCTCCGATGCCTCATAAACTCGATCAAGATGAATAATTGCATGATTTGTAACCATGCCCAGTTTGAAACTAGCAGCACCGAGATAGTTTACCGATTGTACAGATTCATGTCCAGTACATACATAAATATGAGTGAATGTATTTCCCCACTTCCGTTCCTCTGGCTGCTCTGATGTTAAAAATAATTTAACCCCTCTAAAGGCCCCGAACACTTTGGAGAAAGCATCTACTATCACTTCAGCCATGACACCTCGATGATGCAATGGGAAACTAATACCACTTAGATCGACCCAAACACAATGGCGGTTATTCTTCTTCTCAGTATCGGTTTGACTTAATGCTCCCCCGCAAGTTGGGCAAAACTCCCAACCGATTTGGATGTCCGCTCGGCATTGCCAACACCTAAGTTTTTGAGGTCTGCTTAAGTCTAGGCGTTCCCAAATTGGGCTTTTCAGTTTACGATTGGGTCGGGTCAAGTCTAGGCGATCGTATAGAGACA
This sequence comes from Phormidium sp. OSCR, assembly GCA_001314905.1. Classification (GTDB taxonomy): domain Bacteria; phylum Cyanobacteriota; class Cyanobacteriia; order Cyanobacteriales; family Geitlerinemataceae; genus Sodalinema. The sequence goes on from LJZT01000124.1 coordinate 10,844, forward strand.
TTGACTCACAAAAAGACTAGATATAATCAATTGATGGAGCTAAAAAAATGGGACAACAAAGTCTGCTCCTCAAAAAAGCGAGACCTTGTTGCCGATATCAACTAGGAGTAAGCTTTAACTAAATCTCCTAATCCCTCTACCTTGAAGCCATTTCCCATAGCTGCCATTTTCCATTCACTACCATGTCGGTAGATTTCAGCCATCACCATTCCGGTTGCCCCCTGGTACTCAGAGCCAGATAGGTTATAACGAGCAATTTCTTGGTTGTTTGAGGCATTCACCAGTCGTACAAAGGCATTTTGAACTTGTCCAAAGTCTTGTTTTCGCTTCATACATTCATAAATGTTGACGGTAAAAACTAGCCGGGCAATATTGCCGGGAACTCGATCCAAATCCACCAAAATTTGCTCATCATCTCCGTCCCCCTCCCCCGTCAAATTATCTCCCATATGGATAATACTCTGAGAAGCATGAGACAAATTTCCAAAATAAACAACGCTACCTAACTCAGATACTTTACCCCCAGCATCCAAGCATATTACCGAGGCATCGAGATCATAATCTTCGGTATTAGAAAAAATACCAAATAAACCGCCTCCCGCTTTTTCTGCAACGTCCCAACCCAGCCCGCAAATCACCTTTTTTAATCCGGGTGCTTCTTTGGTCAAAGAAATTCGCTGGCCTTTTTTTAAGTTGATTCCCATATTAGTTAGACCCGATGTGGTCAATTGAACGATGTCACTTGTTCTAGTGCCGATGATGGAGGGTATTGTCTCAGAGTCTAAGACTTTGAAACACTCATTAGAGCTGAGATACCCCCCAGGCTACCCCGAACTTAATTGCTGTACCGATCAAGCAAGGCTTTTAGTCCACCTTGATAACCTGAACCCACAGCATTCAGTCGCCAATCACCATCTTTACGATACATTTCTGCCATAATCAAGGCCGTTTCTGTTGAGTAATCTTCGGTCAAATCATATCGAATTGCTTCTTGTTTAGTCTGTTCGTCAACAATACGCACGAAGGCGTTTTCAACTTGTCCAAAATTCTGTCCTCGCTCCTCCGCTTCGTGAATTGTTACAGCTACCACGATTTTTTGAATTTCTGGAGGCACTTTCTTGAAATTGACTTTGATGACTTCATCATCTCCTTCTCCTGCACCCGTCAAATTGTCTCCTGTGTGAAAAACTGATTGTTCTGGATCAGGACTGGTAGTATTATTATAGAAAATGAAGTGATTATCTGAAATGATTTTGTCATTCGATCCAAGTAAAAAAACGGATGCATCTAAATCAAAATCATAGCCTGTATCAGTTGGTTTAATATCCCAACCTAAGCCAATAAAGGCTTGTGAAAGTCCTGGAGCGACTTTTTCGAGAGAGACTCGTTGTCCCTTCTTTAATGAAACTGCCATGATTGGTTGTTTCTCCTTAAAATTTATCTATTTGTGTGTTCCAAAACTTGCTCACTTACCTGTTTCCCCACTATCTAGGTGGTTCATGGTTCTGCCAAGCTTAACAACGGGTTAACACTTGTATTGAATGGAGATTTGCAGGATGTCGTGGACAAATCTTTACTTCTGAGATCTGAAGCTGCTTGACATACTCCCAGCGCTGAATCAAAGATTACAGCGCGGGATTCTCACAGATCGTGATTCTTGATTCAGCGAGACAACGTATTGAATCTGATTTCTC
>LJZT01000149.1 GCA_001314905.1 Phormidium sp. OSCR
CGGGGATTCCCCGGAGGGAGTTTCAGCACTTCTGATCGGATCGACATGCGGTAGATCCCATAACCTCAGACGCTTAGGCGAAGTCAAAACGCCTCTTGCTGGGGTGCGTTGCATCCCAGTTACTTTTGCTTTGCGTTACCTTGTACCTCTCGCCGCCGGGCCACTTCGTTATCGACATTTTTGCGCCTGCAATTTGGCTACGCACGACTGCCCTCATCGGGATGTTAAGCCCTACCCATACGCGGGTCTTAGAGAAGGTAATGCAATTCTACCACTAACAACTGCGGCTAAAGCCGCCGAGTCGCTTTTCCGCCCCGCTCTAAAGAGACGGGGCGTGACCTCGCTCCCGATCTCTCATCGTGTCCTCTGTGATTGAAGTGGTTTCCCCCTTGCCTATTGCCTACTGCCTATTGCCTATTGCCTTCTCTTCCCCTATTGCCCATTGCCTTTCTCCTATGTCTAATGTGTTCCTCGTTGCTGGCCCTTCTGGAGTAGGAAAAACTCACTGGATTGCCCAACAATTACAACAGTATCCTCCCAGTCAACAAATCGCCTACCTCAATCTCGGGGCAGGTTCCTTTCCCCTCGATGCCAGTTATTTACAAACCTTGCACCCCAAATTAGACTATCTGAGCGACGATAACGCCCCCGTCAAGCTAGTCGAACATCAGGGGGCAACAAATCCCATTTATATCGAAGTTGGCTTTCATATCGCCTTAGATTCCCTAGTTTTGCCCCTCGTCGATTGTCATAATATCGTCCTGGTTCCCCCCAAAGGACCGAAAACAGACTGGCATCATTGGCCCGAAGCTGACGAGGTGATTGTGGGTGTTGGAACCAGCAACGAGTCCATTTTAAATTTGCAAATGCAGCGAGCTTTACTATAGCAGTCCTAAATCAAGCCTATTTGAATCAGGACAAATCGCCTCTAAAGTCACCACATTAGAGGGCAACGAAGCCCCCATTCGCCAATCTCTAAAACCCCGCAAAGTGGTCGGAGTCGGCAGCGTTGGACGGATTGCCAATCAAGCGAATTATTGTTTATATTTCCCTAATACAAATAACGTCGAATTTCGCTCTGTTTCCTATCAGGAAAGCTGACCAAAAGAGTCCTACATCTTTTTAATTGCGATGATTATTATCATAATGAAGCCTTGCCCCCGCCCAAAGCAACTTTTCTCGTAGCGTTTTGAAATAGGAATAATCCTCTCGTAAAATCAAAAAATTCGCTTGACAATCTGCCATTTTGACATCCACTCGTTGCCCCGGCCAAATTGCCGTTGCCAACGCCCCATCCATCCAGAGTTTTGTATTTAAATCCCGATCTTCGAGGGGCCAAATACTCACCACCACCCCAGGGGGAAGAATCAGGGGACGACTCGATAGACTCAGTGGACAAATCGGCGTCACGGCGATCGCATTCATTCCAGGGTGCATAATCGGGCCATTCGCCGACACCGTATAACAAGTTGAACCCGTGGGAGTCGCCACCAACAACCCATCCCCCTGATATTGATCGACAATTTCCCCATCAACCTCCATCTCCAAAATCGAAGTCAACATTCGATCCACCGCCGCTGGCTTAATGCACATCTCATTGAGAGCCAAATAGCGATCGCTCACCGGTTCTCGATTCAGGCGATCGCCCTCAAACAACGCCGCCTCCAACATCATCCGCGACTGAACCGCAAAACGATCCTCCACCAAGCGATCCCAAACCGCTTCCGTCTCCTCGAAACTATCAAAGGGTTCCGTCAAAAACCCCAAATGTCCGCCCACATTCACCGTCAACAGGGGAATCCCCTCCGGTGCTAAATGGCGGGCCGCCGTCAGAGCCGTTCCATCGCCGCCCAAAATAATTCCTAAATCAATCTTCTGAGTCGACGAGGCCAAAAACACCGGATAAGGATTATCCTTAGGGCCACTTGGTCCCAACAACACATGACAGCCTCGGGCTTCGAGTTCCCTCGCACAGCGTTCAGCCCACTGTTGACTTGACGAATCTCCCGCTTTATGAGCAATAATGACCTGTTTAAGTTCCACAGTCTATCGTTGTCCTCATGATTATCGAGCAGCTTGAACAAGACCAAGCCCCCAGGGAGGAACGCTCACCCCCCTCAAAACTCGGGCCAGGTTTCCAAAGAACTTAGCTGCGGCTGCGACTCCAAATAGCTAGAACGTGGTGGATTGAGGCGATCGCGTAACGTCGATCCCGTATAGCCCGTCGCCAACCAAACCAACGCCCGCACCCCATCGCGAATCGACTTATCAATGGGTTCAGGAGCCAATCCCGAGGGAATCGCAACCGGGCGAAAACTAATATCCCGGCTTCCTAGAACAATCTCACCAATTGCCGAAGCGCGACGCATATGATAATCCGACGTAATCAGATAAATACTGCGGATATCGCGCGATCGCAACTCATCGACCAACGTGGTGAAATTCGTCACCGTATCCACCGCATCATAATTCAAATAGAAACGTTGGCGAGGAATCCCCGCCTCGGCAAACACCCATTCAGCATATTCCGGGTTGCTCCCCCCCGACACCCAAACCGGTAAATCAGGATGAGTGCGGGCAAACCTCGCCGCAAATACCTCTCGATCCGGCGAGCCTCCCAGAACTAACACCGCCTGAGGAACCCGACTCCAGCGTAGATAGAGGCGTAACCCTCCCCAACCTAACCCTAACAGCGTCATCAGGGCCAAGAGCCTGACCCCGAGCTTGACACGATTGAATTTAAGTCGTTGTCGCCGTTGAAGACGACCACCATGTAACTGCATTGGCGATAACTGCATAACCGATCGCCCTCTCCTAACGGTGTTCCCGGGGAACAAACGTGCGATCGCGTTCTCCCACATAAATCTGAGTCGGGCGGAAAATGCGGTTTTCGTTCAATTGCTCCTTCCAGTGAGCCAACCAACCCGCCACCCGGGCGATCGCAAACAACGGCGTAAACAGATCCGTGGGAATCCCCAACTTGCGATAGACCAACCCCGAATAGAAATCCACATTGGCATAAATTCCCTTATCCCCGAGGCGATCTTCAACCAGCCGTTCCAACTCCACCGCGATCTCATAATAGCGATCGCCGCCAAAGCGATCAAACAGTTGCTCCGCCAAATCCTGCAAAATTTTGGCCCGAGGGTCTTTCACCTTATAAACCCGGTGGCCAAAACCCATAATCTTGCGTTTGTGACGAATACGATCATCCAAATAGGGGGCCGCATTTTCCACCGCCCCAATTTCTTCGAGCATTTCGATCACTTCCTCATTCGCCCCACCATGAAGCGGGCCGCCCAGAGTTCCCACCGCCGACGCAATGACAGCATAGGGATCTGTCAGCGTCGAGGACGTCACCATCGCCGAGAACGTCGACGCATTAATCGAATGTTCCGCGTGTAACATCAAACAGATATCAAACACGTGGGCCGCCAAAGGATCCGGTTCCCGTTCCCGCAGCATATAGAGGAAATTCGCCGCATAACTGAGATCATCACGAGGCTGAACCGGATCATTTCCCTTGCGGATTAACTGAAACGCCGCCACCATCGTCGGAATCTTCGCCATCAGACGAATCACCGCATTACGAATATAAATGGGATCATCCAAAGCCCGCCGAGAATAGAACAATCCCAACGCCGCCGCCGACGCTTGCAGCGCATCCATCGGGTGACCACTTTCAGGAAAACATTTCATCATGTCCCGAATCCGATACTTAATCCGCCGATGGTAGCGAATATCATGTTCAAAGGCTTCGAGTTCCGTCTGACTGGGCAACTGTCCCCAAATCAAGAGGTATGCCGTCTCCAAAAAACTACTGTGCTTGGCTAAATCCTCAATACGGATACCGCGATATTCTAAGATGCCCTGCTTGCCGTCAATATAACTAATACTGGACTTAGCGGCTGGTACCCCTTCTAAACCGGGTTTGTAGAGATCGACCGACATAGAACCCCTCGTTAACACAACGTGCGTAATACTCTAAGCTGCTATTCTCCCACGAATTTCCTCAAGAGGATGTCATGGAATGCTTTTAATTGCCCCATCGGCCTAAAAAACAGCCCGGAGACAACCGACGAATCAACAGACGAATCGAGCCAGCGACGGCGATCGCGCCTTCGCGCCCCGTTCACCTTACCATATGCCAGATTTTCCCGACATCTCAGCAGTCCATTCTTGCCCAAAGCAGCCGACCATAAAGGTACGCCCCTACATTCCCCTCAAGAAAGGGGTGTCCACCAGGGCCAGGTAGATTATCCAGTGTTCCCTATTCCCTATTCCCTATTCCCTATTCACTATTAACTATTCACTATTAACTATTCACTATTCCCCCATGTCCCTCCCTCCCTTCCTCGCCGGATGTCTCGTTCTCATCGCCAGTATTCTCCTCGGGGGACTGCCCCTGCTTGCGGCGATCGTCCGCTGGGTGAGTGATGAAGACCTCTCCCATCAAGGAACCGGCAATCTTGGCGTATCCGCCGCCTTTTACCACGGCGGAACCGTTGCTGGCATCCTGGCCGTTCTCTCAGAAGCCAGCAAAGGCATCCTAGTCGTTCTACTCGCTCGTTGGATGCTGCCCCAACTGCCGAGTTTTGAACTGGTGGCCCTGATTGCATTAGTCCTGGGACGGTATAGCTTTAAACAAGGGGCCGGAACCACCAACACCGTTTGGGGAATCGTCACCCATGACTGGCGTATTGCCCTGTTCGTGGCCCTAATCAGCGGTGCCAGTTTTACCCTGATTCGTGAGCGTCAGGCGGGGCGTACCCTCTCCCTTGCCCTGCTTCCGGCCATCACCTGGATGCTGTATCCTCATAGTCCAGGGCGACTCCTCGCCACTCTCGGACTCAGTTGTGTTTTATACATCATTTATCAAACCATGTCCGATGATCTTGACTTACCCGTTCGCGGGGGACAACCCGAAACCCGTAAACTCTTTCAGTTTTTCCGAGCCGATCGCGTCTTATTGAGTCTCGATCGCCCCCTCAAGCCCGAACGAGTCGGCGCAAAAGCCGCCACCCTCTCCCAGTTACGACTCTGGGGTTATCCCGTCCCTCCCGGTTGGGTGTTTCTGCCGGGAGACGATTCCCAACTATTTGCCGAAGCCCTCGATCCTCAGCCTGAACAGCCTCTAATTGCCCGTTCATCAGCCCTCGGAGAAGATAGCCAACAGGCCACCGCCGCCGGACAATATGACAGCGTCGCCAACCTCACCAGTCGTCCCGCCTTAGAAGAAGCCCTCGATCGCTGCCTCGCCTCCTACGACAACCCCGCCGCCTTGCAATATCGCCAGGAACGACAAGGCGACGACGAGAGCGAGGGAGAATCCTGGGGAGCCATGGCCGTCTTAGTTCAAGAACAAGTGGCGGGAGTCTTTTCCGGGGTCGCCTTTAGTCGTGATCCCGTCTCCCGTTGCGGTGATAGCGTCGCCATTGAATGTCTACCGGGAGACGCCGCCCAAGTGGTATCGGGCCAAGTGACCCCCGAACGCTATCGGGTGGACCTGTCCTCAGATTTGGGTGAACTCAATTGGCGATCGCCAGCCACAGGACAAGATGAGCGTCTCGTCGTCAGCGGCGACGAAGGAGATGTTCCCACCCCCCTACTGCGACGCGTGGCTGTCCTAGCCCGGGAATTAGAACAACGGCTGCAAAACGTCCCCCAGGACATCGAATGGAGTTATGACGGGGAAACCCTCTGGGTGCTGCAAGCTCGCCCCATCACCACCCTACTGCCCATCTGGACGCGACAAATTGCCGCCGAGGTGATCCCCGGCTTTATTCGTCCCCTCACCTGGTCCATCAACCGCCCCCTCACCTGTGGTGTTTGGGGGCAAATTTTCAGCCTCGTCCTCGGCGATCGCGCCGAGGGCTTAGATTTCACTCAAACCGCCACCCTGCACTATTCCAGCGCCTATTTCAACGCCTCTCTACTCGGGGATATCTTCCTACGCATGGGACTTCCTCCCGAGAGTCTGGCCTTTTTAACCGAGGGGGCTTCTATGAGTCGTCCCTCCTGGCGGGCGACCCTCCGGAATCTCCCCGGCTTGCTGCGACTGCTTCGTCGTCAATGGCGGTTAGAGTCCGACTTTCAACGGGATTATCGCCAAACCTTGCAGCCGCTCTTAGAAGCATTAGACACTGATCCAGCCTGTCGCTTTAGTGGCGATCGCCGCCTCCCCCTCCAGTCTCCCGAAGCCCTCATTGAGCGAATTCAGCGCATCTTAGAGGGCTTAGAACTCGTCACCTACTACAACATCCTCGCTCCCCTTGGTTTTGCAGCCAAGAAAGCCATCTTCAAGGTGGACGAAGCCAGTTTAGACTGTGCTGCTATGCCCGAAGTCGCCGCCCTCGCCGCTCTGGAAAACATCAGCGAATCCGCCCGTCATCTGCTCCCTGACGACCATCTCGACGGGGCGGAGTTATTTACCCATCTGGCAGAAAGCAACGATGGCCAGCAAATTCTCCAGCAGTTGGAGGGGTTTTTAGAGCAGTTCGGCTATCTCAGTGAAGTGGGAACCGATATCGCCGTGGCCACCTGGCGCGAAGACCCGCGCCCTGTACGCGCCCTGTTTGCTCAATTGGTGCAAAATGATAACTTAGGCGGTTCCCGGCGCTCTCAGACCCCAAAATCCGAGGCTGGAGGGGTACAACGAGCGCTCAACCTGAAAGGAAAAGTCGCGGAAGTCTATAGTCGTTTGTTGGCTCAGTTACGTTGGAGTTTCCTGACCTTGGAACAGCTCTTTATCGAATCGGGTCAGTTGCAGCGTCAGGGAGATATCTTCTTTTTAGTCGTTCATGAAGTGCGGGGATTAGTGGCCGGGGATAATCCCAGTTTGGCAGAGTTGGTTCCTGAGTTGGTGGCCCAACGGCGGACGAAATGGGAGCGCGATCGCCAACGACCCGAAATTCCCTATGTTAGTTATGGAACCCCTCCCATGACCCTCTTAACTCCCTCGAATCAACCGGCGCGATCGCAGCTTTGCGGGATTGGGGCCAGTGCCGGCCAAGCCGAGGGCCAGGTTAAAGTAGTGCGACAACTGGCCGATGCCTTGCAATTACAACCTCAGACCATTTTAGTCGTCCCCTACACCGACTCCGGCTGGATGCCCCTGTTAGCCCGCGCTAGTGGCTTAATTTCTCAGGTTGGGGGACGATTATCCCACGGGGCGATCGTCGCTCGCGAATATGGGATTCCGGCCGTCATGAACGTGGCCAACGCCACCACCCTCCTCAAAGATGGCCAACGGGTTCGTCTCGATGGCGAAACCGGAACCATCGACATTCTCCCGTGACACCCGTCGCTCCCGAACTCAGACTGGCATCGAGTTAGCTCCGTTGTTACCCTAGAGATAGCAAGACCCCCATGAGATCAGCCGTCAGGAATCCTTCACATTGTTGATCATGTATCACTCCCCCATCGAGGCTTCAACACCGCCGATTGGATCTCTGGGGTAGAGTGCGTCGTTGCGCCTCGGTTCTATCCCTAAGGAGGCCCCTATGAAATCCAGCTTTTTTGCCCTCACTGTGGTCGTTCTCGGACTGATCGCTATCGCTTCTCCGGCCAAAGCCGATGAAGCCGAACCCTTAGAGTTCGATGAAAACGTCAGTACTCGGGTTGAAGACTTACGACTCGACGAAATTCGCACCACTCCCGATCCCCAAGAAGAATTACAACTTCCAGAACTCTTAGAAACCCTGAATTATCAAGGACTGATGTTTGACTCGGTGACGATTCAAGTCAACGATCCCGATCGCCTTCCTCAAGAGCAAGCCAGTCAATTTAACCTACGCATGGCCATCGAAGACCCTCAACGACAAGAGTCGTCACGTTGACATCCTCCCACACTAATTCAAAGAATATAGTGTGGGATTCCCACCATCACTCTGTCGGGGTTTCCTCTTTCCACGACTCAACTTACCTTGAGGAGTTTCCCCACCAAGGCAGAGGTCGATATCTCCATCAGCCGTTAGTTCCCGTATGCCCTACGGTACGCAATCCTAATTCAAGGATATTGATAGCTGCATTCCAATCTCTGTCGATGACAAAACCACAATGAGGGCAGCGGTGGGTTCTTGTTGACAGAGATTTCTTAACCTTTTTCCCACAGTTAGAGCAGTTCTGGCTCGTATAGTGAGGAGAAACAGCAACTGTTGTCACCCCAAACACTTTGCCAAAATACTCTAGCCATTGACGGAAGGT
>LJZT01000151.1 GCA_001314905.1 Phormidium sp. OSCR
GTTGGCTCCACAAGTCTACCACATATTTTTAGTCAAAATTCATCTCACCGCTAAGCCTTCGGCTCTAACGGGAGTCTTCTTTTGACATTTAAGATAAAACCTTCCTGACCATCCTGAGAAATTCCTCAGCCAACTCAGCAAGACGATTGAGAAAAATCCAGTCAGTTCAAGAACTTTGTCGATTTGACTAGCGTTGAATCTATCACTCACAACGGTCTCATTTTCGCGGAAATCGTGCCTAAATTAATCCGTATTCCTGCGGATTTATTGTTAAATTTAGTAACATTTTGTCCGAGCCAGGACTCACAACAGAGTTCTCCCCCAGGGGGACCGACCACGATCGCCGCACTATAACCCGGCTCAAGGGGTAACCGTTGCGCCTCAAAAGATTGCTCCTCAAATGTGGACGTGCGACCGTCCTCGCCACAGCGCCAGAGCCGTCGGCGATCGCCCTCCAAGAGTCTCTCATCGACAGCCAGCCGCGATAACGCCCCCAATCCTTCCCCCGTAGCCTTGAGATAGGCCTCCTTCGCCGTCCAATACTCAAAAAAGAGTCTCTCCTGCTCAGCCGGGGGTAACCCCTCCAACGTCGCCACCTCCGACGTCTGAAAAAAGCGCCGGGCCAGAGACAGAACCGGCACAGAGCGATGAGCTTCCACATCAACTCCCAGGGGGCGATCGCGACAAAACCCCAACAGCGCCCAATCTCCCGAATGAGACAGATTAAACAGAACCGGAAACCCAGCCAGAAACGGCTTCCCCTTAGGCATCGTCTCAACCCTCAAACCGCCCGGATCTTGGTCAAGATAGACCCCCAACAACCGTCGTAGCCAAGAGCGTGTTAGCACAAAACGATGGCGATCCTCCTGACGACGATAGCGCCTAGCTCGCTCCCGTTCGGCATCGGTCAACAGCGATTCATCCTCAATCGCTCCGGGCCAATCCCTCAGACACAGCCGCCAAACCCACACCTGATGGCTCAGCAGCGGGGGAACAGTGGGCCAATCCGACCAAACTTGACTAACCAGTGACGTCATACTTCGGTTTTCCCGATGGTGAAACTACGATACACCCGACTACGGATTCCCCCAATGGCAGTCTCATCAGCAGACCGTACCATGAGAAACAAGATGTCCCAGAGATGTCCAAACCGCCAGTTCCTAAGCTGAATGCCCCTGAAACCGTCCCCATCTAGGTTCGGAAAATACCCCTTCAAGGGAAGTGCCTCAGCCATTCAGTATAGAAACAGATATCGGAATCTATCGGCGAGAGTTTAACAGCGTTCGAGCCAATCCGATTCGAACCCTGGCTCCCTTGGGAATCGAGGGGCGCGATCGCACTTCCCCAAACGCGCAAACCCCGCTAACGGGAACCCCCAAGTAGATGCTTGGCTCACCGCACATTATTTTTTTTGTAGATAACTAGAACTTAGGAGACTTATGGCTAAAGTCGTTGGAATTGACCTCGGAACCACCAACTCTTGTGTTGCGGTCATGGAAGGGGGGAAACCCACCGTTATCGCGAACGCCGAAGGGTTTCGCACCACCCCATCCGTTGTGGCCTATGCGAAAAACGGCGATCGCCTCGTGGGTCAGATCGCTAAACGCCAAGCGGTCATGAACCCCACCAACACCTTCTACTCCGTCAAACGCTTTATCGGTCGCCGTCATGACGAAGTAACCCACGAAACCACTGAGGTTCCCTACAAAGTCCTCAATGTCAACGGGAGCGTCAAACTAGACTGTCCCCAAGCCGAAAAGCAATTCGCCCCGGAAGAAATCTCAGCCCAAGTGCTGCGGAAACTAGCCGAAGATGCCAGCAAATACCTCGGCGAAACCGTTACCCAAGCCGTCATCACCGTTCCGGCTTACTTTAATGACTCCCAGCGTCAAGCCACAAAAGATGCGGGGAAAATTGCCGGCTTAGAAGTCCTACGGATTATCAACGAGCCAACCGCCGCCTCGTTAGCCTACGGACTCGATAAAAAAAGTAACGAAACCATCCTCGTCTTTGACCTCGGTGGCGGCACCTTCGACGTCTCCATTCTCGAAGTGGGTGACGGTGTTTTTGAAGTGATGGCCACCTCTGGTGACACTCACCTCGGTGGGGATGACTTCGATAAACAAATTGTTGATTACATCGCCGCTGAATTTGAGAAATCCGAAGGGATTGACCTCCGCAAAGACAAACAAGCTCTGCAACGGCTGACCGAAGCTGCTGAGAAAGCCAAAATCGAACTGTCTAGCGTCAGCCAAGCGGAAATCAACCTGCCCTTCATCACCGCCACCCAAGACGGACCGAAGCACGTCGATATGACCCTGACGCGGGCCAAATTTGAAGAAATTTGCGCCAGTCTCATCGACCGTTGCCGTATCCCCGTTGAGAATGCCATCAAAGATGCCAAACTCAACAAAACGGATATTAATGAGGTGGTTCTCGTCGGTGGTTCAACCCGGATTCCGGCCATTCAACAACTGGTGGAGAAGGTTCTCGGTAAAGCCCCCAACCAAAGCGTCAACCCGGATGAAGTGGTCGCCACTGGGGCTGCGATTCAAGGCGGAGTTCTCGCTGGAGAAGTCAAAGATATCCTACTGTTGGATGTCACCCCCCTCTCCCTGGGGGTCGAAACCCTCGGCGGCGTGATGACCAAACTCATTCCCCGCAACACCACGATTCCCACCAAGAAATCGGAAACCTTCTCCACCGCTGTCGATGGACAAACGAACGTAGAAATCCATGTTCTGCAAGGGGAACGGGAATTCTCCAAAGATAACAAGAGCTTGGGAACCTTCCGTCTCGATGGTATTCCTCCTGCACCCCGGGGTGTGCCTCAAATCGAAGTCACCTTCGATATCGACGCCAACGGGATTCTCAATGTCACGGCTAAGGATAAAGGGTCCGGGAAAGAGCAGTCCATCAGTATCACCGGTGCTTCGACCCTCTCTGACAGTGAAGTCGACAACATGGTCAAAGATGCTGAGGCGAATGCCGAAGAAGACCGCAAACGCCGCGAACGCATCGATAAGAAAAACCAAGCTGATACCTTGGCCTATCAAGCTGAGAAGCAAATCGAAGACCTCGGCGATAAAGTCCCCGCTGATGACAAGACCAAGATTGAAGGTCTGATTGCTGAACTCAAGGACGCTCTCGGTCAAGATGATGATGCGGCTATTGAGTCGAAAATGGAAGAGTTGCAACAAGCGCTCTATGCGGTGAGTACCAATCTCTATCAACAGGCCGGTGGTGATGCGGCTGGTGCTGATGCCGGTGCAGCCCCCGGAGCCGGTGCGCCGCCTGAGTCTGGCAATGATGGCGGTGATGATGTCATCGATGCTGAGTTCTCGGAAACGGACAATAAGTAGTTCACTGAGAATGATTGACTGTGAACGATTGACAGTTAACGGTTAAGCGTTGACAGTGATTAAGGGCGATCCTTTGGGATCGTCCTTTTTCGTTTACCGTTGATGAGGGCGTTGTCTGAATCCCGATTTGAGGTAGATTGTTGATGGTTTAGGGTTTAAAGTGTTATGCGAGTTTTAGTCATTGGTGGAACCCGGTTTATTGGGGTGTATTTGACTCGGGAATTGGTGGACGCGGGTCACGAGGTGGTGTTGTTTAATCGGGGTAATCATCCCGCTCCAGTTCCGGGTGTGGGTCAGATTACCGGCGATCGCACCGACGCGGAGCAACTCCAGGCGGCCCTCGCCGGAGAGTCCTTTGATGCCATTTTTGATAACACTGGGCGTAAGCTCGGTGATACTCAACCTTTAGCGGATTTGTTTAAGGGCAAACTTCAGCATTTTGTTTATGTCAGTTCGGCGGGGGTTTATCTCGCATCTGACCAAATGCCCCATCGAGAAGGCGATACCCTAGATCCCGAGAGTCGTCATCGTGGCAAGTTTGAGGCGGAAGATTATCTGCTGAAGCAAGGATTGCCGATGACGTCGGTGCGTCCAACCTATATTTATGGTCCGGGGAATTATAACCCCATTGAGGGCTGGTTTTTTGACCGCCTTGTACGCGATCGCCCCATTCCCATTCCCGGTTCAGGGTTGCAAATCACCCAACTGGGTCATTGTCAGGATTTGGCGAAGGCCATGGTGGCGGTGTTGGGCAATGGCAATGCCGTTGGTGAGGTCTATAATGTTTCGGGCGATCGCTATGTCACCTTTGATGGACTAGCCCGCTCTTGCGCCCTAGCGGTGGGGAAAGATCCCGAGCAGATTGAGTTAGTTCACTATGACCCCAAGGCCTTTGACTTCGGTAAGCGTAAAGCCTTTCCGCTGCGATCGCAGCATTTCTTCTGTAGCATCGGCAAGGCTCTCTCGGAACTCGATTGGGAACCGGAGTTTGATCTAATTTCTGGATTGAAAGATTCCTACGAGAACGACTATCTCGCCGGCCAGGGACAAGAGGCTGAGGTGGACTTCTCCCTCGATGATCAGATTCTCGCTGGGGTCTAAACTCTTCTTTGGCATGAGTTTTTGGCGCTCCTCCCCGAGACGTAGACCGACATTTCCGGATTTTTTTCAAAAAAAAGCTTGCCAAAGTCATAACCTCAATGCTACGATGGTAAATCGTTGAGGACGCATAGCTCAGTTGGTTAGAGCACCACGTTGACATCGTGGGGGTCACTGGTTCGAGTCCAGTTGTGTCCATTTTTTGATCTCATTGGCAACCTGTTCAGGTAGGTCTTAGCCGCTGGCATTGGCGGCGATACGCAGTACCTCAACGACTGCTGGTAGGCCCGAGGTCTCCGAGATGCGTTCGGGGGCTGTTAGACAGGGAAACACCCGCAGCGGTCTTCCGTCTGCCGTTTTGCCCCGATTAGCCAGGGCCGTGGTTTGACTATCGAGGGTGACAATCGGCAGTTGCGTTAAGCCGGGATGATCTTGCAACGTGGCTAAGAAGTCTTGACGCTCGGCCTCGCTTCCGCTGAGATCCAATAGCACCACATCCGGTTTCCAGACTTTAACCAACAACCCCGCCTGGTCAAAATCATCGACTTCGATCACCCGATAATGATAATGATGGAAGACCCGTTCGAGGGAGAGAGAGGGATTCACCTCGCCTCGATGGGGAGAGACCAGCCATAACAGAGTCAGGGGTCGCTGCACGCGACTAGCTTGGCCCTGATGGGCTAATAGGCGCGTCAGAACCTGTTGAAATTGATGGCGATCGACCGGTAACGTGAGGGAGTCCACCACCGTCTCTAATCCCCGTTGGGCGATGGCCTCGGCTCCCACGTCAGGCTCAGCCAAAAGGACCACAGGGAGATCCTGACTCAGCGGGTCCGCCTTGAGCAAGGTCAACACATCCCAACCCGATAAAATCGGCAAACGGGGGCTTAAAAACATGACACACGGATGTAGTTGTCGCGCCTTAGCCAAGGCTTCGGGTCCTGATCGCGCCAGAAGGACCCGATAACCGGCTTCACTGAGATAATGACATAGGGCCTCGACCCGTTCACTATCGCGATCGACCACTAAAGCAAAGCGCACCTGGGCATCCTTAGCCCAAGCATTAAAGCTACTGGGACTCTCCTGAGCCGTTGCGCCCTGAGATAATTGAGGACTAGGCAACAGCAGCGTAAACTGACTCCCTCCTTGTTCTTGAGAGGTAAAACTAATGTCTCCACCATGAAGTCGGGCCAGCCGTTGCGCCAATATCAGTCCCAGGCCCGTCGGAAGAGATGGAGGTGCGGTCTGAGAACAGGGGGCTTTGGCTTCATCTTCAGTGGAGGTGGTCGTCGATTCACGGACGTCGGCCGTGAAGGAAGACATCTGAGCGACTCGGGAGGAGGAGTCCATCGGATAACCTTGAAAAATCCAGGGTTGGGCCGCCACCTCAATGCCGGCCCCCGTATCCCACACCAGAAACGCTAACCAATGATGCCAGCGTTCAACCCGTAGGCCGATGGTTCCGCTGTCGGGAGTTGTGCTGACGGCATTGAGGAACAGATGCACGAGAATTTGCTGTAGGCGAGTCTGATCGGCCCAAACCTCAGTGGCATCGGCCGCAATGTCTAGGGTCAGTGGTGGCAGCGCCGAGCGGTCGCGGAGTTTACTGATTTGCTTGTAGGCGGCCTGGCTACAGGCCTGTATAGAGAGTTGTTGTCGATCTAAACTCAGTTCGTCGTTTTCGAGTTGGGCCAAATCACAGAGATCGTTGATAACCGTCATCATTTGCCGACTACTCTGTTGAATGAGGTGGGCGTAGTTGGCTTGACGGGGGTTGAGGCTACCGAGATTGGGGTTTTGCAGGAGATTAGATAAGCCGAGTAGGGCGGTCAGCGGGGTTTTGAGTTCATGACTGACCCAAGAGAGGAGTTCGGTTTTTTGGCGATCGATTTGCATCAAATCGGCGTTTTTGGCGGTGAGTTCCTGAGTCTTTTGGGGAGTGCTATTAGGGGCTCGGTTGTCTTGGGCCAGGATCAGCCACAGTGAGGCTTGGGGGCGATGAGTCGCGGCGTGGGGTAGAAGATGGCTCAGGGAGATGGCCGTCAATGTCCAGGTGGGAGAGTGGCCTGAGGCATCGTTGAGAGTGACCTGTCCGAGATGATAGGGGGAGTTGTCCTGGGAGCGATCGCCGAGATCACAGGCCTTGAGGAGAGCTTGGCGATCGCTAACCTGTTCTTGCCACTGTTGCCAGCGACGGTTTTCCCAGATTAGCTGTTGATTTCGGTCTTGAAGCCGCAAGGGAAGGGGTAAAACATTGAGGAGGCCGGTTAGGACCTCTAAATCTGGACGGTTGGGATCTTGGGGGTCTGCCAAAAGATGACTGGAGGAGGAATGTCTCAGTTCGGCGTTGAGGCGATCGCCCTCGAGTAAGCCGAGAATTTTTCCGGTTGTATCGACAATGACGACTTCCCGGCGGCGACCTGCGACGAGGGGATCTAAGAGCTTCAGGCGAGCCATTTTCGCCAGAGAGGTACGGGCACAGAGGCGATCGCCCCATTGATCAATGGCGAGAGTTTCAATGGGGGTCATGACCTGGCTGAAACGGTAGAGGGGATACTGCCATACCCTGGCATCTTTGAGGTAAGGCAATAGATGATGGGCAACGATAACCCCCAGGGGGGTTTGGTCTTCGTCAATGACCAAGATGCGATCGCTCTGTTGAAAGTCTTCGAGGACCGTCGTGAGGGAATCGAGACTGTAACAGATGGGAACCGGTTGAAGAAACGGCTGGAGATTGAGACAATCCATGGCAACTCAGGCAGACGAGGCCGCTGCAATTAAGGGGCAGGCAATAGGGCAATCGTAGTCATCAAAAACTGCTTGTGGAAACCCCCACCTCGCACCGCAGGTGGGGGAGGAAACAAGCGTCAGCCAGCAGGGTTCAATACCCCACTGACGGACAATCTCTGCGGGCAACT
>LJZT01000152.1 GCA_001314905.1 Phormidium sp. OSCR
GATCCATCCAGTATCTCAGGCAACTGTTGCGAACAAACCGAGCCGTCCGAATGGCTTCATCTAGCCGTTCGTACTGCTCTTGGGTTCCTCTTAGTTTGGACTCAAATACCAGCATGACACCGTTCAGTCACTCTGTCGGGGTTAGACCACATTGTACTACAATTGTTGCCGCGATTCATCTCAACGTTGAATCAAAGATTACAACGTGAGCCTTCTCGCGGATTAAGGTAAGTGGACGGCATTATGACGGAGTTTCCGCCAGAATTTTGGCAAGGGATTGAGGAATTTAATCGAGGTGAGTTCTACGCCTGTCATGATACCCTAGAGGCGATTTGGCTCGAATCGGTTGATCCAGAAAAAACCTTCTATCAAGGCATTTTGCAGATTGCTGTAGCCCTATATCATCTCAGTAATCAGAACTGGAAAGGCTGCTTAATGTTATTAGGAGAAGGAACAAATCGCCTGCGGCGTTATCGTCCTGAGTATGGTCAAATTGATGTGGAATCGTTGTTCTCTCAAGGACTAGAGATGTTACAGGTCTTACAAGAAGCAGGAGAGGAGAGAACCGCTGAATTTGCCAGTCAGTATGGGTTAATGGACGAGTTGGGAACTCTGGCGTTACCGAAAGTTAATCGAGTCTCGTCGTGAGTTCACAGTCTGCATCAATGACGTATCAATGACGTTTACAGAATTTGACACTCCCCCGCCTAAAGGCGCGGGGATTCTCAGTTCATTGGGTGCCGATTGGCATTGCCCTCACTGAGCTTCTTGTCCGTGTGCCCCACGGCTGCAAGTCCTCGATTTTGCACAACCTGAGCGGCTGCCACATCTCGATGAGTGGTGTAGCCACACTCAGGACATTGGTGAACTCGGACTGACAAATCTTTTTTAACCACTGCTGCACATACCGGACATTCTTGGCTTGTGCCAGATGCCTCAACTGCCGCAAAGCAGACACCACGCTTCCGGCACACCCATTCTTGGATTGAACCCCATTATTTTTGGTCAAGGCAACACTGAACCTGACGAGACGCTGTAGAAGATCGAATCCCCTCCCCTCCTCTTGAGATCCTCGATCCGTTCCCACCTTAAACCACTCCAGTCACCAAGATTGAGTAGTGTTGCTCAATTCGGTGTCGCTTTCCCCTAAAATTAAATCAGTCCCTTTAGAAAAAATAAGCAGAAGTTATGTCAGCCCCCGCAACGAACGGACAACCGCTTCTGTCCGATCGCGAATTAGAGGTAATCGAACTCGTCGCCGCCGGCTTAACCAACCAAGAAGTCGCCGATCGCCTGGAACTCAGCAAACGGACGATTGATAACCATATCAGCAACATCCTCAGTAAGACCAAAACCGAAAACCGGGTCGCCCTGGTAAGATGGGCGTTGCGCTGGGGTAAGGTCTGTCTTGACGATGTCAACTGTTGTACCCTTCCCTACCGTAGCCCCCAAGCCTCAGCCTCGGAGATGCTGACGGACTGAAAACAATCAATCTTTCTAATCGTTAACTTATACTGCGAAACCTGACGATGCGACAATATTGGACGATTCCCACCCTTCCCTTAGCGGTCTATCGGGAAGTGGTGGCCCATTTGCGTCAAGTCGAGGGAGTCGCCGCCGGCTTACTTCCCCAAACCACTCCTGATTTTGACCCTAAACTCAGCCAAGTGGGTGGCCTGTGGTTCGAGGTTCCCGACAACGCCCCCGTAGATCATCAACAGCGCCTCAATACCATCCTTGAGTATTACAGCGATCGCGCCGGGCAGCCCTGGCAGCCCCTAGAAGCGTAACCCTAACAACACTCCTCCACTTTTGACCTTCACGATTTTTCTCAACCTATGACGACGCTGCAAGCCCTGCGGGGAACGCGGGATATTTTGCCCACGGAAATCGCCTATTGGCAACTCGTAGAAACCACGGCCCGCGAGATCCTCACTCGGGCCAGTTACCAGGAAATTCGCACCCCCATTTTTGAACTAACGGAACTCTTCCAACGGGGGATTGGTGAAGCCACCGATGTCGTAGGGAAGGAAATGTATACGTTCTGCGATCGCGGCGATCGCTCCATTACCCTACGCCCAGAAGGAACCGCCGGCGTTGTTCGCGCCTACATCGAACATAACCTCTTCGCCGCCGGTGGCGTGCAACGCCTCTGGTACACCGGCCCCATGTTTCGCTACGAACGCCCCCAAGCTGGCCGACAACGCCAATTTCACCAAATTGGCTTAGAACTCCTCGGAACCGATGCACCTCGGGCCGATGCCGAAGTCATCGCCCTGGCCACTGACATCCTCAAAGCCCTGGGCCTGAAAAACCTACAGTTAGCGATCAACTCCGTTGGCCAGGGAGACGATCGCGATCGCTACCGTCAAGCCCTCATCGACTACTTCAGCCCCTACCAAGACGAGATTGACGCCGATTCGCGCGATCGCCTTACCCGCAACCCCCTACGCATCCTCGACAGCAAAGACGAACGCACCCAGGCGATCGCCGCCAATGCCCCCAGCATCCTCGACTACCTCAGCGATGACTCAAAACGTCATTTTGACCGAGTTTGCGCCCTCCTAGAGCAACTGAGCATCCCCTATAACCTCAATCCGCGACTGGTACGAGGCTTAGACTACTACACCCATACCGCCTTTGAAATCCAATCCGACGACCTCGGTGCCCAAGCCACCGTTTGCGGTGGCGGACGCTACGACGGCCTCGTCGAACAACTCGGCGGCAAACCCACCCCCGCCGTCGGTTGGGCCATTGGCTTAGAACGGCTGATTCTCCTCCTCCAACAACTTCAACAAACCCCCAGCAACCGCCCTGACTGTTATGTCGTCTCTCGGGGAGAACACGCCGAAGCCCAAGCCCTCTTACTCACACAACACCTGCGTCAAGCCAATATTGCCGTTGAACTGGACTTAAGCGGTAGCGCCTTTGGCAAACAGTTTAAGCGGGCCGCCCGCAGTGGCGCCCAAGTCTGTCTCGTCCTAGGGGATGCCGAAGCCGCCGCCGGAACGATTAACCTGAAATGGCTAGAAAGTGGAGAACAACAAACCCTACCACAATCAAAATTGTTGGATACTTTAATGAACACAGACTGTTCACTGATGACGTATCGTAGCAACGACATTCCCAATACTATTGATTTAAACACTGCCACTCTCGAAGAGTTAAAGACGCTTCCAAAAGTTGGTGAAGTTTTAGGACAACGAATTATTGAATCTCGTCGTTTTAATACGGTTTATGATGTAATGTGTGTCCGAGGAATCAGCAAAAAAACCATCGAAGGCTGGGGTAACCTCGCCCGAGTGTCTAGTAATTAAAACTATCATGTTGTTTCTTTTACGTGGACTAAGTAACAGACTTGGGGCTGTCAGCCCCAGTCTCAGATAATTGTGCTGTATCGCACACTAAAAAAACTGTAGCAATAGCCGGGATAAATAGGACACAGACGTAGGGGCAATACCCTTGTGGTTGCCCTTTCCTGGCAAAGAGTATCTTAACTGAACCTTCGCTTGCTATAGCGACCGAAGATTGGCTTAAGACACCCTGATTCGGGAAAGAACCCCCTCTTGCGAACTGTTGCCTGTTGCCTTCTTATCTCGCATTTTCCATCCTATTTAGACCAAGTTTTGCTACAGAACTAACCATCCTCTCGATTCCCCTGAACTCCTCGCATAATCCGCGAGAGTTCAGATTTCTCATTCACCGAAACCCGCGATGGCGAGCCACTAATAATCCCTTCATACTCACGGAACGACCCTTTAATGTCGGGACCATTGGCACTAATGGTATATTCACGAATGCCCGTATCATGCCAAGATCCTCTCATTTTGAAGACATTTAAGGCCCGCGACATTTGCCCGCGAATTTCGACATATTGCAACATCAAAATGGTGTCCGTAATCGTAGAAATATGGGAATCGGTAATCGAATGAGACCCCATAAATTGGTCCGTGGTGTTGGTGAAGAAACCCGTAATTTCCTCTTGTTTCGCATAACCCGTCACCCCAATCACAAATTGACGGAAGGCATTGTTACTCACCCCCCGCGCCAACGCTGAGAGGGAGTCAATGGCAATGCGAGAGGGTTTGAAATCCACAATCTCCGTTTTGATAATCTGAAGATGATCTTCAAGGCCCGCCGATTCCGGATAGGCGCAGAGAATTTTCATCAGTCCCCGCCGTTCCATCTCCTCAAAGTCAATCCCCCAAGAATAGGCATTTCGCAGCAATTGCGCCCGCGACTCCTCATAAGCAAAGAGAATAGCCCGTTCGCCTTTGAGACATCCTTCTTCGGTGAATTTGCTCACCAGTAGGGTTTTGCCGGTTCCTGTCGCGCCGGTGGCTAAAATAATTGAATCTTTGAAAAACCCACCTCCACACATCTCGTCCAAGGTCTTAACCCCCGATGAGACGCGCACATTAGAAGACCGTTGCGTTAAACGCATCGCCCCGAGAGGGAAGATGTTAATGCCATTGTTGGTCATGGTGAAGGGATATTCCCCCTTCATGTGGGTGGTTCCGCGTAGTTTGAGGATTTCAATCGTCCGGCGGCGGCGTTCCCCCTCCAGGACGTTACGGACGATGACCACATTATCGGAAACAAATTCTTCAACGCCAAAGCGGGCCACGGCCCCGTATTCTTCGAGGCGTTCCGTGGTCATGACGGTGGTGGCGTTGAGTTGCTTGAGGCGGGCCACTAGACGGAAGATTTCTCGCCGAACAACCGGCGCCGCGTCGTATTGTTGAAACACAGCCGTCACCGAGTCAATGGAGACTCGTTTGGCTTTATATTTGCGAATCCCGTACTGAATCCGCTCAATTAAGGCCGAGAGGTCGAAGTTCCCCACGACATCCTGGCCCTCGGGGTCAGGGGATGCGTCAAGGATAAAGAGTTTCCCTTCATCGACGAGTCCTTGCAGGTCCCAGCCAAAGCTTTGGGCGTTTTTAATCAGGTCAGCGGGGGATTCCTCGAAGGTGACGAAAACCCCCGGTTCGTTGAAGTAGGTAATGCCGTTATAGAGAAATTGAACGGTAAATAGGGTTTTGCCGGTTCCGGAGGTGCCACTGACAAGGGTGGTTCGCCCCGCTGGGAGTCCTCCGTGGCTGATGTCATCGAACCCTTCAATCATGGTTCGGATTTTATGAACCCCTTTCAAGTTGCGGGGATTGTCCTGTTCAGTTTGACTGGCCATAGTACTTGTGAACTGTTAAGGCTTGCTAAGGCTTGAACCTAAAGCTTGAATGTACAGGTGTAAGAGTCTTAGGTTTCCCGGAGAGGAGATTTCGGTCTAAGAGGGTATCAGTTTAGCTGTTTTGGCTGTCAGATTCGCGATCATACAATTCCTCGTAGAGTAAATCTAAGCCGATGAGGACTTTCTCGCGGTCGGAGAGGTCGCCGATAATCTTGCGGACTGGGGGGGGCAGGATTTTGGCCAGCGTGGGGGTGGCCAAGATTTTATCTTCTTCGGCTAGTTGCGGATTTTTGAGAACGTCGATGACTTTGAGGGCGTACACTCCCTGAAATTCTCGTTCAAGGAGATCGTTAAGGGTTTTGAGCGCCCGCACGGAGTTGGCCGTGTTTCCGGCAACGTAGAGTTTTAAGACGTAGGTTTTTTTGGGAGGCGTCATAATTCCCTGGGAATTGAACGACGATACATTTCGCACAGGTGGGCGATCGCATCGATTAAGGTCAATCGATAGTCTAGCAGGATTTCTTCACTCCTTCCCTCTAATTTGAGTTGTTTGGAAAATTCATCCATTAACTCCATGTGGATTTCCACGATATGGGTGACGGAGATATCGGCAAAGAAGGCGATATTAACCAGTTCATCTAGGGCTGGATTGATATTAACTTCATCGGAGAAATAGTCTAGGACAATTTCCCGGTAGAGTTGTTGAATCTCTTGTAACACTTCATGCTGTTCAGCTTCGGGTAAATTCCGTAAAAATCGCTGTGGGCTTCGTTTATAGTACACACCTAAGTATCCCAGCCGTTCTCGGAGCTTCTCGGTTAGCCGCTGCTGTTTTTTCATCAAAAACTCTTCGGCATGGCTGGCAAGGTCAGAGTTTAGATGTTTTTTAGGGGTGATATCTGAGTCATTGGAGAGATTGAGAAACTGCTCGATCGCCTCATGAATGGCCTCTAAAATTTCCTTGTCTGATTGATTCAGCGGCAGTAACACTTCTGCTTGATGATACAAAACATTTGTCCTGCTTTCCTCGGTAGAGTCAGTTAGACCGAGATGACCCTCACTCTCATCGATAGCGCTGCTGTCTTGCTCTCGGCGCTGAGTGATATTGCCCATGATCACAACCGGTAACAGCACCCCGGCCTGGTGTAACTCTTGGATGAGAGTCGCTAGACCCTCGTCAGATTCGAGAATCGCACAGTCAATATGCTGCTTCTGTTGCTGGACATACTCGAGAAATTCCTCGCTACTGGTGCAGTGAAGCACAGTACAACGGGCAAGATCGAGGGTCTGTTGCAGCGTGTCTCGTACGTTTTCGTGGTTGATCAGGGTGCAGATCGACAGTTGAGGTAGCACAGGATAAGGAAAAACTGAATGTTATTGTGATCAGAGAAAAGTTAAGAATTATGACGGAAAGATTAAAATTTGCTTAATTTTATTTAGGGATGTTGCAATGATAACTCGGAATGTCTATTCCTTCCAACTCGTGACGCCAAAAATTCCGGGTTTTACCGCCATATCTTTTACCAGTCCAGGGATTGAGCCGATCGCCCGAAGATCCGACCAGGGACAAGGCATAATGGGTCACAGAAGCTTGATTCACAGTCAGGTTCCTGCATTCAATGACCCCCACCTGGCATTGGCCGAGGTGGGGGAGTGACCGGAGATAACCCGGTCGTAGCTGCGAATAGGCCATCAAGGTGCATACGGCAACACGTCCGGTTGCTTCTCTAAATCGGATTATCTGTAAGGCCCTGGAATCTCAGGGAGTGGGGTTACCCAGACACACCGTATGTACTGGCTTAAGAGACCTGTAGTTTGGGAATTATCTTCCATGCAACGTATCCCTGTCCAAAACCCGGATGGGACTCCCGCCATGCCCACCAAGCACCATCGCGCACAGCGGTGGGTAGAGCAGGGGCGAGCAACATGGGTCAAAACAAATCTCCGCCTTAAGGCCGTGCGCCTGAAAGCCGAACCATCGGGTCGTAAGACTCAACCCATTGTGGTTGGAGTCGATCCCGGCAAACTCTATTCAGGG
>LJZT01000154.1 GCA_001314905.1 Phormidium sp. OSCR
AGTCCAATGCTTCACCCCCAACCCGGAAGACTCGTTCTCTACCTCAAACAAAACCCCTACAAGATAAGCTCCTGGGAGGGGCCAGGGGTGGGTTATCCCTGTTCCCTGTTCCCCGTTCCCTGTTCCCTGTTCCCTGTTCCCTGTTCCCTGTTCCCTATTCCCTATTCCCTATTCCCTGTTCCCTATTCCCTATTCAACCAAAAAAACGTTTCCAGAGTCGAATCACCCAAGTTTCAAGCTTTAACAAGAGATGATCGAGCCAATGTAGGATCACTTCCAAGGGATGGCGGACATAGTGAGCATCATTGACATAAGCCTCGATCCACTCAGGCTTAAACTCAGGTTGCCATTCTTCTTGGGAGTAGGCGGCGACCGTCTCCATCTCCCCAGATGTCGCCGAAGTTGAGGAAGTTGTCATGGCCCAATTGGACGGCTGAACAACTTGCGGCTTGCCCGATTTGGGGGCTTGAGGATAGGCGAGATCACCTGGGGGGTTAGGGTTGAGGGCGGTTGACGGAAATTCGCCAAAGGGATTTTTGAGGCTGACGGCTTCGGGGAGAGGAATGGCGGCGGTGGCGGCGGCGATGATGCCGAAGGGGTATTGGGCGGCGAGTTCTGGGGTATCCCAGGGATCGGGGAGGGTGCGATCGCCCCGGTTGGGGTTAGCCTGTAACTTGCGGCGTTGGTTGGGGTGGCGGGGACTGTCGAGGTTTAAGAAGTAGGCGATGGCCCCTTCGATGAGGTCTTGGATGCGGTGGTAGAACCTGGCATGATTCGACCCGTTAGAGGTGAGCGGGACTCGGTTTGAGTGGCGTTTCATGGCCCCACCGCTGGCGGCCAGTTGGGGCGAGTCATGTCCGGTTAAGGAATCGGCCGAGGCTGAAGGGGTTGCGGGATTCAAGCCAGTGTCTGCGTCGTTGTTGTTGTCGGTGTCGCCAAAGAAATAGGCCATCGCCGCTTGTACCAGCAGACGAACTTTCACCCAAACGGGTTCAGGTTCTTCGACGATGGGGAGGAGATACTCGTTTTCTAAATAGGCGATGTGGCGATCGATGAGGGCCACAGCTTGAGGAGACAAGGCCGAGGGTTGGCCGTTTCCTGGGGAATCCGGCCGAGGCTTGGGGACCGATTGTACGATGTCCGTTTCCTGAAACAAGTTCAGGGATAGAGCTAGGGGGCTGCGTTGCACCCAACGCATGGCCCGATGAAAGACGCGTACTGGATAGGGGTTAGGAGCCCGACGGACGGCTTTAAGGGTTTGATGCCAATAACCGGCGACGGCTTGCAGAAGCTGCTGATCGAGATAGTCTTGTTGTTCGGGGGTGAGGAGATCGAGAACTTGATTGTCAGGGGTAATTAGCACTAACTGTCCCTCAGAACAGGAACTGGCCAGGCCTTGAATGGGTTGCTCGGAGGTGAGGTTGAGGCTGGCGATGTCTTCGAGGATCTCCTGAATGGGACCATCGGCTGGAGGGAGAGGGGTTTGCTGACGCTGGCCCCCTCCAACTTGGCGATCGAGACGACGGGCGGTCTGAAATAGGGCATAAACAGGATAGAGTACGGCCTGAAATGCAGTTGCAGCCGCAAAGCGAACCTGACGGGCTGCTTTGGCGGTGGCGTTGCCCAACCGTAGGGACTGTTCGGCAACAAAGTTAAAAAACCGGCTTTGATAACGACCTGTGTATGTAGACAACGTACTTCCGCCCCATCTGGTTATCTCCGTTGTTCTGATTGTACCGCAGATGGCCGCCGGGACTTTCGGGTATTGTTCGGGTTATGTTAACGAACGCCTACGGGAGACTTGCTTCTCTTGCTTGATTGCTCTATAGTTTGGGAACCTAAAAACAGAGATCAGTGATGAATATCTCTACACCAACATCAGACCTAACGCTATTTGGACTTCCTCCGGAACGAGGACGTTGGTTTCTACTTCCGTTGGGAATGCTGGTCTTACTTTGTTTGGGGACTGTTTATTCTTGGAGCATTTTTAGAAAGCCTCTGGAGGCGGAGTTGAGTCTGACGGCAACTGAAAGCTTGTTGCCTTATATGATTGCGCTGCTCTGCTATGCGATTACCATGCCCATTGCGGGGTTTTATATGACTCGGATGGGAACCCGTTTAATGACGGCGATTGGAGGTGTGATTGTGGGAGTCGGCTATATCCTCTCCAGTTTTGCCAATAACATTGGCGTGATTGTTGTCGGCTATGGTGTGATTGCGGGAATTGGCGTGGGCATTACCTATGGGGTGCCGATGGCGGTGTCAGCTCGCTGGTTCCCGGATAAGAAAGGGTTGGCAGTGGGCTTAACGATTGTCGGCTTTGGTTTATCTCCGTTTGTCACGGCTCCTTTGGCTAAGTTTTTGATTGATCGCTATCAAGTTCGACCGACGTTACTCATTTTAGGGGTTTTGTTTACGGTTGTTATTTTGGGGATTTCAACTACTATGAAATTACCCCCATCTTGTTGGGTTCCCTCGCATAATAATAAGAATAAAGCGTCTATAGTTACTCCACTTAGCTATCCAGACAAGATGCTGAAAAGTCCATCTTTTTATGGTTTATGGATTTGTTATACTATTGGAACTTTTGTTGGGCTAAGTGCGATTGGAATTTCGAGTCCTGTTGGGGAAGAAATTATTGCGATTGATCCAGGGCTTGCGGCCACAAGTGTCTCGATTTTCGCTTTGTTTAATGGGGCGAGTCGGCCACTGTTTGGTTGGCTGTGCGATCGCCTGCAACCCCGTTATGTGGCGATCGCCTCGTATACTCTGATTCTCATTGCTTGTATTTTGATGGTAAATGCCCGAGAGGGACAAGTCGCCACCTATATGGTCGCATTTTGCCTCTTTTGGTTCTCCCTGGGGGGATGGTTAGCCCTCGCTCCCACAGCGACGCTACGGCTGTTTAATCCTGATGATTATGCCCAAAATTACGGGATTGTCTTCACTGCTTATGGCGTGGGGGCGTTGTTGGGAACTCTGGTGGCGGGACAATTGCGAGATTGGTTAGGCAGTTATGTCTATGCCTTTTATCCCATGGGAGGCTTGGCGATTGTCGGCATTATTTTGGCGACATTTATGTTGAAACGCGATCGCCCAAAAGATGTCGTGTCTGAGTGACATCAGCCCAAAGATGACCCCTACCAAATGGAGGCCATGGTTAACTGAAAACCGGGCAATTCAGGATCTCCACTCACCTGTACTGGGTTTTCCAGAGATTGAGGCCGCTGTTGGGGGCGATATTGCCAAACCTGTCGCTGCTGGCGATCAATTAACCAGGCTAACGATGCACCATTGTCGATGTAGTCTTGCATCTTCGCTTGTAGCTGAGCCAGTGCGTCGCTTTTAGACCATAATTCCACCACAAAATCTGGGCAGATGGGTGCAAAAGAGGCTTTCTCATCCTCGCTGAGTTGATTCCATCGAGCTCGTTTAATCCAAGAAGCATCCGGCGATCGCATCGCCCCATTGGGGAGCGTAAAACCGGCACTGGAGTCAAATCCTAGCTCAGTTCCATCTTGTTCTGTCCAAATTCCCAGTTGTACGGCGATGTTAAAATTGCGGTTTCCTGTATCGGAAAAAGCGGGTGGCATAATCTCAACTTCCCCTGTCGCCGCCCGCTCAATCCGCAATAGTTCATTAGCCTGGCAGAACTCCAGGAACTCCTTACGACTCATGGGTGGCAAGGCGGGTAGGGAGACAATGACGGGAGCCGTCTCAGTTTGGATATGAAACGTTGTCATCAGATGTCGGCTTGCCGTTCCTTGACGACCAACATCCCTGAAAATTTTAAAATGCCAGGAGGCGGATTTGAACCGCCGACACGAGGATTTTCAGTCCTCTGCTCTACCGACTGAGCTATCCCGGCTAACTGCACTCACAAAACGCGTCTGTTTTTCAGTCTTGTTTTTCAGTGCTTAAACATCCTAACAGACCGATTTAGAGAACGCAACCCCTTTCACGAAAAAAATTCGGTGGAGTCTATCGGCTATGCGATCGCCCCACCGAACCCCGGACAACGGAGTCACGACATCGGGCGTAAACGAGTCAGTTTCAGGTTAAAGGGGCCATCGCCAGCCGCACCAAAGGCGCGAACTCGGATAATATAAGTCCCGGAGCGCTGAATGCGCATAAACAGTAGTGAATTCGTTGTCCCATCAGGTCCATCGTCATTCTCGCCAATGGTCAGACCATCAGGCGTTAGGAGCGAGACAATAGTATCAAAACTGTCCGAGGTGACATCAATCGTAATTTGGTCTCCTTCCTCCAACTCCACCAGATAATCATGAGCGAAGCCCCCCTGTCCTGTGGGAATATCGCTTTCGCTGAGACTTCCGGATATCTCACCGTTCGGCGGTAAGGGACTCGGGTTGTAGAGCTGTTTTCGGCCTTCAACAGCCTCAGCGGTCATCAGCCAACTGAAGCTAATCAGGGGAACCGCGACCAACTGCTGTACCAATCGAGACATCTGCCTAGCCTTCATATTCAAACCTCACAACACAAACCATTCATTGCACTATACCAATCTAACTTCACTATTCCTGAGAAAACTTGTGGACGGATGCACTCTTTGAACTCAATCCAACGGCTGCAACGAATTTTTCCTGCCTTTACCATAACCTGGGGTCTTCCTTTATTGATGTGTTGGGCGATCGCCGTCGTGGTTGATCGCCTCTGGCTGGCCCTCGATCGCGCCGTTCCTGACTGGGATACGGCCGATTATCTCACCGGAAGCCTCAACTACTGGCAATTCCTGCAAACCCCAAACTGGTTCTCAGGGGAATGGTGGACGAATCTCTGGCTGTTATCCTCCAAAATCCCCCCCTTTATTTATCTCATTACCGCGCCCTTTCATAGCCTCTTCGGACTCTCTAGCCAAGTGGCCTTTCTACCCTATATCATCTGGACCGGGGTACTCCTGTTTACCGTCTTCGATTTAGGGCAGCATCTCTCCTCGCCGCGAGTGGGACTGTGGGCCGCCGGACTCTGTATCCTGTTTCCCGGTTTAGTAACGTTCCGGTTTCACTATGTCCTCGACTATCCCCTCGTAGCCGCCACCTCCACCATTCTCTGGAGTTTAACCCGCTGGCGTAATAGTCGAGAGCATCGTGGCTACTGGGCCGTGGTGTTCAGCCTATCTCTGGGGATTGGCATTTTTATCAAACAGTCCATCGCCCTATTTTTGCTAATTCCCATTCTCTGGACGCTCATGGCGGTACTGCTGAATCGCCAATGGGGACCCTTAGCACAGTTGCTGGCGGCGATGGCGGGGTCAACCCTAATTTGGGGCTGGTGGTATCGGACTAACTGGTTATTAGTCCTCACGGGCAGTCAACGAGCCACGATCGCCGCTGCTGCTGAACAAGGAGATCCCTCCCTAGTCAGTTTAGAGGCTTGGACGTACTATATGTGGCGACTCCCCGAGGTGATCTCCTGGGTGCTGCTGTTAGCCGCCTTAGCAGGATTGTTGCTGTTAGGAGTCCGGCCCCTCATTCAACCGCTCGTTAAGGTTCCCCAGCCTCCGCCATTGCGGTCTGGGACGATTCAGTGGTTGGCGGTGATTCTCTTAGGGAGCTATCTGTTGAGTTCCCTCAATCCCAATAAGAATCCCCGCTACATTCTGCCCATGTTGCCGGTTCTCTCGCTGATCCTCTCCTATGGATTGATGGCCTGGGGCTGGCGGATTCGTTGGGGAATTATCGCAGTTACCAGTTTAGTGTTGGCGTTCCAATTGCGGCCGACGCTGGTATTTATGCCGACGAGTTCCCGTGTCTATCTCGGGGAGTCGTTTCCCCATCAGGAGGTGATTGAGCGGATTGTCGAGGAAACACCCTATTTACAAACCACGTTGGGGGTGTTGCCGTCAACGGCGAGCGTCAATCAACATAATCTGAATTATTATGGGGCGCGATCGCGGTTTCAGGTCTATGGCCGTCAGGTGGGTATCCGGGAGGAGGATGTGGCGGCGGATGTGCGATCGCTGTCCTGGTTTGTGACCAAGACGGGAGATCCCGGTTCTGTCCCGGCAACCTATGAGGAGATGGTGACTCGCATCGAGGAGGGAGGAGAGTTTGAGGTCTGGCAGCAATGGCCGTTACCTCAAGGGGAAACCCTCAATCTCTATCGCCGTCAGGTTCAGCCGATTACGGTCACGGCGGAGGACATCGGCCAGTCGCCAAAGGGGCTGCAATTGTTGGGGGTGAGTGTTCCTGAGCGGGTTGTGCCGGGGACTGCGGTTCCAATTACCTATGAGTGGCAAGGCGGCGATCAGGATATTCACGATGGGGTGCTGTTGGTGACTTGGCAACGGACGGATGGGCAGGATTTTTGGATTCATGATCATGCCATCAGCCAAGGTCAGTGGATGAACCGTCCGGCTCCTGGAGAGGCTCCCTGTCGAAATCATCCTGATAGCTGTCGCTTTCGCGTCTCGGAAACTTTGGCGATGTTACCTCCCGCGACGTTGACACCGGGAACTTATGGGGTGTCGGTGCAATTGCTGCATCCTGAGACGGGCACAATTGAGGAGATTGAGAGTCCTGAGGTCGTGGTGACGGTTGACCCCAATGCTGAGATGGTTGAGGCCCCGGAATTGGATTTGTCAACCCAGTTACGTCAGTTAGCCCAGGTTCTGCCTCAGGGAACGGAGGGGTTTGAAGATATGTTTGCCCAAATTAGTCGCATCAATCAGTATGACCCGGTTCAGGACTATCTCGATGTGGTGATTGAGTCGTTGCAGGTTCGCTTACAGCAACAGCCGCAGCGGGCGGATTGGGCCTATGCTGTGGCGTTGGCCTGGATTCTCAATAAACGGGCGGATCGGGCGATTGAGGCGTTTGAACGAGTGGTGGCCATTGATGGGGATAATCCCTATGCTTATGCCTATTTGGCGGTGGTGAATCTCTTGGACTGGCATCCTCGGGCGGCTCAGGCGGCGATCGCCCAGGGACAAGCGTTACCTCAGGATATCCCGGAATGGCCGCTACTTGATGGAGCGGCTGCCTTGATGGGAGGTAATGTTTGGCGGGCGGCTCAGGTTTTATTCCAATAGGGGAGAAGAAGGCAAGAGGCAAGAGGCAAGAGGCAAGAGGCAAGAGGCATAACCCACCCCTGCCCCTCCCAGGAGGGGAAGGCAAGAGGCAAGAGGCAAGAGGC
>LJZT01000119.1:0-6560 GCA_001314905.1 Phormidium sp. OSCR
AGAGGCAAGAGGCAAGAGGCAAGAGGCAAGAGGCAAGAGGCAAGAGGCAAGAGGCAAGAGGCAAGAGGCAAGAGGCAAGAGAACTGTTCCCTTCCCCTCCACCGGAGGGGTGCCCGCAGGGCGGGATGGGTTCTCCCCTGTTCCCTGTTCCGGTGTTCCCTGTTCCCTGTTCCCCGTTCCCCGTTCCCATAAATCTTGACAAATTGCACAAAAAATGCCACAAGATAGGCGTTAATCAAACATTGGCATAATCAAAGATACGATCCCAAACCCAGTCGATGACCTGTTGAGCTTCGGGTAACGGTAAGACTTGACAACAGCCTTGCTCATCATAGGTGAGAAGGGGGGTATTTTGGGGACCACCGCGCAGGGTTTCTAAACTCTGGAGGGGGGTGTGAATGTCGAAATCGATTTTTGTGCCGAAGCGGGCCTCCATCCACTGTTCAATTTTATCGTCGAGTTGGTCGGGGGTGAGTGACGTCTCACTGATGAGAAGATGGTAATAAACTAACAGAACTTCTTTGCATTCTTCATCTTGGGCATCTTGGATGAGGCTGCTAAAGACACTGGAGTTGGTGGCAATGTTACGGAAAAATAGAGTATCAGTGACTTTTTTTTGGAATTTAATCCGTTTACTCTGATATTTTGTATATTGCTTGAAGGCCAACCCTCCTAAAGCAACCATTAAGGATAACATGGCAAGGAGGACGGGAAGCAGGTTATCGACATCTTCTTCGTCAGCTTGTAACGCGTCAATATCCGGCGAACCAACTGTTAGGAAGAGAATCACACTTAGAACCAGTAAAAGTTGAGGGAGAATCCGTAAAATAGCGGGAATGGCTGCCCCGATCGCCGGAATACCAAAAAGTAGGCGATCTTTGAGCGTCATACTGGTTTGAACGTTGGGAAATAACAGCTCAATATCGGGTTTTGGAACATTTTTATAGAGATAAACATACATTTTTCCGGGAATAAATTTCAAATCTTCTAGGTCAATTCCCTGAGCTTGAAAATGCTTCTTCCCTTTGTAGCGAATGAGCATGACTACTCGCTGCAAGATATCTAATTCCTTTGTCTCTGTCCAAAATATCCATTTTTTGAGTTCAACAGTTTCAAAGATATCGCCACGATAAAAACAAAGAAAACGGTCAAAATCGTCAAAGTTGACATGAGTTTGCAAATCAACCAAAGACGTTTCTTCGAGTGCTTTTGCTAACATCTCATCGGACAGTTCCATGTAGTTGGCCCCTTTCAACACCCGGCGAAATTGACTAACCACTTGTTCGTCCATGGTTTCGAGGTCTGATGCAGTCGGTTCCTTAAGAATATGGGTATCGCGATCTGGGTTAAAAACGGCGTAGTTATTTAAGATTTGAGTGGCGTAGTCATGAAAGCGAAAATGATAGTAGGAGGCTAAGATTTGGGCAAAGTCTCGAAAAGTTTGACATTCTTCAGGACTAAGTTGACCATCATTGACACAAAAATCAACGAGATCATTGAGTCGATAGGGAATAAAGGCTTCTCGATCCTCGTACACCGCCATGAAGAGTTTTCAATCCAGTTTTGATATCCTAAACTTTAGCACCGTAGCCGGGACTCGGGCAACTCTCAACCTAAATTAGCTGGCTATGGCTTGAGTATAACCCGTAAAATAAGTCATCTCAAATTTATCAGAGAGCGAGTCCCGGCGATAGGTCACTATTCCCAGATTAACTGGGACTGGGGGATGATAAACCTGAATTAGTCACCTAAACAAATCCCTAAGCCACGTGCAGTTTTGACGAGGGTTCCTTGGGGGTCAACGACTCGATAGGTTTTGATAGCTTCGGCGATGGGAACGGTGATGACTTCGCGATTTTGCCAGGTTACCATGACATCATACTCGTTGCGGGCGATCGCCTCAACGGCAGCCACCCCAAAAGCCGAGGCCAACAACCGGTCATGGGGGGAGGAAATCCCACCCCGCTGGATATGGCCTAAGACGGTGACACGAGTTTCTGCACCAGTCGATTCGCCAATTTTTTCGGAGAGATATTGACCAATTCCCCCCAGACGACATTCACCGAATTGTTCCATTTTGGTCATATGTTCCCCAGATTCGGTACAGACGGCTTCGGAGACAATCACCAAGGTGTAGTTTTGACCCCGTTTTTGTCGGTCTTGAATGCCTTGACAGATGTTTTCGAGTTTGTAGTTAATTTCGGGGATTAAAATCACATCGGCCCCACCAGCAATTCCAGCGTTTAAGGCAATATGACCGGCATCTCGTCCCATGACTTCTAATATCATCACCCGATTGTGACTGGCGGCGGTAAAGTGAAGTCGATCTAAGGCTTCGGTGGCAATGGTCACGGCGGTGTCAAAGCCGATAGAACGCTCGGTAATACCGACATCATTGTCGATGGTTTTGGGGATACCGATAAAGTTGAATTTTCCTTGTTGAGCCAGACGATGCAGAATCGCTAAACTGCCATCTCCCCCGATGCCAATTAAGGCATCTAATCCCAGTTTATAATAGCCGTTGATAATTTCTTGGCTGCGATCGCAAACGGTTCCATCAGGGAGTTTAAAGGCGAAGGGATTGCCTTTATTGGTGGTTCCGAGAATGGTTCCCCCTCGGGTTAAAATAGGGTCAACATTGGCAATGGTTAACGGAATGGCGTTGGGAGGGTCAGTCATTAAGCCATTGGTGGCTTGACAAATTCCCAAAACTTCCCAACCATATTGATTGGCGCAGCGAACGACGCCGCGAATGGCTGCATTCAAGCCTGCACAGTCCCCGCCACTGGTGAGGATGCCAATTCGTTTGTGTTCTCTCACGGAGGCTTGTCCTTCTTATGGTATAAACGATGACGAGTTGAGTATGCAGCACCAAGACGGGTTTGGGATAGTCTTGGTAACGAAACTTCAGACTTAGATTGAACCTATTTTTGCAGGTATCTCCGTTATGACGGACTCACAATGAAGTCCAATCTCTTGTCCGGTCAAGTTCTACCGCGATTGTAACCGAAAACTGGCAATTTGCCAGGGTGCGATCGTTTCATTACTAACTTGCTTCTCTTCCAAGAGATTAACGCGGGTTCGGGTCATCTCGCCGAAGACTCCCCCGAGGTCAAGGTGTTGGGGTTCTCCGTGACGATCATGGACGCGAATAATCCATTGGTTGCGATGGCGATCGCTGGCTTTGAGGGCCATTAACTTGAGGGAATCTGGCTGCAAGGATAGCCATTGATGGGATTGACTGGGGGGGCGATCGCCACCGCAAGTGTTAATATCGCTATAGACCAGTAACGGTTGATTCAGTTCATCGGCCCGATGGTCAGTTTTGCCAGTTTTCCAATCTCCTGAATGGACAGAAATGGCATAAGTCATGTGATGGATACCTCGATCTGATTCGGGATTGGGCCATTGGCAACCCCGCAACAACGTCAGTCGTAGTTGATTGGGTTTGGCATCATAGCCATGTTTGCAATTTTGCAGCAAACTTACCCCAAACTCCCTTGTAGATAAGTCGGCCCATTGAAGAGCAGGAACTTCCCATTTTGCCGCCTCGGCTGGAGTTTGGGGTTGAGTCGGACGGGCGATCGCCCCACAAGCCATGTCATAACTCGCGATATCCGTATTAAACGCAAAATTGAAGGCAGCTTTCAACAAAACCTGCCGTTCTTGCCAATCAATTTCAGTCTCAATCACAAGAATAGACGCATCGTTATCCAGGATATAGTCTTGACAAATTCGCGATTTTCCCAAACGACGCACCACTCGCAACCGTTGACGCAAATCCCCCGATTCTAGGAACTCCCAATCTTCTAATTCTGGCGAATTAAGAGGATACTGTTCATAGTTAGGATCGATATTCCACGCATCCCAATATTGCCCACGATCTCGAAAAGCTTGTAACTGATTCCCCCCTTGAGAATTGAGCAGTTCCTGTTGATTTCGTTTATCAAAGATTTGCTGAATATCACCAGTTTCTACATCAATTGTAACCCGCAAATTGCCGTTTTCCAGGACAGGGGCGCGAGTTGTGTGATACGATAGGTTATCCTGGGGAGCTTCTTCATCTATATAGAGCCAATATCCAGCACAACCGACACCGGGAACCGCCTCCGCCAACATCTGCAATTGTCCCTGAAACCGCTGACTGGGCACAGGTTCGCCGCCGAGATTGCAAACACGCCACCGCCTGTCAGAGTCAGGAAGGAGAAGACTGACCACCTGCGATCGCGCCCAGGTCAGAGAATTGACCACATAAACCGGAATCGCCTCGGGGTGAGGGGGAATCGAGGCTGGGAGATGGTGCAACAACGTCGTGATTGCCCCATCGCGAATCCCCTTAGCCGTCGCCAATCCCGCCGTACTCACCCGATTCGCCTCCGCCAAGACTTCAGGAATCGTCGAACCGGGGAGAATATCGTGAAACTGATTGAAGAGTAAGTCTTTCCAAAGCCTCTCCAACACCTCCCCAGGATAGGGAACCCCAGCGGTTATCGTCGCCAAGGAGGCGAACACCTCCGCCTGATAGAGACAGCGTTCCCCGTCGCGATTGGCCCGTTTGCGATCGCCCTCAGTGGTATAGCAGCCACGATGAAACTGTAAATAGAGTTCATCGCACCACACCGGACAGGTTTCGTCGATTTGACCTTGGAGGCGATCGAGATAATCCGTTGCCGAAGAAAACGCCAATTCAGGAAACAGCGATGACCCCTGCCAACGTCTGGCCACCTCCAACATATCACGAGTCGGTCCACCACCATGATCTCCCACCCCCGGCAACCACAACCCATCCGGCAAACCCGTTTTGTCTTGCCAATTTTTCAAATACTCAGCCATCTGTTGCGGCTCAACCCCTTGACCAATCGGGGCAGACATTAAACTCAAAATTCGAGTGCCATCTGGACTTTCCCACCAAAACAAATTATGAGGAAACTCAGTTGTATCATTCCAGCGCAACTTTTGGGTGACAAAATAGTCAATCCCTCCCTGTTTCAACAACTGCGGAAGCTGCCAACAGAACCCAAAACTATCCGGAAGCCAAGCCACCCGCACCCGCTGCCCAAACCGCTCCATAACATACCGTTGCCCATAGAGAATTTGGCGCACAATCGATTCCCCAGAAATCAAGTTTAACTCCGGTTCAACCCACAATCCCGCTGCCACTTCCCAAACCCCGTTATCAACCTGAGTTTTAATCCTGGCAAACAAATCAGGTCGATGGCATTCAATCCAGTCATATAACGCCGCCGAAGAATGGGAAAAAATCAACTCCGGGAACTGCTCTTGTAAATTTAAGACCGATTCAAACGTCCGTTGCGCTGCCGTCCAAGTTTCGGAAACCTCCCACAGCCAAGCCATATCCAAGTGAGCATGGCCCATCAAGTACAACGTACCCTCAGGGGAGGAAAACATAGTGTTTAATTGATTATGGAGCTGCTGCAATTCCTCTAAGAACTGTTTTTGTTGTTGCGGCAAAAGATTAAAGTTTGGAGCAATCAAAGTATTGAATTCATCTGCAAAAGTTTGAGAATAAAATCGACGACAAACTCCTAATTCATCTGCTACAAACCCAGGGTAAACATACTCATTATTATAGCTATTCTCATACATCAACTCCGAAGTGACCAACGCCCCATTATCATGACCTGGACTTACCAAATAGAGAGCGACATGAAGCGTTTGCCCCGGACAAACAGACCCATCTAAAAAAATGCGACCAAAACAGTCAAACAAATCGCCTGTATGCAGGAGATTTCCATTTAGATACAGTTGCGCAAAATCAGCCCACCAGCGCAATGATAAATAGAGGCGACATTGACTAACATCAAAGCCATTTAGAACCTCAGGAATCACAAGAGTTTGACTTAACCAAAGCTCCTGTTTTCCCTGCGTCCAGGGAATATGTCCTCGGCGATTGACTGTGACCGGTTGCCAATTGAGCCAAGTTTGAGGATTCAGAGGCTCAGACACGGAACCGGGAGCCTGTCGCCATTGATTGAGAACGTCAAGGCGACAGAGTGCTTGAAGTTGGTCTTGGAGTTGTTGGAGAGCGTCGGTCACGAGGAGTTATCGAGAGTCTACAAAGTGTCTCCATATTCCCCCAAAACGGCCAAGATGGCCTCCAACGCCCGACGATTGGCCAAACTCGGGTCTAATTGGAAACGGATTTCGGCAGCACGGCATCGAGCTTCGATTCTAGCTCGGGAGCCGCTCGTTCTCGTTCCTCAGCTCGCTCATCCGCTGCTCGTGCTGCTTCCTCGCGTCTTCGTCGGTCTTGAGCCGCTCGCTCATCTGCTGCTCGTGCTGCTTCCTCGCGTCTTCGTTGCTCTTCCTCGCGTCTTCGTTGCTCTTCCTCGCGTCTTCGTTGCTCTTCCTCGCGTCTTCGTTGCTTTTCCTCAGTTCTTCGTTGCTTTTCCTCAGTTCTTCGTTGCTTTTCCTCAGTTCTTCGTTGCTTTTCTTGAGCCAGGCGGTCTGTTTCTCGATTTCGACGGTTCCACTCAACGCCGAAATTAACCACTGCCACCAAGAGGGCTGCCACAGTGAGTCGGTTGCTCCAGGTTCGT
>LJZT01000119.1:6579-13572 GCA_001314905.1 Phormidium sp. OSCR
GAGGCTGAAGTCTTGTTCATCGTAAAATCTCAGAAAGGCAACGCTAATCGTCAAAACGGTCAGGATGGTTCCTGGAAGTAGAGATAGGAAGTTTAGCCAAGGTTGAGGGCGCAATAGCTTCATTGTAGCAACCTCAGTTTTGCTGAAGTTCACCATGCACCCTCAATCCGGCAAGTATCTATCATAGTTTTCCAGAAATGTCAATACTACGAAATGATATGTTTTGTGTTATCAACGGTTAACTATTAGCTATCAGTTATCTTGCCAAAGCAGTCGCAGGGCGATGAAGGCAAACCCGAGAGCGGCTAACCCCTTGAGAATTTGAGTCGGCAGAAGTTCGGCAACAGCATCCCCGGCAAGTACTCCGAGGAAACTGGCTAAGACTAATGCGCCAGCGGTTCCGAAAAAGACAGCCTGGGGTGATTTAGAACTGCCACTGAGGGCGATCGCAGCCAGTTGGCTTTTATCTCCAAGTTCTGAGAGAAACACCGCGATAAAGGTTAATCCGAGTAAATCCCAATCCATTGTTGATTGTCCTAAACATTAAAGGCTTAAACATTAGATGCTTACCATTTCTCCGAGGAGGAGAATGGCAATAAACAGAAGAATAACAGCGGCAAAGGTTTCAATCGTCTCTTCCGAGACACGATTGGCGAGCCAACGCCCCAGGAGAACCCCGATTAAACTGGTTGTAATTAGGGCTAAAGCGGCTCCTAAAAAAACCACCCAGGGTGCATCAGACTCGGCCGTCATCAGGAGGGTCGTCAGTTGGGTTTTATCCCCCATTTCTGCTAAGAAAATGGTGATAAAGGTCGAGCTGAAAATACCGAGGATAGATTTGGAGGCTTTGCGCGTTGAGGAAGGAATACGCTCTGAGGGGTCTTGGACAGGGGAGGGAGTGGGAGCTTTCACAGATGCGGCGTGGTAACAAACATCATATTATTTTACATGGGGTTTGAAGGTTCACTCCATGGGAGATGTCAGTGATCGGCTTTGGGGCGCAATATTCGCGGTTTGCCCACGGCGCGGTCAAAGCGTATCATCTCTAGGCTGCGATCGCCGTAAATATCCTCGATATGCTCCCGACAGCAGTCAATGGCAAACTCATCGAGGTCCTCGGGATCAATATCATAGCGCCGCTGATACTCTTGAGCATCCACCCGACAGAAGCCAGGGCGTTTCTCATAAATGCCGCATTCTCGGGTATCGTGGTCATAATGCTTACACCAGCCATCGTCCCCCACGAGACTTAGATAAAGCTTGAGTTCCTCTGGGGAGAGGTACTCGTCTAAGTCGGGACGCTCGTCGGGGGCCAGATAACAGCAGGCGCCACAGTGTTTTACACATTGCCAGGTTGCCACAGCGGAAACTCCAAGGGATGATAGGGGTGGGCATTCAGGGGCGATCGCCCCCAAGGCTGACGGGACACGGATTTATACTTTTGTAAAGTTTCTTAAAATTCAGGACCCATCAGCCAGTAAGATATTAAACGGCATTTCCCGCGATTTATACTTGACCCTGTTTTTTCTGTTTGAGAGGATTTTATGGAAGCGTTAACATCAGCACTCACGTCAATCAACTGGGAACCCATTTTTCAACTTACCTTTGTCGGTTTAATTCTCGTTTCGGGACCCGTGGTGATCTTTCTCCTGGCCTTCCGAGGTGGAGATCTCTAAAGCGGGATACATTGAAGACACTTTGAGATTTATCTCTTAAGCCCGATCGCCATCGGGCTTTTCGCAACTTTAGGGCAACCATATTAAGATGGCGAGCCATTTAACACCGCCAGAGCTGCTTTAATTAAATCGTAAAATCGCCGTTCTCGCACATCGACATAGCGAGCATTGTCCCGCGAAGTTCCCAGCAGGCCCGTTTGGCTACCCTGATTCACCGCCAGGACTTGGCCGCGATCGTTGCGAATGCGAAGTTCTTTAGTCTCCCCATGAGTATAGAGGCCACAGAAATAGACCCGATTTTGGTACTCAAACCGCTGTAAGGTTCCCCCAGCCTCAGTGACCCCCTCCTCATCGTTAGGCGAACTCAACTCCGTTGACTCAATCACCGTGGCCTCGGGAACCTCCTCCTCAGCGGGGCTGAGTGAAGTCGAAGCCCAGACGACTCCCTCAGGACGACGCGCCCCAACCACCTCCAACTGGAGAGACACCTGTCCTTGCCACTCATTCTCCCCCAGTTTATAAGCCAAATCCACCGGACTGGGTAAGGGAAAATACTCGCCCCAACGCCAGGCGATCGCCCCAATGGATTTTTCAGACTCCCCCTGGGCCAGTTCTAGCTTCAGATGGCCCTTCCCCACAGTTTTCTGGTTCAAAACCCGCACCTGAGACGAATAAAACACCGGCGTGGGGTTGCCAATTCCAAAGGGTTGCAGTTGTTCGACTTCCTCAAACCGCTCTAAATCCAACTCCTCAAACCCCAACTCCCCACTGATGCGAACCAGCGGTTTAAGATGTTCCGGTTGCAACCATTGACAAGCGAACTCACTCAACCGCTGACGAAACGCCTCTAAATTGGCTTCCGGGAGCGAAAACCCCCCAGCGGCGGGATGTCCCCCATACTTGGTCAGTAAATCCCCGCAATAATTCAGGGCTTCAAAGACATTAAACTCAGGAATCCCTCGGGCCGAACCTCGCACCTGTTGCAGTTCCTCATCCTCATAGGTGCAGATAAACACCGGAACCCCGTAGCGTTCTACTAAACGCGAAGCCACAATACCAATCACCCCATGATGCCAGTTGGCTTGCAGGGGAACCAGAACTCGCGTCTCGGGGAGAGTATCGCGCAACCCATCACACCAGGCGATCGCCTCCCGTTCAATCTCCTCACACATCTCCTGGCGGGTATGATTGATTTGCTCACATTGCATCGCTCGTTCCAAAGCGATCCCCGCATCATCCGTGGAGAGGAGTTCAATCACCAACTGGGGATCACCAATTCGTCCCACCGCGTTAATGCGAGGACCGAGGCGAAAACCAATGGCATCAGGTTTTAGGGCTTTTTTGCCCTTATCCCCCGCTCCCGACACCTGCACGAGGGCCTGAATGCCCGGAATTTGCGAATTTGCTAGGAGGTGCAACCCCTGTAAAACCCAATATCGGTTTACGCCGGTGAGGGGGGCCAAGTCGGCGATCGTGCCCAGCGTCAGGAGTTCCAACATGGGGAGTCGGAAGGTTTCCCCCTGTTTAAAATGCTCCCCCAAGTGCATGGCCAACATATAGGCCACCCCCACCCCCGCCATACCGCGATAGGGGGAGTTCTCGGGAGCCATTTTAGGGTTGAGAATGGAACTGGCGGGGGGAATCACCTCGGGCAAGTCATGGTGATCGGTAATAATCACCTCCATCCCCAGTTCTCGGGCTTCCTCAACCGGCCCATGGGCGCTAATGCCATTATCGACGGTAATAATTAAGCCCACCTCCGCTTCTGCAAACTCATTGACGAGGCGGGAGTTAATGCCATAACCATCACTCATGCGGCTGGGAATGGCATAATCCACCTTCGCCCCCAAGGTTCCCAAGGCCCGCAACAGCAACGCCGTACTGGTCATACCATCGGCATCATAGTCCCCACAGATGGCGATCGCCCGTTCCGTCTCAATCATTTCCACGATGAGATCGAGACTAATGGCTAAATCCGGGAAATCCTGAATCGGCGGCGGAAGTTCTAGGGTATCGGGTTCTAGGAAGATTCGAGCCGTTTCAGGACTGTCTAAGCCCCGTTCCATGAGGATTTGGGCAATGAGGGGAGACACATTGAGAGACTCAGCCAGAGATTGGATCTCAGCTTCAGGGAGATCCGCCAGAATCCAGCGTTGGTTAGGGAGATTAGGACGCACGGAGATTGAGAACCAGTAGTAGCAAGGGAGTGTTTTCAGTGTCTGTCCTGGGGGCGGAGTTTGGCAAGGGGTAAGGCTAACATGGAGGGAATCAGTTTGAGGACGTAATGGCGATGGAGAATAGCGTTGAGGCACGCATTGAGGGGATGAAGGCGGCGGGACGGGACACCCTGAATTTGCATGGGTTAGGCTTGCGGGAGGTTCCCGAGGTGGTGTTGGAGTTTCCGGAGTTGGCGGGGTTGAATCTTTCGGGGAACAGGTTGACGGAGATTCCTGATTTTATCGGGGAACTGTCGAAGTTGCGGCTGTTGTATGCGGCTCGCAATCAAATTACAACTATTCCCCCTTGTTTGAGCCGTCTTCCTCTATTCTCGGGGTTGGAGTTGTCGTCAAATCAGGTTGGCGAAATTCCTGGGTTTATGGCCCAGATGCAGAGTTTATCAATGTTGGAGTTGACGGGAAATCAGATTCGCGAGATTCCTGAGTTTGTCGTTCATCTGCCGCGATTGTTCCGGTTGAAGGTTGGGGAGAATCCCCTCGAATGTCCGCCGTTGGAGGTTTGTGAGCAGGGGCTGACGGCGATTCGGGAGTATTATCAGTAAATGGGTAGCTGGCGGGAAAACAGGACGGCTGTACCTCATAAGCCAT
Organism: Phormidium sp. OSCR; assembly: GCA_001314905.1. Classification (GTDB taxonomy): domain Bacteria; phylum Cyanobacteriota; class Cyanobacteriia; order Cyanobacteriales; family Geitlerinemataceae; genus Sodalinema. The sequence goes on from LJZT01000119.1 coordinate 11,081, forward strand.
TACCAATAAGAATGAACGGCGCCCAGTAGTAGGGATGCGCCAACGTTCCCCCCGGCACCAATCGTTGCCCAGTGCTACCGCTGATTAACTCGATCGAGCCTCGCTGCCCTCCCACTGCCTCAAAGTCATTGGTAATCAACGCCCTTTGAGCCGCCTGCAACGCCTCCGTCTTGGTCATGTCCTGTTGCAGAGCGTCATAGAACGCCGTCATCAACACCTGAGTCCCCTGGTCACTCACCGTCCACAACGAGGCCATCACCGCCTTGGCTCCCCGCTGCTGGAACTGATAGCCCAGCCCCAAGATCTCCTCCCCATTGCCTAGCCCACCGACTCCGGTTTCGCAGGCACTCAGCACCACCAAGTCCACCCCATTCAACGTCCAGCTCTCAATGTCCCGTAGGGTGGGGGTGTCGCCATTGCCAAAGAGAATGAAAGAATCTTCTGGCACACCGGGGACAAAAGCAGCATGGGTGGCCAGGTGCAACACCGAAAACTCATCCATGATTGGCAGCAGGGTGGCGAGACTAAAGTCGTCATCTAGCAACAGTTGATTGCTGGGCAACAGCGCCACCTCCTCCCGCGCCCCCGCTAGACCGAAAAAGGTATAGGCTGTGCCGTTAACCAGCGGCGTGTGGCTCGGGGCAGAGTCGGTGTACGCGGCGGCGAGAATCGAGGGCTGGGCTGCATCGGCTTCGGTGAAATTGGTCAGGGACTCAGCGGTGATGTTGTTGACTTGGTATCGCTGAGCCAACCACTGGTCACCATCGTGGAGGGCAGCAAGGGGAATGTAGCGCAGTTGCCCGTCGGGGGCGTAGATGATGGTGTCCACCCCAGCGGCCTCCAAATCGGCTTGAATCGGGGCAATCAGCCAGTCGTAAAGCTGCTGGGCCGGGGTTTCAATCCTGGGATCAACATTTTCTAGGGCATCGCGGAAAGCGAGAATGGTGCGGTTCAGCTGCTCGCGACCAATGGGGACGGTGCGGCGTAGGGGAGGCGCATCGGGGGCAGTGATGATCAGTTCCAGGCGATCCTCTAGCACCAGGGGATAGAAGATGACGGCATTAAGTTGCTGCAATTCATCCCGCAGTCGGTCGAGGCTGGCCAGACTGACACTGGCGTCGCGGGCCTCAAAGCTGAGTTGTTCAATCAGGTTGCGGATCTCGGGGCTGCGGACAAACTCATTAAAGTCGCTGTTGAGTTCGTTGCGCAGGGTGATGAGGTCAGCGATGCGCTGGTTCTGGGCGGCAGTGCGCTCAGGGATAGCAATCGCCCTGAGGCTGGCGAGTTCTCGACCGGCATCGATGGCGCTGTCTTGCAGGTCGCTGTAGCGAGCCAGGATGGTGAGTTCAGGCCGCAGGTAGTCTACGCCGCTCTCGGTGCGGCTATTGCGGCGCACTCCTTGCAGGTAGTCGTCGAGTTCTTGGATTTTGAGCAGGTCGAGGACACGCTGGGCTTCGATGATGCGGTCTTGTTGGAGGAGGAGGTCGGCGAGGAGGCGGTAGCTGTCGGCGACGGTGTCGGTGAAGGATTGTTGGAGGTCGGTGTCGAGACCGCGAATATCGCCGCGTATGGCTTCGCGCACATCGACGCTGGCTTTGAGGAAGATTATGCCGAGTTCGGGTTGATTTTGGTCGTTGAGGAGGCTGCCGATGTTGCTTAGGAAGGTGGCTTCTTCGGCGCGGGCACCGAGTTCGTTGAAGAGGGCGATGGCTTGGCCAAACTGCTCTAGGGCGCGTTCGTACTGCCCCAGGCTGTTGTAAACAACGCCCAAATTGCCCAGGGAGCCGCCTTCCCCGGCACGATCGCCAATCTCGCGGTCGATCGCCAGGTTTTGTTCATGGAGGTCAATGGCGCGTTCGTACTGGCCCAGACTGTTGTAAGCATTGCCCAAATTGCCCAGGGCGCGGCCTTCCCCGGCGCGATCTCCTATCTCGCGGGCGATCGCCAGGTGTTGTTCATGGAGGTCAATGGCGCGTTCGTACTGGCCCAGGCTGTAGTAAGCATTGCCCAAATTGCCCAGGGCGCTGCCTTCCCCGGCACGATCTCCTATCTCGCGGGTGATTGCTAGAGATTGTTCATAGAAGTCAATGGCGCGTTCGTACTGCCCCAGGCTGTCGTAAACATTGCCCAAATTGCCCAGGGCGCTGCCTTCCCCGGCACGATCTCCTATCTCGCGGGCGATCTCTAGACGTTGTTCATAGAAGTCAATGGCGCGTTCGTACTGGCCCTGATTGAGGTAAGCAACGCCCAAATTGCCCAGGACGCGGCCTTCCCCGGCGCGATCTCCTATCTCGCGGGCGATCGTTAGGGATTGTTCATAGAAATCAATGGCGCGTTCGTACTGCCCCAGGCTGTTGTAAACATTGCCCAAATTGCTCAAGGCGTTGCCTTCCCCGGCGCGATCTCCTATCTCGCGGGTGATTGCTAGAGATTGTTCATAGAAATCAATGGCGCGTTCGTACTGCCCCAGGCTGTTGTAAACATTGCCCAAG
>LJZT01000155.1 GCA_001314905.1 Phormidium sp. OSCR
CACTATCGAGATTGGCGGCCGGGTTGATGCCCATCTTGGCTTGGGTGAGGCGGGCATTTCCGAGGTTAGTCAGGGTTCTGGGGAGGTCTTTTTCTAACTCCAACCGCTGCCGAATCTCTGCCGCTTCATCGTAGGCGGCGATGGCAGCTTCGAGATTGGCGGCCGGGTTGATGCCCATCTCGGCTTGGCTGCGGCGGGCATTTCCGAGGTTAGTCAGGGTTCCGGAGAGGTCTTTTTCTAACCCCAACCGCCGCATAATCCCTGCCGCTTCATTGCAGGCGGCGATGGCAGCTTCGAGATTGGCGGCCGGGTTGATGCCCATCTCGGCTTGGCTGCTGCGGGCATTTCCGAGGCCCGTCAGGGTAGAGGAGAGGTCTTTGTCTAACCCCAACCGCCGCCGAATCCCTGCGGCTTCATTGTAGGCGGCGATCGCACTTTCGAGATTGGCGGTGGGGTTGATACCCATCTTGGCTTGGATGCTGTGGGTATTCCCGAGGCCCGTCAGGATATCGGAAAGGTCTTTGTCTAACCCCAACCCTCGCAAAATCCCTGCTGCTTCATCGTGGGCGGCGATCGCACTTTCGAGATTGGCGGCCGGGTTGATGCCCATCTCGGCTTGGATTTTGTGGGCAATACCGAGGTTATTCAGGGTATCAGAGAGGTCTTTGTCTAACCCCAACCGCCGACTAATCCCTGCCGCTTCATTGCAGGCGGTGATCGCACTTTCGAGATTGGCCGCCGGATTGATGCCCATCCCGGCTTGGGTGCTGCGGGCAAGACCGAGGTTATTCAGGGTATCAGAGAGGTCTTTGTCTAACCCCAACTCCTGCAAAATCCCTGCCGCTTCATTGTAGGCGATGATTGCACCTTCGACATTAACCGCCGGATTGATGCCCATCTTAGCTTGATTGCGGCGGGCAACTCCGAGGTTAGTCAAGGTTTGCGCCCGTTTTTGGGGGTTATCCGCCCGCAGTTCCAGAACTACCCTATAGCCGCAAATCGCAATCTCTAAAGCTTCCGCATACCGACCATAGGGGAATTGTTGAATACTGATGCAGGTATCTTCTACTAAGCCTGCTACCCCTTCAGCTTGGTCGGGATTCTGAGCCAAAAGTCCTTGCAAAAACTGGGCAATGGTATCCCCCAGGTTGGGAACAATCAACCCCACATTTTGCCGCATCACCTGATGCACAGCTGCTGTGCCGCCCTGCATTTCCGCTTGCAGCAGTTGTAGCCAAAATTGTACTAATACTTCTTGCTGATTTCCCCCCGTTCCCTGCTGCGCCAAATACGCCCCCAACTGCTGCGCCACATTCCGCAAGAACCTAGCATTATTTTCCTGTCCCGCCTCCTGCAACTGTGCCGCCACCAACTCGCACACCTGCACAAACCCCCCATCCAGCAACTCAAGGGACTGGCTGAGGATTTGCGGTTCCTCCCCACTGGGACATTCCAGGAGTTCTTGAATCAGGGAGAGATACGCCTGCACTCGTTGTTCATCCATCGCCGTGCACCAGGTAGGGGACTATGACCCCAATTTTACCCCATGCCCAACCCTCAGAAACCCGGTTTCTTTGTTAAATCTTGGTCAAGGAATCAAGATGCGGCTAAAAACCCGGTTTCTATCCCCCCACCCGCTGTTTTAGAGATTTGCACTGCACAATTGGGCTACAGTCTTCTAAAATAGACAATGTCCAACCCATTGAATCACTCCCTTATGACACTGACCCGAATCACCGCTACCGGAACCGCCACCATTCCTCCAGAAATTATCGACTGGCTGAACTTAAAGCCGGGCGACCCCATTAATATCGCCATTTCCCCTGATGGCAAAGTCTATTTAGAACCTGCCCCAAAAGCGGCTCAAATTGATGTCCGTACCTTATCTGGTTGCCTCTACGACCCAGACAGAAAACCTGTTTCTCTAGCGGAAATGGAACAAGCTATTGTTGAAGGGGCGGGGGAATCCATGTGAATTGTCCCCTGTGAAGTGGTTTGGGTATTACGCAGTCGGTATAAAATCAGTCGAGACCAACTCATCACCATCCTAGAAAATCTCTTAAATACAAAAGTCATAAATTGTTTAGGGTCTCAGTTTTATCCTCAGAAACCGCTTGCAAAACACTGTGATACAGAGATTCATTAACCCAGTATTGAGCTTTTGTCATCATTGCATCTAACAGGGGTTTCACCTGGGGAATAATCCGGTTTCGTTTCGCTAAAATCAAAATTCCTAAAGTGCCAATTACATTTAATCCTAACTTTTGTGCAACTTTTCTAGCTCTTTTTTCATCCAACACAACCCTGGGTTTTTGTTCGCTCAGGGCTAAAGCGATCGCCTCCGTTTCTCCAGCATCTAATTCTAAGGGTATGGATTCTGGTATCTCCTTCACTAGCTTAACGTTAAGCCAACCAGCTTCAATTCCATCCAAAATGGTTTCAGAGTTAGGAAATCCTGATTCAACGGTTTCTGAGTAAACCGCTTGGGGAATGACTATCTCCGTAAACAAGGATTTTAAGATATCTAAGCGGCTAATACTAGCAAAGTTAATCAGTAGCATTACAAATGATTTCAACCATCCCACAATCCTGATTTAATTCCTTCGATATCCTCTGCTAAATCCTCTTGGTCGTATTGCCGAACCACATGATTTTCTCCCAACAGTTTTTGAAATTCCCACACTGAATAATTCAACAACCGACGGGCTTGACCAAAGGTAAATATCTGGTTTTCATAAAGCTGTATGGCAATTTTTTCTAAAACTGCCGTCTCCCCTTGCTCAATTAATTCAAGGGGAATTTGGAGATTCATAGCTTGCATCTATCATCACCTCATCGTCTGAAATTATATTGATTGGTTATTGATTATTGGGCGATCGCCCCCTGAACCTCGCCACTGGGACAAGGGAGAGATACGCCGGCTCCCCCTAAATTCGTTGAGCGATGTAAAACTATAAAAAAATATGGTATAGTTTGAGTGTAATATTTGGTCGCGATTACCATTAAGATCTGCCCGATGGGTCGCCATAGGTTAGAGAGTGGGTCTCGAAACCTGCGAGCGTGGACTTGTAGAGACGATGGGAATCGTCATGACCGTACTCTCAATTGTCCATTCTCCCGGATGCCAAATGACACAGAAAATTTTCGCCAAATCTCCCGAACCCGATCGCCGAGACATTGAAGACTGCATCGCCTGGTTGAGTTTTCATCGCATTTGGGGGACATTGAGGCCCGAGACGATCGCCGCGATCGCCTCATCCCTAAACCTGTTGCGGGCAGACTCCGACACGACAATCTACCAGCAAGACACCTATCCCAAAGGGTTATACCTGCTCAAATGGGGAACCGTCGAAATTTATCGAGCCTCTCCCGTCGGTCACACCCATATCATCTATCGCAACGCCGGGGAACTGTTCGGTCACATCTCCATCGGGGCGGGGGAAGACACAGACAATTACCGTTCTGGGGCGAAGACGATCAGCTGTAGCGAAATTTGGTTCCTGCCCCGCGATCGCTTCGAAGACCTCAAAACCGAGCATCCCGACATTAACAATGCCATCAATACTCTTTTAGCCCAAGATTTGCTGCGCTTTTCCCAACGTCTAGCCCAGGAACAAGCGCGTATTCAGGGGTTACAACCCTATGTCCGCCCCCTCTCTCTCAACGAAACCATTATTGGTCAGAGCAAACCCAGCCAGAAACTGGCCAAACAAGTCAAACAGGCCGCAGGAGATTTAAAACCCGTGTTCCTCCAGGGGCCATCAGGAAGCGGAAAAACCTTTATTGCCGGACTCATTCATCGCCAATCAGGACTCAAGGATCGGCCCTTCGCCGAAATCGACTGTGCCCAACTGCCCTTAGATGGGGCGGGGGCCGTGAACACCGATATCTTATTTGGGCAGTATGACGGACTCCAGGGAGCGATCGCCCTGTTAGAACGAGGAACCTTAGCGATCAATAATATCCAACTCCTGACCCGAGGCGATCGCGATCGCCTCGCTCACTACCTAAAAACCGGACATATCATCCCCAACGCCCCCGTTGAGATGCAGCCGCAAGTCATCGAGCAATCCTCAGCCACCCTCTCGGTGCGTCTCATCCTCACCAGTCCCAAAAAAATCCCCTTATCCGACATCGATGCCCACAGCCTCAAACTCTTCACCCTACCGCAACGAAAAGCCGATATTCCCGCCTTCGCCCACCATTTCCTAGACAAATTTTGTCGGGAACAGGGTCGCCCCCCCTACAACTCGATCAAGCCGACTTGCGACGGCTACTCAGCTATGACTATCCCGGCAACATCGGCGAATTAGAAGGAATTTTAAAACGGGCAGTCGCCATGACCCCTGGGGGACAGTCCGTCATTCCCGAACAAGTGTTGTGGTCCCTCGAATCCCCCAAAAACACCTTTCGAGTTGACTTACTCAACCAAATTCCTGGGTTGCGACGATTTCTCTTGAGTGACTGGTGGCCCAAAGGCATTTGGTGGCCGATGATGTTGATCTTTATCCCCGTTACCGTGATGGGATTGATTGGTCCGCAGACTCGGGAGGCCAACGTAGCCTTGAACCTATTTTGGGCCTGGTGGTGGCCGTTTTATCTGCTGTTGTTTCCCGTGGTGGGTCGTCTCTGGTGTGCCGTTTGTCCATTTATGATTGTCGGAGAATGGGCCAGAACCGTCTCCCTGTGGATTTGGCCGAGGCAGTTATTACCCTGGCCGACCAAATGGCTGAATAAGTGGGGGGCGTGGCTGCTGTGGGCCGGGTTTGTCGCCATTTATCTCTGGGAAAAATTGTGGGATCTCCCCCATCGGGCCTATCTGTCTGCGTGGCTGCTGCTGGTGATTACGGCGGGGGCAGTGATTTGTAGCGTTATCTACGAACGTCGCTTGTGGTGTCGCCACCTATGCCCCATCGGTGGCATGAATGGGATGTTCGCTAAGTTGGCGATGCTGGAATTGCGATCGACGCCCCAGGTTTGCGGGACGCAATGCCAGACCTTTGGCTGCTATCGAGGGAGTGATGAGACTCCCGTCAATTTTCCCGATGCCCTGCCCACAGAGGGGCAGGCCACGGGGGGCTGTCCTCTGTATTCCCATCCGGCTCAGTTGCCGGATAATCGCGATTGTATGTTTTGTATGACTTGTGTCAAGGCTTGTCCTAACCGTTCAGGACAGTTAAATCTCCGGTTCCCGGCGGCGGATATTTGGGAAGGACATCGAGGGTTTTGGGCGGAAATTGCCCTACTGCTATTGTTGTTCGGTGGGGTGTTTATGCACCATTCTGAGGAGATTTTGACCCGGTTGGGTTGGTCCGGGTTGGCGATCGATTCTGAGCATTTGGCGATCGCCCTTCCCGTCGTGAGCCTCATCTTATCGATTCCCCTGATTCTGACCTATACCGCTCACAAAATCGCTTGCTTCTTTGACTCAGAGATGCCGGAGTATCAAACCGTCATTTATGCCTACCTGCCCCTAGTCTTGGCGGGAAACTTGGCTCATTACCTACCCTCCGCTATGACCGAAGCGGGTCAAATTTTGTCCGTGACCGCTCGCACATTTGGCTTGAGTGGGGAGGGATTACCTACTCTAACCTGGAGTTTGGAAGTCGCCCAGTTTCTGCAAGGCGTGACGTTACTGTTAATTTTAGGATTTAGCATCTTTCCTCTGTTGAAAATCACGGGTCGTCCTTTGCTTAAAATCATGCCCCATCTTATTTTGATGGTGGTTATCGTTGTAGCCTGGTACGGTCTGTTGATTTAATCCTAAACCATTCAAGTCTAAACCTTTTGCTAGTGTTGAGGGTTTAGACTTGAGTTTTCCAAAATTTTAAATCTCGTTTACCACTTCATCTTAAAACCCATTAAAACCCATGAAAATCTACAAAGACATCAACGCAGTCATCGGCAACACGCCCTTAATTCGCTTGCAGCATTTGCCAAAACAGTACCACTGCAATGCTGACATTATTTTGAAACTCGAAAGTTTCAACCCCGGGCGATCCATTAAAGATCGAATTGCCGTGAGTATGATTAAAGAAGCAGAAAACGCCGGCTTAATTCAACGGGGGAGTTCAACCATTATCGAGGCAACATCCGGTAATACCGGGATTGGCTTAGGGATGGTCTGTGCCGCGAATGGTTATCGTCTAATTTTGACAATGCCCGATAATATGAGTCAGGAACGGCAACAATTGTTGAAAGCCTATGGGGCTGAAGTGGTGAAAACACCGGCTAAATTAGACATGGCGGGTGCGATCGCCCGGGCGAATGAACTTCTCGCGAGTATTCCTAATTCCTTTTCTCCCCAACAGTTTAGTAACCCCGCCAACCCCAAAATTCACTACCAAACAACAGGTCCAGAAATTTGGGCAGATACGGAGGGAAACATTGATGTTTTAGTGGTTGGTGTCGGCACTGGGGGGACTTTGACCGGAGCAGGTTATTATTTAAAACAGCAAAAACCAGACTTAAAAATTATTGCCGTAGAACCGGCTTCCAGTGCAGTCTTGAGTGGCAAACATCGCGGTATTCATGATATTCAAGGAATTGGTGCAGGCTTTATTCCAGATGTATTACGGGAAGATCTAATCGATGAAGTTGTCCAAGTGAGCGAGGACGATGCCTACAAATTTGGCTTACTTTTAGCCGAAAAAGAAGGCATTATGAGTGGAATTTCAACCGGGGCGGTGGTGTCAGTCGCCTTAAAGATTGGTGCGGGTTCAGACGATCGCGATCGCACCATTGTGACGATTCAAGCCAGTGGCGGAGAACGGTATTTAAGTACCCAAATGTTTCAACCTCAATCCCTCGCCGCCGTCGTTCATAAGGGCTAATCAGTTAGGATATATAGCAATCGAAGATTGCCTGATTGACACTCAGCAAGGATACTCTGAGTTGGAAGATAATCTGCTACCTCGGGCGACCACAAGGGTACGCCCCTACGT
>LJZT01000156.1 GCA_001314905.1 Phormidium sp. OSCR
CCCTATTCCCTATTCCCTATTCCCTATTCCCTATTCCCTATTCCCTATTCCCTATTCCCTATTCCCTATTCACTATTCACTATTCACTATTCACTATTCCCCCCCATGCCAATCTCCCAATCCCCAATCTCCGGCCGCATCCACTCCTTCGAGAGTTGTGGAACCGTGGATGGCCCAGGAATTCGTTTTGTCGTCTTTACCCAAGGCTGTCCCCTACGCTGTCTCTACTGTCACAATCCCGACTGTCAAGACTCCAGCGGCGGTCGTGACGTCACCGTGACAGAGATTCTGGAGGAAGTGGTGAAATATCGCTCCTATATGGAGTTTTCTCAGGGTGGCGTGACTGTCACGGGGGGAGAACCCTTAATGCAGCCCGAATTTGTCCGAGAAATCTTCCGTAAATGTCAAGCCTTGGGCATCCATACCGCCCTGGATACCTCGGGATATATTCCCGTGGAGGTGGCGAAGCCGGTGTTAGAGAACACCGATTTAGTCCTATTAGATATTAAGTCCTATCAACCGGCAACCTATCGGGCGGTGACCTGTGTTTCTGTTGAACCGACGTTAAAGTTTGCTCGTTATTTAGAAGCGATTAATAAACCTACTTGGATTCGCTTTGTTCTCGTGCCTGAGTTAACTAATCAGGTGGAGAATATGGAAAGACTAGCTCAGTTTTTGTCAGGCTTTAGGAATGTGGAACGGTTGGAGATTTTGCCGTTCCATAAGATGGGAGAATATAAGTGGGAAGCCCTGGGCTATGACTATCAGTTAAAAGATACCCCGGAACCGACGGATGAGCAGATTCAGGTGGCGAGGGAGATTTTTTCACGGTATCAGTTGCCCGTTGTGGCGTGAGAAAGACTGAGGAATAGGCGTTAATTCCCATTCACACGATACCAGAGGGCCAGACCACCACCACGTCCCCGGGCTGCGATCGCCGTGGGGCTAATATAAAAGTAGTTGAAAAAGGCTTGTCGGGCGATCGCCGTCTCATCAAACAGCGCCTCTCGTTGCGCCCCTCCTCGCACGAAACCATCAAAGAGGCTGATTCCATAGATTTGCGCGTGCAGGCGGGTAAAATCAAACGCTAGAAGGCGATTAGCCCGTTTTGCCTCGGCGGTACTGCCCCCCTTTTGCCACCCCACTGGGCCGGTTACCGTCAGCGTTAAGCCCAAAACCTTCACCTGATTCTCCACTCGTCCCCCAGTCCCAGAATTGGGCGGAGTGGAACTCTCCTCATCCCGAGGTTGATAACGAATGCGGATTCCCAGAAATCGCGGTAGATAGCGGCCCGCCCCCAGCAGGCCCCCCGCCTGTTGACGAGAGCGTTGAGTTCCCGTAATCCAACCCAGTTGCCATTCGCCGATTAAGGCTGCAAATTCGGGTGCAGTGGCCTGTGTTTTGGCCTGCTTTTTGGTCTGTTTTTCGGCCGTTAACAGAGCATCCCGCAAGACATCCGAGGGGGGGCGATCGCCCTTCTGGTCTCGCAAAAACAACGCCGCTGTTTCAATGATTTCTGAATAATCCGTCATCTTGATTTAATGCTTGAATTACAAAGATTAGTATAGAAAAAACAACTACAATTAGGTTTCTATAAGTTGAGTTATGCAGTCAAGTTGATAGAAAGTTAAAACCCGAACTGTAGGGGCAATCCCTTGCGGTCAGCGAGCGATAGCCGAGCTGTGGTTGCCCTGCCCCAATTTTCTATTCGCTGCAACCAATTACACCATATTTCCTGAAGACTCCCAAGTGGTAAGTTGGCTGTTGAGGGTTTGGAAGGCCCATTTATGGCTGTCTGTCTCGCTGTCTGCCGACTTGCTACCCCCAATTCTGTACAATATATTGTACATAGACTGAGGAGAGGAGCAGACTCAGATTTCAAGTATGAATTGGACAATTTCCGACCATGGCCCAACTTCCTAAACCTGCTCAAATTCTCGTGCAGTGGTTTCCCTCCGGGTTGTTTGGAGGCTTAGCCGTTCATTCCGCTGTAGCCGGGAATATGCGAGAGGCCATCATTTCCACAGTCATCGCCGCTGGGGGGTCCGTCTGGGCGAGTTACAGCAAAGGCTTCATGGACGAGATGGAAGCGGGGGCCAACGAACGGGGACAACGGACAGCTAAACAGCTACTCATCGCCACCGACACCCTCCCCGGAAAGCTGAAATGGACACTATCGGGATTCCTCGGTAAGTATTACAACAGCCTCATCGACTCCCACTGCGAACTGAAAACCGAGGGATTTAACGTTGGGTTGCCGGTGTTGGACTTAGAAGAGGTCTTTGTTCCCTTACAGGTGGCGCCGGAAATCCCGAGGAATGTACCGGGGGGTGTGGTGACGCGCCAACCTGTACCCCGCCCAGGGGAAGGGGAAACCTTGCAAATTTGGGATTTTTTGAGAAAAAGTCCGAAAGAACGGGGTTATCGCCGCATTGCGATACTTGCGCCCCCCGGTTCAGGGAAAACAACGCTACTTCAGCAGGTCACACTGAGTTACGCCCTGAACAAACACAGCAAACACAAGGTGCCGAAATGGGTTCCGGTGCTGATGCGGATGCGAGATGTGCGCCCCAGTCTGTTGCAGTCGCAACCGCCGAATTTACCAGAATTGATACGAGAGCGAGTTAAACAGTTACCCGCCTGCAAAACCTTGGAACCCCCTGCGGGCTATTTCGAGAGGCTGCTACGAAAGGGGCGGTGTTTGGTGATGTTGGACGGTTTGGACGAGGTGGCGGACGTTAAAGAACGCCAGAGGGTGAGCGATTGGGTTAACGAACAAATGCGTCAATATTCCGAGGCCACCTTTGTCCTATCGTCCCGTCCCCACGGCTTCAACATAGAACATCTGAACAACGTAGGCATTGTGCTGGAGGTGCAACCGTTTAATCTGGAACAGATTCGGCAGTTCGTCCAGTCCTGGTATCGACAGACGGAGATTCGTCAACGAGGGGGGCGAGATACCCCTGCGGTGAGGGCCGATGCGCAGGAGAAGGCGAACCATCTGATTCAGGCATTGCTGTTGAATCCTGCTATTCGTAGGCTGGCCAGCAATCCTCTGTTGGTGACGATGATTGCCACGGTTCACGCTTTGGGGAACGCATTACCGAAGCGACGGGTGGAACTATATCGAGAAATTTGTGATGTGTTGTTGGGGCGGCGACTCTATGCAAAACGGCTAAACTTACCCCTGGCAGCGGAACAAAATCAAAAGATTTTACAAGTGTTGGCCTTGGCGTTGATGCAGCAGGGTCAAACGACCTTTGAGTTGCAGGCTGTGGAACCGCTAATTCAGGAACAGTTGGCGAAAACTAGCGGACAGACGGTAACGCCAAGGCAGTGGTTGACGGGAATTCAAGAGGATGTGGGCTTGTTGGTGGAGAAAACCATTGGTAGCTATGAATTTGCCCATTTGAGCTTTCAAGAATACTTAACGGCGGTTCAGGTTAAAGATTTGAACCAAGAAGAATTGCTCCTGCAACATTTTGAGGATTCGTTTTGGGCGGAAGTAATTCGACTGTATGCTGCCCAAAGTAATGTCTCTAATTTAATTCAACAGGCGATCGCCAAGCAAAACGTCCAAACCTTGAGCTTAGCTTACGATTGCTTGGAAGAAGGTCGAGAGGTCAATCCCGAGGTGAGACAAAATCTTGAAGAAATCCTAGAAGCCGGTTTGTGTTCTGACAATCGGGAGGTGGCAGCAATGGCGGCAACGGTCAAGCTATCCCGGCGTGTCAATCGCTTGCTAGAAGATGATGCTGGACTGGCGATCGATTTGTCCTATCTCATTCAAGCGGAGTATCACTTTTTAATTCATCAAGCGGACGACGGCGACAATACAACGGCTTTAAGGTTGGAGATGACCTTAGCAGAAGCGCAACGACCGGCAACACCGCTTGAATATGCAATGGTTTTGAAGGCATTGACTCGTTTAAATCAACAGAAGTTGCCGTCAGAACAACAAGAAGATGGATGTTTTTATTATTATCGACTGCCGACAACGGAAGAACTATCACGCTATCAGGTCAGGGATGATGGCAATTTAGAGTGTTGGACTGAGAAAGATTTTGACAAGGGATCGCAGTCCCAAGGAATTCGCATTGTACGTGAGAAAATCCCAAAGAACTATGAAACTTTGGCTAACTATCTCGCGGCGGGAGCTTGGAAAGAGGCAGATCAGGAAACGCTTGCGGTGATGCTCAGAGTTGCCAATCGAGAACGTCACGGCCATCTTGATAAAGAGTCGATCGAGATGTTTCCCTGTGACGACCTGCGCGTGATTGATCGACTTTGGGTATACTACAGTAGTGGGCGCTTCGGTTTTAGCGTTCAGAAGCGAATTTACGAGGAAGTGGGAAAGGTGAGTAAGTTGTACGATCGTGTAGGTTGGTCAGCTAAGTGGGTGATGGACTTGGCGGATGCCCCTAGGGGGCATCTCCCTGGATGGTCAACGCGTTATAGGAGGGAAGATGGGAAGTGGATTAGGGGGAGTAAGGAATCTTGGATGGACAGGTTACTCTTCTCTCGCGCAGCGACTTGTAAACTGTAACATATAAGCGCCACAGCCGTTTTAGAAAAGTTTTAATTTACAGCCTCTCCAACGAGAAAATTAGTATTTCCGCATTTCCATACCTGGCACTCCCCCCAAGCCTAGTCTTCAAACAGTTCTGCAACAATCTTGGGATGGATAATTGACAATTAAGAGGGTAGACTAAGAGATACACAAGCGACCTATCTCTATTATGAGCTATCACGATATCATTACGATTGAGCCTGATAAGCGTGGTGGTAAGCCCTGTATCCGCCGGATGCGGATCACAGTCTACGATGTTCTAGGGTGGCTAGCATCTGGAATGTCCACTGCTGAGATAATCGACGATTTTCCCGAATTAACGGAAACCGATATTAGGGCCTGTTTGGAGTTTGCGGCGTCTTGAGCTTCATTAGGCTTCTTAAAACCAGTTTTTGATAACCTTGCCATACATTCACAGGGGGAAGACAACCACAAGAGGGCGACCACAAGGGTTCGCCCCTACGGGGATGAATACATGAAAATTGGTATAAAAACCATGAGATGATGATGTCAAAAGAACGTCATCTATGCTGATGATGACGTTCTGTTGACTCAGAATCTGATTTTAACGATTCATCGTGCATCGCCTACCTCTTAAATCCATCTTCCTCAGTCCCAACCCCTCCCCCAACGTCAGCCGCATCTGGCTAGTCCTGAGTCTCCTCCTCAGTGCCGCCTACAGCCTCCCAGTCCTCCGACAAACCCTGCAACCGGGGTATCTCGTCGCCAACGATGCCCGCCAACATCTGTTCTGGATGCGACGCTTCCTCGATGGGGACGTGTTTCCCCAAGATCTCATCGCTGACTACTTCCAATCCCTCGCCCCCCCAGGCTATCGCGCCTTCTACTGGAGTTTCGCTCAACTGGGACTCGATCCCCTGGCTGTGGCCCGCATTCTGCCGCCAATTCTGGCCCTGCTCACCACCGCCCTGGCCTTCCACCTCAGCCTCCGCCTTTTCCCGATTCCCTTCGCCGCCTTCCTCGCCAGTAGCCTCTATCTGCAAAATCTCTGGATGCGCGATGACCTCGTCTCCGCCACCCCTCGCGCCTTCCTCAGTCCCCTGTTGCTGACGTTTCTCTACGCCGTCGCCTCCCGTCGGCTGGTCCTGATGCTGGGGGCGATCGCCGCCTTGGCGGGGTTCTATCCTACCTATGTCCTCGTCGCCGCCGCTGTCTTACTCCTTCTCCCCTGGAAAGATAACCTCCCCTGGCGTTGGCGACTGCTGGGGTTGGGGGTGAGCGTACTGTTGCTTCTGCCCTATGTCGTTAGTTCCTCGGAGTTTGGCCCCACGATTACCCTAGCGCAAGCCCGCCAGTTGCCCGAGTTTCAACCGGGGGGACGAACGGCCTATTTTCTCGAAGATTGGGGACGATTTTGGTTTTGGGGAGGACGCAGCGGACTGCAACTGCCCCTCGATCCACCCCTGCTCTGTGCGGCGATTCTCCTACCGGGGCTGCTGCGGCTGCGTCGGCGACCCTGGCACCGCTTCCCGGTCTTGAGGGCGCTGCTGGCCGCCAGTCTGGGGCTGTTTACCCTAGCTCATCTCTTGGCCTTTCGGCTCCATCTCCCCAGTCGCTATTCTCACCATAGTCTCAGGGTGGTGTTCGCCTTTGGGGCGGCGATCGCCCTGGTGCTGCTGTTACAAATTATAGTTGACAAAAGTAGAGTGTTGTGCTACGCAACTCTAGTCGCCATGATAGCCTATTTACTGGTCTATCCCACCGGCTTAGGCAATTACCCCCGTACCAATCTAATTGTGGGCAATCATGGCGCTCTCTATGAGTTTTTGCAAGAGCAGCCCCGCGATATCCGTATCGCCTCCCTGGCCCTCGAAGCCAATCAACTGCCCACCTTCAGCCGGCGATCGCTCTACGTGGGCTATGAATACGCCATTCCCTTCCATCGCACCTATCATCAAGAGATGCGTCGCCGAGCCACGGCCCTGATTCAAGCTCATTACAGCCCAGATATGGGAGAACTAACGCAGTTCTTAACTCAGGAGGCGATCGACTTTCTCGTCATCGAACGGGGTGCCTTTGAACCGGACTACCTGGAACGCTCCTGGTGGACACGCTCCTATCCCGACATCGCCCAAACCGTGGAAGCGCAACTCTATCAGGGACAAATCCCCGCCTTAGCCGCTGGGGAAACCGCCTGCACCCGCTTCGATGATGGTCTGTTTCGCGTTGTGGAGGCGAATTGTCTTCAATCCTACGTCTGGGAAAGGGATTCTGGCTCAGTCTCTCCTGGAGGCAGCAGTTGACACTCCCGCCGTTAAATCAAAGATTATAACGGGGGATTCTTGCTTCATGACTGTT
Source organism: Phormidium sp. OSCR (assembly GCA_001314905.1). Lineage (GTDB taxonomy): Bacteria > Cyanobacteriota > Cyanobacteriia > Cyanobacteriales > Geitlerinemataceae > Sodalinema. Next base: position 6,890 of record LJZT01000156.1, read on the forward strand.
TGTCTAGCCCCAGAGCATTTTTGCCCTGAAACCCCGTCCA
>LJZT01000157.1 GCA_001314905.1 Phormidium sp. OSCR
TGGAGAGATGCCAATAGAAACTGTTGAGTCAGTAGAGGTTGTCGAGGAGACGGAGGTGGTGAATCCCCGTCCGATGGAGTTGTTTTTAGGGGATGGAGGAAACTGCTCTGATTGACTGACAAAAGTTTAAGCTATACATCAACACTGGGGGAGGGCGCGCCACTTGCGGTTCGCCCCTACAGCCATCTATGGTATGAATTTTCAAAAATGGTATCAATAACTTTTTGGTCTTACCTTCTGGCGATAGGCTTTGCCCCGCGTCCCGCAGGTCAAACAACAGGTCGAACAAGAAAATACTTGTATAGCAATCGAAGATTGCCTGATTGACACTCAGCAAGGAGAGTCTGAGTTGGAAGGGAATCTCCTACCTCTTGCCTCTTGCCTCTTGCCTCTTGCCTCTTGCCTTCTCCCCCCTGTTCCCAGTTCCGGAGTTCCCTGTTCCCTTCTTTTGTCCTATTCAGACCAATTTTTGCTATATTAAACCAACGCCAAAAACCCAGCTTCCTAAGAAACCGGGTCTCTGACTCAATTAAAGCATCCACCTCTACACCGTTGCCAACTCCGCCGGAAGCCGCTTGAAAGCCAGGCGTTCGTTTTCCACATCCACAAACACCGTATCGCCGTCGTTGAACTCGCCGCGCAAAATCCCCTTGGCGATTTGCGTTTCCAGTTCCCGCTGAATCGCTCGCTTGAGGGGACGCGCCCCATAGACGGGATCGTACCCCACTTCTGCCAAGAGGTCGATCGCCCCTTCCGAGAGTTTGAGAGCCATTTTCTTGTCCGCCAGCCGTTGTTCGAGGCGCACAATCTGTAACTTGACAATCTCCCGCAACTGGGACTTCTCTAAGGCATGGAAGATAATTGTATCGTCGATGCGGTTGAGGAACTCGGGGCGGAAGTTGGCCCGTAACGCCTCCAAGACGCGCGATCGCATCTCGTCATAGTCCTCATCATTCCCAGACACATCTAAAATGAACTGGGAGCCGATGTTACTGGTCATAATAATGATGGAGTTTTTGAAGTCCACCGTGCGTCCTTGGGAATCAGTGACTCGTCCATCATCTAACACCTGTAACAGCACATTAAAGACATCAGGATGGGCTTTTTCCACCTCATCAAAGAGAATCACCGCATAGGGACGACGACGCAAGGCCTCCGTCAATTGTCCCCCTTCGTCATAGCCCACATATCCCGGAGGCGCACCAATCAGGCGAGATACGGTGTGTTTCTCCATATATTCGGACATATCAATGCGAACGATCGCATCTTCCGTGTCAAACAGATAGGCTGCTAGGGCTTTCCCTAACTCCGTTTTACCCACCCCAGTCGGTCCGAGGAACAGGAAACTAGCAACGGGACGGTTGGGGTCCGAAAGTCCGGCCCGAGACCGCTGAATCGAGTCAGCCACAGCGGTAACGGCTTCTTCTTGGCCCACCACTCGCCGATGTAACTCATCTTCGAGATGCAAGAGTTTCTCTTTCTCAGACTCAACCAACTTACTGAGAGGAATCCCCGTCCATTTAGAGATAATCTCGGCAATATCGGCTTCAGTAACTTCCTCCCGCAACAAGGCTTCACCGCTGTTTTGGGCATTGGCAAAGCGAGACTCGGTTTCGTCGAGTTTTTTCTGAACTTCGGGATATTTACTATACTTCAGTTCAGCGGCCCGGTTGAGGTCATAATTGCGCTCAGCTTCCTCGATTTCCACATGCAGGCGATCGAGTTCTTCTTTGAGGGCTTTGCGTTCCTCAAGCAGTTCTTTCTCCGCTTTCCATTGCGCGTTGAGATGGGACTGTTGTTCTTTACAGTCTGCCAGTTCTTTCTCAATTCGTTGCAAGCGCTCTTTCGAGGCATCGTCACTCTCTTTTTGTAGCGAGAGTTTCTCCATCTCTAACTGCAAGATGCGGCGATCGATTTCGTCAAGTTCCTCGGGTTTGGAGGTACTCTCCATTTTCAATTTCGCCGCCGCCTCGTCGATGAGGTCGATCGCCTTATCCGGGAGGAAGCGATCGCTAATATAACGCGTCGAGAGAGTCGCCGCCGCTACCAGGGCGCTATCAGCAATTTTGACGTTATGGTGGGTCTCATAGCGGTCTTTCAAGCCCCGTAGAATCGAGATACTATCGACCACACTGGGCTGATCGACGTACACCTGTTGGAAACGCCGTTCGAGGGCTGCATCTTTCTCGATATACTTGCGGTACTCATCCAGAGTCGTCGCCCCGATGCAGCGCAATTCACCCCGGGCCAACATGGGTTTGAGGAGGTTTCCGGCATCCATGGCCCCCTGAGTCGCCCCAGCGCCGACAACGGTGTGGATTTCGTCGATGAACATGACGATTTGCCCGTCGGAGTCGGTCACTTCCTTGAGAACCGCTTTCAGGCGTTCCTCAAATTCACCGCGATATTTAGCCCCGGCGATGAGGGACCCCATATCGAGGGCGATGAGTTTGCGATCGCGCAGAGACTCAGGGACATCCCCCTTCACGATACGCTGGGCCAGTCCCTCGGCGATGGCCGTTTTCCCGACTCCCGGTTCCCCAATCAAGACGGGATTATTTTTAGTGCGTCGCGAGAGAATCTGCACCGTGCGGCGGATTTCGTCGTCGCGCCCAATCACCGGGTCGAGTTTCCCGGTGCGGGCGGCTTCTGTCAAATCCCGTCCGTATTTCTCTAAAGCGTCGTATTTTCCTTCTGGGTTTTGGTCTGTCACTTTTTGGGTTCCGCGTATTTGTTGGATGGTCTCTTTTAGTTTCTTCTCGCTGAGATTAAAGCTTTGGAAGGTGGGTTTTCCAAATCGCTTATCTTTGAGATAGGCCAGGACGAGATGTTCGATGGAGATATACTCATCACCATAGTCCTTACGATACCCGTCAGCATGGTCGAGGAGTTGGTCGAGGCTCTGTCCGAGATAGACGGAACCCCCACTGCCACTGACTTTAGGTTGTTTTTCAATAAATTGGCGGGTGGCATCGGCCAAGTCCACCACGGAGACCCCGGCCCGTTTAAAGATACTATTGGCCAGTCCTTGTCCTTCGAGTAAGGACTGCATTAGATGTTCGCTTTCAATCTGTTGATGGCTCGCCTGTTTGGCGATCTCTGGGATGCGGGCGATCGCCTCCCAGGCTTTTTCGGTAAATTGGTTAGGATTAGTCGGTTGCATCGAGTCCCTCCAGTCTTGCTCACGCACATCCTTATTGTAAAGACTACAGTGCGACCACCGGGATCGGCGATCGCACCATGAGCAGTCTAAGTTCCCGCCTACGGAGATCTCGATGACAAAGACTCGGGAATTGGGCTTGACAAAACACAGATTGTGTGTTAAAAATTCCCCTGATTCTACAGAGCCGAACGACCCGAAAGTCCCAAACGTTGGCGACTGGTATTGCCAGGAACAGCCCCATCCCCTCCTGGATTAACCGGCGTATTGGGGGGATCTCCATTGGGATCAGGATCTCCATTGGGATCAGGATCAGGTTCCGGTTCCGGTTCAGGATCACCACAACTGCCAGCCGTGCCAAGATTCCTCAACTTACAAATGGCATAGGCGAAACCATCTTGAACATTCTCAAAATGCTCACCCAACCATTCCCCCTGAGCCTCACGATCCTGTTCAGCAACAGTATCAAGTCCTTCCTCATAATGGTCATAATCCACAACCCCCTCAGCATCCTCACGGTCGACGTCACCCTCTAAGCGGTCTTGGGTATCTCGCACCGTTTCCGCCGTCTCCTGAGCCTGTTCATAGCGCTCCTGAGCCTCTTGCCAGTCCACATTGCCATTTCCTTGAGCCAAGGTGGTTTTGAGAGTCGCCACATCAGTGATTGCCCCTTGGGAGAAGTCCGCCTCTCCCGTCGTTGGCATTCCTACAAAAGTCCAGCCGCGATCGCGAACCTCGACGGTTTTCTCAGGACGAATTAGGCGCACCGAACTAAACTGATAGATTTGCATCTCCGGTTCTCCGGGAACCTCAATCGCCCCAATCTCATCGTTGTAATCGGTTTCAATCCGATACCCATTGTGGTAATCCAAAGCCGTAATCCGGTTGAGATCATCACGAACCACTGTCACCGGCCGAGGAACCAAAACGTCCATACGAGTACGCTGATATCCCGACGGGGAATAGCGAACAAAGTAGCCATCAGGATGCAGTGACCAACGTTGCTGAGGAATCGTCCGGCTGCCTTCGCCTCGGGGAGCGTCCCCCGTCAAGATGGCGATATCTTCCAAATCCTCATAGACGGCATCCGCTTCACTGAGGGCCGATCGCAGTTCCGCCTCCGCCTCCAACACCTGTCGCACCGGGTCTGGGAGATTGGCAAAAATCTCGCGTCTAGCAGATTCAGGAATCAAATCTAAAGCATTCCCATTCAGTTCTCGGATTTCCTCATCCGTCAGCAACGTCTGAGCCACCCGTTGCTGGTCCTGACTCATATCCCGAATCGAGGTTTGAGCAATAATCCCCCAGAGCAAGGTTTGAATCGAACGCTGTTCAATCTCGGGATGATTGACCGCTTCCCGAAGAATCTTGCGAATAATATCGGCTTGAGGGCCTTCGAGTTGAGCATATCCATAGCCATCTCCCCCGCCAGGGCCATGAGTCCCGGCTCGCAGACAATAGCTTTCGAGAGTAATCTCGTACAGTCCAGGAGTGGCCAGATAGGCACCATCATCAGTTTGGGGGAATTCGCTTAGGGATTGCGGTTCCCCGAAATCTCGGTCATCGAGCAGAGGAATTTCCCGGACCACATCCTCAAGGCTCGTGGTCAGAGGTGGGTCGCCGTCGAGGATATCTGAGATATCAATATCGGGGATGGGTAGGTCATCGGGACTGGGTAAGTCATCAAATATAGCCAGGCGCGAGTCCTGGGTGACGTTTGGGGGGGGTTGAGTAGCTGTGGCGGGGCGATTCCCTTGATGTCCTATTCCGGCTACTCCTGTCAGCAACAGGGTTAAGCCGAACAGAATCAGGGGTTTTCGCAAGGAACGCATAGATAGTTCTCCGAATCGTTGGCTGCTATCTTGGCGCAAGAGGTCGGAGATTGCCCTCTACCTGTGGTTAGAAGGGATTATGTTGTTTTATGAAGTGTTCGGGGGTGGGTTAGTCCAATTTTTCTGAGGGATTAGGAATCCAGACTGTCAAGCCAGTCATCGAGGTCATCGAGACTCTGGAATTGGAACAGTTGACGCGCCAGAGCATCCAGTTGGCTTGAGGAAAGTTGGTCTAAGCGAGACTGTCTCTGAGCATCAATAGAACCCAGACGCTCACTCAGAAGTTGACGTACCAATTCAATCTTGCCTCGCCGAACTCCCTGTTCAATGCCTTGTTCAATGCCTTGTTCAATGCCTTGTTCAATGCCTTCCTGTCTAGCGCGGCGTTCAAAGCTGGTCAGATACTGCATACATTGTTCTCCTCCTAGCTGATTTACATTTCGAGTTTCTTCAGGAGTTGAAGTAATTAGCCAAGTTAATAGTAAATTTACGACCTTTCGGTAGGGGTCATTCCTTATGCTTTCCCTCCTTTCCCCCAGGTTTTGTATTGACGTCACCCAAGTACACCATATTTTCTGAACACCCAAATTAAATACATTTACTATCAAAAAGACTAAAGTGACGTTTTGATTTTTTTTATAATCTCTACGTCTTTTGCCATGCCTATGTTTTGAAAATGAGACGATGCTTGAGATAAATAAGTTTTAGCTTGAGATATATTACCTTTCTCTTTCTCTAATTTAGCTTTAGAAACCAAGCAATAAGCAATTCTTCTCTTATCTCCATGAAACTCCACTTCTCTATATACCTCGTTGAGTAAAGTTTCAGCTACATCTAGCTCTTTTTCTTCAATTGCGATATCTGCCAATATTTTTTTGCCATAGTTTGCATTACGCAATCCATACCCTTGATCAATTTGACTGGATTTTTCGATCACAGACTTACACATTTGTTTTGAAAGGCGGTAGTTTTTTTCATGAAATAAGACTTCAGCATGCTCTCTATCAATATAAATTTGATAACGAAGCCTTTCCGAATCTATCAATTCGTCTTGCGCGTTTAAAACCTCTTGTTCCCGATCAAGCCATTGATGACATTCCTTATAATTTTCTAACCGCAAATATAGTCCAGCTAAATGATTCAAAACATAGTCCTTATCAGAAAAATTAGCATGGCTAGATAAAGACCAGGCATTCCGCAATAAATCTTCAGCTTTTTGTAGCTGTTCAGGTTGTCCCATCAAGAGCAATATTCGTCCCTGACGGGACATAGTATTCACAGCCGTTCCATAATCCCCCTTAGCAATAGACACCTCAGTTAAATGATTCAACCAGGATAACCGATCTTTCCAATATCCTCTTAAATTCGTATAATTATTCAAGTAAGACCAGAGTTCTTTGAGCTGCTCATAACGATTCTCGTCTTTACAGAAATGTAAAACACTGACAAGATTCTCCCATTCTTCTTCTATATTCTTATAGCCAATTGTCAATCTTTCAAGGCGATCGCGATTATGTTCCCTCTTCGCAAAATCAATATACCACTGCACCCAACGGTTTAAAGCTTGAGCCTTAAAATCCTGATGTTTTTGTAGTTCCGCCAAAGCATACTCTCGGGTTAACGGCAACATTCGATAACGTCCATTATGATATCGAACCAGAGAAAGCCGTTGTAAAGTTTCGATTTCTCGACGGATGCGACCCTCAGGTTGTGTTCCTAATCCGGCAACAAAAATAACGCTTTCCCAATTCGGTGCTTGCTTAAAGATACTCAAGGTCATCAACAGGTAATAAGCTAGTACAGCTTGGCAGAAATCAACCAAGTATTTATGAGGTCAGAGGCTTACCGGTGTAATTCCACTTAAAGGGCTTAGCCATAGTGCGATTGAAGTA
>LJZT01000158.1 GCA_001314905.1 Phormidium sp. OSCR
AACTCCTCAAGGTAAGTCGAGTCGTAGAAAGAGGAAACCCCATTAGTGATGGTGGGAATCCCACGCTATATTCTTTGAATTAGCGTGGGAGGATGTCAAAAAACCAAACCCTTAAGGTCTTACCTGAAACCTCGGTCGATACTTATCTTACGATTCTTTAGAGAAAAGTTATTGAACAGCCAGATTATAACCCTGGTGCGTTGCGGCGGCTTCTCAATTGTTACCTTAAGTTCCCATGGATTTGAGCCGCAACGCACCCTACCCTGAACTCAAAGGAAAGAAACCCGGTTTCTGTTGTCGATATTAGAGGCCGATCGCCCCCACCAACCCCCACACCCCTCAATCATAAACCGGTCAGACTCGATGGCGAACCATCATCTGACCGGCTGGAGTGAGACAGCACGGGCGATCGCCCCAAACAGCTATCCTCGCTAACGACTGCGGCCCACCGTATTGGTGGTCAGCTTTACGCCAGTATTGCGGAAAACGCGCTTTTGTACCGAGAACAGAACTAAACCAACCATCACCGCGTAGCTGGTCGCCAAGAGTAAAGTCGTCCAATACATAAGTTAACCCTAGAACCCATCTGTCTCGATTAAAACACGTTTTTCCTCAGACGAACACCTGATTTGAGGGAATTTTTTTATTTTTTTTTAGAATCCTCAAATACCCTTCTGGACAACCAATATCACTATTTGTAATTCAGTACAATCCGAGTACATCGTTTGTATTTTGTTAGTACATTGTTTAGACAGCGTAATACGCTGCCGTTCCCATCCCATCAGCCAGGCATTTCGCCGCCTCTGAGCTAACCTTCTCCGAGAGTCCGGCGCGATCGCCGTCCCGTCACCAACAGGCCAAACGCCAGCCAGAACAGCAATAGCGCCCCCGTTAGCAGCAACGTCCCCACAGCCCCCAACTGCACCACCAACGCCGGGGCCGCCGCCGTAAACAGCCCTCCCCCCACAATCGGCTCAAAAAACAGTTGCTTGTACGCGAAACTCTCAAAAGCCCCCGAACGATTCTGAGGATCGACCATCCGTAACAGCAAAATCCCCGTCGCCGTCACCCCCATCGACTGGCCCACATCCCCCAAACCTCGCTCAAACCAAAACTCCGGTATCATTCTCGGCGCCAGAACCATAAACGCCAGCACATTCCAGGCAATCCCCAACAACGCCAACAGCGCAAACGGAACCAAGTTCGCCCCCAACGCCGTTAAAGAAATCGAAGCGAGAGCCGTAATAATCGTAATATCCAACGCCACCCCGCCAATCCGCTCCATCAGCGATCGCATCACCAGCGGCTCCAACCGCAACCGTCGTAACAGCAACTGCACCAAAATCCCTCCCACCAACGCCATCGGAAATAGAGGAATATAGCCCAAAATCGTCAGGCCACCCTCTCCCCCCCAAGTCAAGCGCTCAAATCCCTTAAGCGCCTCCAAAATCAGCCAACCAAAAGCCACCGCCAGGCCCACAAACCCCAAATTCAGAGAAATCGGATCGATCAATAAATCCGACGTTAACCGCTCCCGAGCCGCCACCCAATCAGGATGCTCCCGCTCCACCCCATACACCTCCGCCGTCGCATCAGCTTCAAGACGAGCCGAGCGAATCAATCCCTTGCGTCGTCCCCAATTGGCCAAGAGAATCCCCGAAACAATCCCCGAGACAATCCCAATCGTCGCTAACCCCAACGCCAAATCTCCCCCCTCAGGAAATCCTAACTCCGTCAAAGTTTCCGCCATCCCCGCCGCCGTTCCATGGCCCCCCTCAAAGGCAATCTCAATCAACGTCCCCGCAATCGGCGATAACCCAAACACCGGCGTTAACACCAACACTCCCAACAACAACCCCACCACATACTGTCCCCAGGCCAACGTTTGACCAAAGGCCACCTGAGGAGCCGCCTTGCGCCAAATCTCCCGAGGTGACGGCAAAATTTCCCCCAAAAACAGCGTTGCAAACACAACGTTAATAAAGACTCCCGGAGATTCTCGCCATACCTGAAGAATATCGGGGGCGAATAGTCCCTCGGCCCACGGCGAATCTGGGGACATCAACTGTCCCAACACCTGCGGTCCCAGGAGCAGGGCCAACAGTCCGGCCACAATGGAACTAGGAATATAAAGCTGTCGGAGAATCCGTAGCTTTTGGCGAATGAGGCGCCCCAACAACAACAAAATTGCGGCAATGACAAAGGCAAAAAAGGCGTCACTGAGCTGGAAACCCGTCGTGGCGGCAAGCAATAGGGGCATGATATTAAGGGAGAATCGGCAATCTCTAACAGCTTAGCCTAGCCAGTCAAGAGCTTAGACCATTTTTTGCAACGAGACCGCCGCATCGTTGAGATGTTGGCTCCCAGCGCGAGTTTGACTAATACTGCTGGCCGTTTCATTGGCCCCAGAGTCGAGAGCAGTCATAGCTTCGGTTAGCTGTTCAATGGCGCGAGCCTGTTGTTGCGCATTGGCGGCAATTTGCTGAGATCCCACGGCGATTTTCTGAATGGCATTTTTGACCCCCATAAACTTCTCAGCGGTTTGATGAGCAAAGCCGGTGGTATCTCCTACGGCACTGGTACTCTCTTGGGCCAGACTGCTGGTGGTGTTAATTGCCGATTGGATCATCTCGACGAGGGTGTCAATTTTTTCGGCGGAATGGCGACTTTGATCAGCGAGTTTGCGGATTTCTGAGGCCACAACCGCAAAGCCGCGTCCCGCATCTCCGGCTCGAACGGCCTCGACTGAAGCATTGAGAGCCAGCATATTGGTTTGATTGGCTAAGTCACTCACGAGGGAGGAGATGGTCCCGATGCGGCGAGTCTGCTCGTTGAGATTGTCCATTTGTTCGACTAACCCGGCCACCCGTTGTTGAAGTTCGGTGGTGCGCTCAAGGGTGCGATCGACCACCACTTCCCCATCTTTAGCCAGTTGTAGCACGTGCTGAGCTTGGTCTTGGGCGCTTTGAGCCTGTTCAGCGGAGCGTTGCGCCGAGCGACTGAGTTGTTCCATCATGGCGGTAGATTCGCTGATGGAGGCCGCCTGCTGGGATAAGCTGCGCTCTTGTTGTTCGACGGTGGCGGCCATTTCTGAGGAGGCGCTGACGACGGTTCTAACCACCTCGGTGATGCGTTGAATCAGGGGTTCAGTGATGAGTAGGCTGACTCCCACGGCCAGAATTGTCACCACAATGGCGGTTCCTAGGGTTCCCATGGCAATGGTGCGTAGCAGACTATTGGAGGTTGCAAAGGCGTTTTCCGTTGTGGTTTCAACAATTACCATCCAGTTGAGATCAACCATCTGTTGATTGCGACTCAAGGGAACAGCGGCCAGGAGGTAAGACTCTTGATTGAGGTCACGAATAATTCCAACTTGACTCTCAGCCAGGCGTTGCGCTTGTTGAATTAAGGGCAGATTTTGAAAACGGGTAACGTTGAGGTTATCCCCTTGGTTACTGATAAAAATTCGTCGTTGAGAATCGAGGACATATTCGTTGTCGCTGTCGTTGCTAACAATCAGGTTTTGCATTTCACTGACCGGCAATCGAGCCTGGACAATTCCCATGGGTACGCCGGTTTCACTGTTGAGAATGGCGGCGGAGATATAGACCGATAATTTTCCGGTTGTTGAGGCGACACGAGGGGAACTAATTAAGGGGACGTTCTGATTGAGGATCATGCGGAGATTGTCTCCATCTAACTGGTTGGTTGTGTCGCTGCCACTTGAGCGAATCATCAGTCGTCCTTGGATGTCAAATAGGGCTACACTGTCGTAGACTTGGTAGGCGTCAACGATGGTGTTGAGAAAGTCTTGTTTGTCCTGGGCGCTGGTTGCTAAGGAAATTTCAGGGTTAGTGAAAATTGGCAGGCGCGAAATGGCGTAAAAATCACCATAGCGTTCTGTCATGAACCGATTCAATTTTCCTGAAACTTGGTCGGCATAGCCTTGTTTGTTGGTAAAGATTTGTTCCCGCCAAGAGCGGTTAGTGGTTGTATAGGCGATCGCCCCCACCACAATCACCGGAATCGTTCCTAAAGCAATGGCGATCGCCGCTGCTTTCCAGCGTAGGCCACGACTTTTTTCTGAATGCTTGGTGTTTTCCGTCAACATATTAGACTCGCAGATTTACAATGATTTACAATAAGGATAAACGGACGGCTTTCTGGTTGAGTTTTGGTTGTTTGTTTGTCATCACCATAGGCTAATCACTGTACCCCTTAACAGAAACAACCAAGATATGTTTGAAGCGCTGATAATCCCAGAATAACAAATTTAATAGGTCATGATATATTGTTAACAAAACGATATATGTTTTGACGTTTATTGATAAACCAAGACTCAATTATGCTCCCAAATAATGACCCGGTCATAAGCTACGATTGTAGCAGCAGCCAGAGCGTTGAACCAGCGGGTAAGATCGGACAACGAGACGGCATCCATCCCAGAGCATGACAGATGTTTCCCCAGAGTTAACTGTTGATTATCAAGTGTTTATCGTCCGACTATGCCCACCCGTATTTTTGGCATTCGTCATCACGGCCCCGGATCTGCCCAAAGTTTGCACCAAGCCCTGCACCGTTGGCAACCCCAACAGATCCTCATCGAGGGACCTCCAGAAGCAGCAACTGTGACCCACCTCGCCGCCGATCGCGACCTCCAGCCGCCGGTGGCGTTACTGATTTATAGTCCAGAGCAACCGCAAACCTCGGTCTACTACCCCTTCACCCTGTTTAGTCCCGAATGGCAAGCCCTGCAATATGCTGTAGAGGCTAGGATTCCCATTCATTGGCTTGACCTACCTCAGTGCTATCAATTTGCCCTAGAAGAGCAGCAGCGACAGACGCAAGAACCGAAACCCACGAACCCGATTCAGGAATTGGCTAAGGCGGCGGGAGCGGTGGATGGCGATCGCTGGTGGGAGCAACTCATTGAACAAGGCCAGCCCTCGGAGGATCAGTTTACTGCCATCCTAGAGGCGATGACCGCTCTGCGAGAAACCGCCGTCATCGCCTTGGGCGATCGCCTACGAGAAGCGGCCATGCAACGCCGCCTGAGACAAGTTCAACAGGAATCTCCCCACGATCGTCTAGCGGTGGTTTGTGGTGCCTGGCATAGCCCCGCCTTAGCCGAGATGCCCTCGGACGCTGAAATCGCCACCCAACTGGAGTCATTATCACAGCTATGCTCCGAGCCGTTACCCGAAGTGCAGGCCACCTGGATTCCCTGGAGTTATCGACAACTGGCGGCCAGGAGTGGGTATAAAGCCGGGATGACCGCCCCCGGTTGGTATCATTACCTCTGGGAAACTCGCCATCAACCGCCGCCACAGCGAGCCTTAGGCTGGCTGACACAGGTGGCGAGCCATTTACGGGAGTTGGGACAGCTGACCTCGACAGCCGAGATCATTGATGCGGTGCGTCTGGCCAACACCTTAGCCGCCCTACGCGATCGCCCCGGGCCAGGACTCGAAGACTTGCAAGACGCAACCCAAGCGGTGATGATGCCCGATTCGGCGTCCCTGAAATCTCAACTGCGCGATCGCCTCGAAATTAGCGATCGCCTCGGCCAAGTCCCCCACAACACCCCAATAACCCCGCTACAACAGGACTTACAGCAACAAGCCCAACAGTTGCATCTGAAGATTAGCAGCGATCTCACCGTCCTGGACTTAGATTTACGCCGTCCCCGCGATAACCAGCGATCGCAACTGTTTCACCGACTAGAATTATTAGGGATTTCCTGGGCCAGCCTGCAAGGACATCCCGGCTTAGGAACCTTCCGCGAACTCTGGCATCTGCAATGGCAACCCAGCCTTGATCTCGAGTTAATTCAACGCTGTATCTGGGGCAGTAGCCTCGAAACCGCCGCCAACGCCTACAGTCAGTCCCAAGCCGAGGCCATCGAGCATCTGCCGCCCCTAGCCGCCCTCGTCGATCGCCTCTTCCGGGCCAATCTGCCCCAGGCCATTAGCGGCATTCGCCCTCGTCTCGAAACCGTCGCCAGCCAAACTCATGATCTCAACCAGTTAGCCGCCGCTTTACCGCCCCTGGTGGGGATTTTACGCTATCGCAACCTACAACAAACCGACGTCCGAGTCATCCAACCCATCTGCGATCGCCTCATCTTACGGTGTTGCCTGAACCTTCGTGCGGCCTGCCGTCATCTCAACCCCGCCGCCGCCCGTCAGCGTGCCGAGGCCATTCTGACCGCCCACGGGGCGATCGCCCAACTTCCCGACTGTCCCCACCCATCCCGTTGGCTCAACAGCCTAGAAACCCTCCTGAACGCCCCCGACAGTGCCAGTCTGTTAGCCGGTTTGAGTTGTCGTCTGTTATTGGATGCCCAATATCTCAGCCGCGATCGCGTCAGCCAACATCTCGGCTGGGTCCTCCATCAACGAGACCACCTCGACGACACCGCCCATTGGCTCGAAGGCTTCCTACAAGGGAATGGCCTACAAGGGAGTGGACTGCTGCTCGTTCACGACGATCGCCTCCTGGGGCTAATTGACCACTGGGTGCGATCGCTCCCCGAAGACCGCTTCCTCACCGTTCTGCCCCTCCTACACCGCAGTTTTGCCCCCTTCAGCCCCGCAGAACGCCGCCAAATCGGCATGAAAGTCCTGTCCGATGTCCCCGGACTCGATATCAAGGCTGACCCCCCCCAGCAGCCCAGCAACACCAGCCTCGACCCCCACCGCAGCCGAGCCGTCCTACCCATCCTCCGACAGATTCTTGCCAAAAAAGGGCGACCCTAAAGGTACGCCCCTATTCCCTATTCCCTATTCCCTATTCCCTATTCCCTATTCCCTATTCCCTATTCCCTATTCCCTATTCCCTATTCCCTATTCCCTATTCCCTATT
>LJZT01000159.1 GCA_001314905.1 Phormidium sp. OSCR
GTAATTAAATCTAGAACCGCGCGTTCCGGGAGGACTTGGCCTAAGATAGCTAGGGCGGCCATAATCGCCGGAAACATGGCCAACATGGCATTAAACGCCACTTCCGAAGAGAGTCCGACGAGCCGCTGGCGACCTACGCCGGTGCAGGTATCGCAAAGGACATTAAACCAATGAGTTTTGAGAAAGCGAAGGGAGCGCCGGAAAAACATAAGATAGGCAAGAGCAAGAACGGGTAAAACAAAATGGGTAGAACCTTACCCGGCTAGGTTTCCACCCCACTCTAGTGTATCTTGGCGGCTGTGCTGTGAGGAGATCGGGATAAGAACTGGATAACTAGAAACGGTAAACTAGGGAAAGTTGCTGGTATTGTATGCCCCTGTCTCGTCTACTGACTCTGATTATTGGGGTCATTGTCGTTTTGGCAATGACCATCTGGTTGATCACGTCGTTAAATTGGCTCTATGGTCAAATCGCGTGGTCTGCCAGCCCGTTTTTAGCCAATCTCTTGTTGTTGCTGCTGATTGTTCTGTTGGCGGTGTTGATTGGCGGCTTGGTGTACTATTTGCGGCTGTTGTGGATGCCGTCTGCGTCAAGAAAAGGCTCGGTTCGGCCGCCGGTGACGCTTCCGCAGAAGAAGAGTGATGCGGCGTCGGTGAATCTCAAGGCGGTGCGATCGCAGGTTGAGCAAATCCAAGATGAGGTGGCGCGCCAGGCTCTCAAGGCGCGATCGCAGGCGATTGAGTCCAATCTCTCTCAGGGTAACTTACAGGTGGTGGTCTTCGGAACCGGCTCGGCGGGGAAATCTTCGGTGGTGAATGCTATTTTAGGTCGGGTGGTGGGGCGAGTCAGTGCGCCGATGGGAACGACAACGGTGGGAGAAACCTATACCCTGAATTTGCCGGGATTGGAACGGGAGATTCTGATTACCGACACCCCAGGAATCCTGGAATCAGGAATTGAGGGCAATGAACGGGGGGAGGTGGCCCGCCAATGGGCTACGGAGGCGGATTTGTTGTTGTTTATTGTCGACAATGACCTGCGTCAGTCGGAATATGAACCGCTGCAAGTCCTCGCGGAGATTGGCAAACGCTCGATTGTGGCCTTTAATAAGTCTGATTTGTATGCTGAGGGCGATCGCGAGGTGATTTTAGCCCGACTGCGGGCGCGATTACGGGGAATTGTGCCTCCGAGTGACATTGTAGCCATTGCCGCCAATCCTCCGGTGGTGCGCCTGGCGACGGGGGAAGCCTTCACGCCAGATCCCGAGATTATGCCCCTAATTCGGCGCATTGTGGCGGTATTGCGGGCCGAGGGGGAAGATTTGCTGGCCGATAACATTTTGCTGCAATCGCAACGGTTGGGGGATGAGGCCCGTCGTCTGCTGGATGGACAACGGCGACGTCAAGCGATGAAGATTGTCGATCGCTATCAGTGGATTGGCGCGGGGGCGATCGCCATTACGCCGCTTCCTGGGGTGGATTTGTTGGCAACGGCGGCTGTGAATGCCCAGATGGTGGTGGAGTTGGGCAAAGTCTATGGTTGTGAGTTGAACTTGGAACGAGGACGAGAATTAGCCCTGTCTCTCGGCAAAACCCTGGCCAGTTTAGGGATTGTTAAAGGAGTGGTGCAACTGGTGGCGACGGGATTGCAATTTCATGTGGGCACGTTAGTGATTGGGAAGGCGATTCAGGGGGTGAGTGCGGCCTATCTAACTCGTATTGCGGGCAAGAGTTTTATTGAGTATTTCCGCCAAGATGGGGATTGGGGAGATGGCGGCATTACAGAGGTGGTACAACGGCAGTTTGAATTAACACGAAAAGAAGAATTTGTCAAGGCATTTCTCAAGGATGCTGTAGCGCGGGTGGTGGAACCCTTACACCTGCAACGAGATCAGGCGCCAGAACGGGTTAAGGAACCCCTCTGGCAACCGAGAGACACGCCGCCGAGACCTCCGGCTCAGGTTCAAGACCCCCCCAGTCCCAAAGGAGACGATTGGAACCAGCCTCCTCCAAGGGATGATGGTTGGTAGAGGGCGGGGAGGGCGATCGCGTTTGAGGGATGACTGGAGTTTTAATAGGATTGGGAGATTGACATCCTCCCCGCTTCCATAGAACCCTACAATAGAAGCAAAGGACAGGGTAAAATCCCCCTTGCTAACCGTTCACCGCAGTCTAACCCACGATGTCTTTCACCCCCGAGTTCCTAAGTGGTCGCCAAATCCGCGAAAAATTCCTACAATTCTTCGAGGCGCGTCAACACCAACGCCTCCCGAGCGCCTCATTGGTTCCTGAAGACCCCACCGTTCTGCTAACCATCGCCGGGATGCTACCCTTCAAACCCATCTTCCTGGGCCAGCGGGAACGGGACTATCCTCGCGCCACCACCTCCCAGAAATGTATCCGCACCAATGATATTGAGAATGTGGGCCGAACGGCGCGACATCATACGTTTTTCGAGATGTTGGGGAACTTCAGTTTTGGGGATTACTTTAAACCCGAGGCGATCGCCTGGGGCTGGGAATTGATGACCCAAGTCTACGGCTTACCCCCAGAACGCCTCATCGTCAGTGTCTTCCGGGAAGATGACGAAGCCTTCGATATTTGGCATCAAACGATTGGTATTGCCAAACATCGCATTCAGCGGATGGGAGAAGAGGACAACTTCTGGAAATCTGGCCCGACGGGACCCTGTGGTCCTTGTTCGGAGATTTACTATGATTTCCACCCGGAACTCGGCGATGATGAGATTGATTTGGAAGACGATAGCCGTTTTATTGAACTGTATAACCTGGTCTTTATGCAGTTCAACCGGGACAGCGACGGTAGCCTCACTCCCCTACAAAATAAAAACATTGATACGGGGATGGGACTCGAACGCATGGCCCAGGTGCTGCAAACAGTCCCCAATAACTACGAAACCGACCTGATTTTCCCGATTATCCAACGAGCGGCGGCGATCGCCCAGCTTCGCTATGATAAGGCGGATGCGAAAACCCAGGTTTCTCTGAAAGTCATCGGCGACCATGTGCGCGCCGTGGTCCATCTGATTGCGGATGGGGTGCGCGCCTCGAATATGGGCCGGGGCTATGTCTTGCGTCGTCTGATTCGTCGGGTAGTGCGTCATGGTCGGTTAATTGGGATTGAGGGCGCGTTTATTACGCAAGTGGCTGAAACGGCGATTGAGGTTTCGGAAGCGGCTTATGCCAATTTGCGGGAACGGCAGGCGTTGATTAACCGTGAATTATCTCGGGAAGAAGCCCAATTCCTGAAAACCTTAGAACGGGGCGAAAAACTCCTCGGGGAGATTCTAGCGACCAACCCGCAACAGATTTCTGGGGAAGATGCGTTTACGCTGTATGACACCTATGGTTTCCCCTTGGAGTTGACCCAAGAAATTGCCGAGGAACAGGGGATTGGGGTGGATATCGATGGCTTCGAGGTGGAGATGGAACGGCAACGCGATCGCGCCCGGGCCGCCCATGAGACCATTGATTTGACGGTTCAGGGCAGTTTGGATGAATTAGCCGAAACGCTCCATCCTACGGCGTTTTTGGGCTATAGCGATAATCAGGCGAATGTCCAAGTGACGGCGGTTTTAGTCGAGGGTCATCGAGTTGAGTCAGCCGAAGCTGGGGAAACGGTGCAAGTGGTCCTCGATCGCACTCCCTTTTATGCTGAGTCTGGGGGACAAATCGGCGATCGCGGTTATCTTTCAGGAGAAACCCTTGTGGTTCGCGTTGAGGATGTGAAGAAAGAAGGCGATATTTTCATCCACTTCGGACGCATTGAACGGGGAACCCTCAACCTTGGCGATACGGTGACGGCGCAAATTGACCGGGCCTGTCGTCGTCGCGCCCAAGCCAACCACAGCGCCACCCACCTACTGCAAGCGGCCCTCAAACAACTGGTGGATGAGTCGGTGTCTCAAGCGGGGTCTCTCGTGGCCTTTGACCGCCTCCGCTTTGATTTCAACTGTCCCCGCGCCCTCACCGCCGAGGATGTGCAGCACGTCGAAGATTTAGTCAATACTTGGATTGCTGAGGCCCACGGGGCGCAAGTGGCGGAAATGCCTTTAGAGGATGCTAAACGCAAGGGGGCTGTGGCCATGTTTGGCGAGAAGTACGCCGATGTGGTGCGGGTGATTGACTTCCCTGGGGTGTCGATGGAACTCTGCGGTGGCACTCATGTGAGTAATACGGCTGAGATTGGCGCGTTTAAGATTATCTCTGAGTCGGGGATTTCCTCTGGGGTGCGGCGTATTGAGGCGGTGTCAGGGCCGGCGGTGTTGGATTATCTCAATAGCCGCGATGGGGTGGTGAAGGAGTTGTGCGATCGCTTTAAGGTGAAGCCGGAGGAAGTCGGCGATCGTGTCACCAGTTTACAAGAGGAACTCAAAGCGGCCCAGAAGCAACTGGCCGCCCTCAACGCTGAACTAGCCCTGGCGAAATCAGATCAACTCCTCTCGCAAGCCGAATCCGTGGGCGAGTTCAAGATTCTTGTGGCCAACCTAGGAACCGCCGACAGCAAATCCCTACAAACCGCCGCCGAACGCCTACAACAGAAACTCGGTGACGCGGCGGTGGTGTTAGGGGGGATTCCCAGTGAGGGGAAAGTCAGTTTAGTGGCGGCCTTTAGTCCTGCGGTGAACCAGAAAGGGGTGCAAGCGGGCAAGTTCATCGGTGGTATTGCCAAACTCTGCGGCGGTGGTGGTGGCGGTCGTCCCAATCTCGCCCAGGCGGGGGGACGGGATGCGAGTCAGTTACCGGCGGCTTTGGAGGCGGCGAAATCGCAGTTGATGGAGGCGTTGGGTTAGGAATTTTAGGGAATAGGGGATTGTGCCTCTATTCCCTCGGTTGTTGCTGTGTTTTTAGGGGTAAGTGGTTCTAAACCCGTGTCAATGTCCTCAACTTGTTTCTCACTCTGGACATCTTCAAGTTGACTATTGGCGTTCTCAATGCTTGAAGTGGTATCATTTGAGCTAAAGTTGTAACATCAAATGGGTTAACAGGAATTGAAAATTCTATGTACTCACAACGATGGTGGTGTAGGAAAAACAACACTCGCCGTTCATGCTGCTGGTTTGTTGTTGGAACAAGGTAGTAACGTGCTGATGATTGACTGTGATGATCAAGCAGACTTTTGGCAGTTTTTTACTCGTGGTAAACAGCCGGGCAAAAATAAGGATTATCATCGTCTCGGAGATAGCACTATTGTTTGGGATAAAAAACGAGAATCTATCCGAAATACAGCAAATCCTGAGGGCTACGCTCATGTGGTTCTGGATATAGATAGCCCCTTGGTTAATACCGTTAAGGCCATTATTGGTGGTCAGCCGGATTTGGTTTTGGTTCCCATTAATACATCTCAAGAAATCAAGGCACTTCGGAATTTACCTAGGACGCTAAAGGTGTTTTCAAATCTGGCTAAAAATACGGGAGTCAATCCTAGAGTTGTTGTAGTTCCTCTAGGTGTATCTGGAGATTCCGTTAAAAACGTCGTCGATCAGATAGCATCCGAAAATAAGCCGACAAACTGCCGAACAGCACCCGCCTTACCCAATTTGCAACAGAAGATGCAAGAGGCGATTTACCGGGACTATAGGTGTATCTGGAGTTATGAAGGGGAATACTCACAGATCGCCAGTTACTTTGACGCGCTTCTAAAAGCTTAATCATTTACATATATTTTCATAAAAATTATTGAGGAAAAAGACAACTACAAAAAGTCAAAACTTGTAAACCTTCAAAGGGAGTGAAAAATAATGAAAAGCGGCCATCAAACCAAATCAAAAACTGACACTAATTTTCTAGTGGAAGAGGCGATACAAGAAGGAGCTGAGGAGGTCAAAAAACAGCAAGATCTTAAAATAGCGACTTATCGTCTAACTGAAAAGGAAGTCCAAAATATGGCAAAAATCAGTGAGGCTTTAAGGCTAAACAGTGAGGATGTTCCACGTCGAGCCATTCATTATTTGAGCTTTGTCAACCATGAGATGCAAAAGCATCTTAATCCGGACCGACAGGCTTCTGTAACGGAGAGTCATGAACGGGATAGCCATGATTGGGAAAACTGGAAGACACGCCAGAGACAAGAATATTTACGAGAGTTAAATGCGCTAGGAAATATTCCCCAAGATGACCCCATTCGTCAAAAGAGATACAATAGGAACTTAGAGTTGGACGGAGAAATCTGGGACAAATTAAACCAACTGAAGATGACAGATGAGATTGGAGAATCCATCTATTTAGGCGTTGCCCTCCTCTATCATCAACTGGTGGAGAAAGCGACTCAACTCCCGGCTGGACACACCTAACCTGTATCTCTATGGATTTTTTGGAAATCGATGCCTTAGTCACCGGGATTCTCAATTCTGATCCAGCGGTGAAGCAGGACTTGGGACGACGGTTTGCTCTGCGTCTGGGGTTGGAGCCAGGAAACGTGGGAGCCGATGGGGGAGTTGATGGCTGGGGAATGTTGAACCAACGGCGCATTTATTTCCAATGTAAGCTCTATACGAAGCGGCTCGATGCCTCGTTTGCGGCGGATTTTTGTGGAAACTTGGTCATCCATCAGGCTGATGTGGGCGTTCTGCTATCAGGAGTTGGCTGCACTTCGGGATACGAGACTCGTCTTCAGTCATTTTATCTTAAATGTCAAAAGAAGACTCCCGTTAGAGCCGAAGGCTTAGCGGTGAGATGAATTTTGACTAAAAATATGTGGTAGAATTGTAGAGCCAACGCACCCAAGTGTGCCACGAGAGGCAAGATTGGTGGTTCTCGCCAGCTAGAATGTCCGACCAAAAAGAAGTACCTGATGACAGGGGCGGCAT
>LJZT01000160.1 GCA_001314905.1 Phormidium sp. OSCR
CAGGTTCGGGTTCCGGCTCCGGCTCAGGTTCGGGTTCCGGCTCAGGTTCCGGCTCAGGTTCCGGCTCAGGTTCCGGCTCCGGCTCAGGTTCGGGTTCCGGCTCAGGTTCGGGTTCCGGCTCCGGCTCAGGTTCGGGTTCCGGCTCAGGTTCGGGTTCCGGCTCAGGTTCGGGTTCCGGCTCAGGTTCGGGTTCTGCAAACGTGAGATTTAAGTCGAAGCTGTCAATTCCCAACTGATTAGCGAAACTCCCGATCGCCAGCGATCGCCCATCACCGCTAAACTCAACCGTAACAGTTGCGAAGCGATCAAACTCACCCCCAACACCTAGATTGGGGGATGTTTTTGGCAATACAAAACTATCAATAATCGCCCCAGTCCCATCGAGAACTCGAATCCTATGGTCGAGGTGAGGGGACGTATAACGTAGCGTCAGTTGTCCAGCAACGATCGCCGGCAGACTCTCAGCAATCCCCACCTGAATCGCCTCATCGCCGCTATAGGTGATGAGGGTTCGCCCTCCCGCCTCAGCGAAGTTCCCTCGTCCTCCCCTCTCACGGCTGAGCAGGGCGATCGCATTGTCAGAAAAGGTCAACCCCTGGCTGGCATATTGAGTCCCAATCGCCGCCAAATCTGTAACATCTGAGAAGTCTAGTTGAACATCCATTGGATTTAAACGATAAAGGTCAAACGCCAGCCTACTAGCAGTCTAGCACGCCAATAAAACGAAGCCCCCTACCTTAACCCCGTGCTATCTATTTTTAACAGAACTTATAGTCAAAAGTATAATTTCTTTAAGTATGAAAATTTAACTTCGGTAATCACTAAAACAGAATAAAAAAATAGCCAATTTCATACAAATTGCGATCCCAAAACCCAAATATCAAGGCTTAAACCAGCAACCGTATATCTTGCCAACTCCTCACGCCTCCCTTCTAACCAGCAAGAGTCTTCCCGAAATCCGCAGCCAAAACTTGTACAAAGGAGAGCCAAGAGTGATTAACTATGTTAGAAGATATCCCCAACCCATCGGTTCTGCGTTCATGTCTGTCTCTCGTCAAAAGTCCTTCAAAAACCGCTATCGTGGCAACTGGCATACCATTGCCACACGAACCCGCCGTTTTAGCCGTAACCGCTGTATCCTCAATCCCTTCCACAAAGCCGAAGCCGTCCATCACCTACGCTATCGAGACATCCGAGGCAAAATTGCCGGGCGGGAAGTCCCCGGCTGGGATGTTGTCCCCCTCTGTCGCCGCTGTCATGGTCGAGTTCACCGTAAACAACATTGGTATAGTGCCAAACGCCACCCAGCCCTAAACAATCGTCAACATTGGGGAGTGCTGTGGCGACTGCGGCTGCGCTTTTGGCTCTGGGCTGGGTTGTTAAATTTATGGTGGATTCCAGCCTTGACCGTGGCCCTGGCCGCTGCATGGTTCACTTATGGTACGCCAATCAGGGAGACTCTACCGCGACTGAACCCACCGTCTGAATATGATTTTAATGAATCGGATGTCCCAGATTCCCTCTGAAACGTCTTTCTTCCGTGATTTTCAAGTTTTTGAGGGCCTCCGTAAACAAATTTTTCCTGAACTGCTGCGTCGTAACTATCAACAACGACAACTTAATATTTGGTCTGCGGCCTGTTCTCGCGGTCAAGAAGCCTATAGCCTGGCAATGTTGCTCTATGATGCCTTTCCGCTGATGGTTCATCATTGGACCCTACAAATCCTAGCCAGCGATGTCTCCGATGAGGTACTACGTCAAGCTCGCTCCGGGATCTATAGTGACTTAGAGGTCAAACGGCGTCTTCCCCCGCGCTTGCGAGAACGGTACTTTCGCCGCCAGGGTAATGATTGGGTTGTCTGCGATGAAATTCGCCTCATGGTTCAGTTTCGCCGCCTTGATTTGCGTCAACCGCTTCCACCTCTACCGAAAATGGATTTGGTGTTGCTGCGCAATCTTTTGATTTACTTCGAGGTTCCTGAGCGAACCCATCTGTTGCATCAGGTGGCAGAGGTGATTAAACCCCAGGGATATTTGGTGTTGGGAGCCAGTGAAACCTTAACTAGCTCTTTTGAGGGATTTCGACCTATTCTGCGGGATGAAACGGTGTTTTATCAGTTCTGTCCCCTGGAGGATGTGGTGTAGGGCGATCGCCCCGTAGAATATGGGTATCGAATCAATCTCCCCCGCTCAACCGATCAGCTCAACCGATCAACAGTGTGAAAGACCGTACTGTTAGGGGCGGGCAACGCGACCGCTTCGGGGCGATCGCAATTTAACAAAACGTTACAATAGAAACAAGTTCACAGCGACTCGGCTCGTCAAACAGGGTTTGTAGCACCATTTTTGTAGCACCATTAACACCATTGATGGCCACGAACCCAACAGCAATCATCCTTTGACCTGCTCCCGAACCTCTCTCATGATGTTCTTTGCGTTTCGACGGTTCGAGTCTTGCTCTCACATAAGTTGCATTCAGGAGACCCCTCTATGAACGGCTCGTTCCGCGTCGGAAACCTTTTCGGAATCCCCTTCTATCTCAACGCATCCTGGTTCCTTGTCTTAGCCCTCGTCACCTTCAGCTATGGCGGCGGACTCGCCAGTCAATTTCCCGAACTGGGTGTGATTCTGCCCTGGATTTTAGGATTAGTGGCGGCCCTGCTGCTGTTCTCCTCAGTCCTCGCCCATGAATTGGGCCATAGCTTCGTCGCCCAAAGCCAAGGGATTGAAGTCAAATCCATCACGCTATTTCTCTTTGGGGGCTTAGCCAGCTTAGGGCGAGAGTCCGAGACTCCCGGAGAGTCGTTCTGGGTCGCCATCGCCGGTCCTCTGGTTAGTCTAGGACTTTTTGGCTTGTTCACGGCGATCGTGCAAACCGTCCCCCTCTCGGCTCCCTTAGCGGCGATTCTGGGATTGCTGGCCACGATTAACCTGATTTTGGCCCTGTTCAACCTGATTCCCGGACTCCCCCTCGATGGCGGGAACATCCTCAAATCAGCCGTCTGGAAAGTCACCGGGAACCCCTATAAAGGAACCGTTATTGCTAGCCGTGTTGGCCAAGTCATTGGTTGGTTGGCGATCGCCTCGGGTGTCATTCCCCTGTTTTTCAACGCTGGCTTCAACTTCTGGAACATCCTAATCGGCTGGTTCCTCCTGCAAAACGCCGGAACCTCGGCCCAATCGGCGCAAATCCAAGAAAAACTCGATGGCCTAACCGCCGCCGACGCTGTGACTCCTGACAGTCCCGTCATTCCGGCTAACCTCTCCCTACGAGAGTTCGCCAACAACTACGTCATCGGTCGTCGCAACTGGCGCAAATACCTCGTCACCGACGAGAACCAGCAACTCATCGGCGCCCTATCCGTCGAAACCATGCGTCAAGTTCCCACCTCTGACTGGAATGACGTCCAAGTCTCCGAATTGATGGAAAGTGTCGATGTGCAAACCGTCGAATCTAACCAATCCTTGCTCGAAGTCGTGACCCTCCTGGAAAATCAAAAACTCTCCGAACTTCCCGTTATCGGGGAAAACGGAATCGTTCTGGGATTGCTAGAAAAAAGCTCCGTGATTCGCCTACTCCAGAACAAAAACGATAGCCAGGCGAAGCCCGCCTAGAAGTAAAACACAGGAAAACTGAATAAGACCGGGATGTTCTTGAATTGATTTCCCTAAGCAAAAGGCGGGTTATACCCGCCTTTTTTCTATGCAAACATCGAAGACCGAACATCCAATTTGAATGATTGATCCAATCTCGACTATCAAGCGATGTCCTAGTGCTTCAGGTTCCAATTCCCGTTAATCGGGATTTTGAAACAGAGTTTCCAAATACACACGGGCCGCCCGGCGGTAATTCTGAGACGCTTCCGGCGTACTGCTGTCGCCATTTTGTAGCAGAAACAGAGATAACGCCGCTGCAAAGATGCGGTCTTGATCCCAATCAGGATGACTATCGAGATAACTCTTGAGGGATTGATGTAGGTCTTCAGGGATTTCTGCGAGTATGCTGACGCTAGTATTCATAACGGCCTCCGGCTTGTAGGGGATGGGTAAGGTTGGGCGGTAATCTGTTGAGGCAACCTTTGAGGCAACCTTGACCCGTCGCATCATTGTGGTCTGATCAGGGGTCGGCTTGTCAATGTTGCGAAAGATGAAATTTTCTCTTTTGAACCCTGGAGCTTCACGAGAGAATAGGGGTTTACGCCTTGTTTTTGTAACTTAACGTTACATTTAGATGTCAATTCTGAGTGCCAAGCCGCTCCTTCCCAGAAATCCCCAACCTTGCCTAGTCGTCCCCAAGGTCGGCGATCGCCTGTGGAAAACCCTCAACAACCTGTGGAAAACTTGGATAAAAGTTGTGGAAACCTTGTGGAATCCATGGGGAAAGATTCCCAGAATGATAAGAATTGCAACGGCTCCAAATTGAGAAAATTAGCTTAATATGGCAAAGGCAACTTAAGCTCGTTGTTTTTATAGTGCGCTTTCCCTGGCAGCAATCCTCCAACTCCAACCCGCCCCCTGACGACGACTCAGCCAAAGGTCTCGGCACATTTGGCGGTGTTTTCACCCCCTCAATTCTCACCATCTTGGGGGTGATTATGTACCTGCGCTTCGGCTGGGTAGTGGCCAACGTTGGTTGGCTCGGGAGCCTAGTGATCGTCACCCTAGCCACCTCAATCACGCTGCTGACAAGCCTTTCGATTTCTGCCATTGCCACCGATCGCGTGGTACGAGTCGGGGGCGCGTACTACATGATTAGTCGCTCCCTCGGCATCGAAACCGGGGGGGCCGTCGGGATTCCCCTCTATTTCGCCCAAGCCTTCTCCGTTGCCCTCTATACCCTAGGCTTCGCCGAAAGTTTAAGTAATAGCTTTCCAGTATTGTCCGACTATCAAACCCCCATCGCCCTCATCACCACCCTGGTTGTTGCCGGACTAGCGATCCAATCAGCGGATTTAGCCATCCGCGCCCAATACTTCATCATGGCGGCGATCGCCCTCTCCCTCATCTCCCTGGCCTTCGGCAGTCCCATCGCCGAAAGCGACATCGGGATGTGGAACGTCTCCGGGCGCATTGGTGAACCCTTCTGGGTCGTCTTTGCCGTCTTCTTCCCCGCCGTCACCGGAATCATGGCCGGCGTCAATATGTCTGGCGACCTCAAAGACCCCTCAAAATCCATCCCGAAAGGGACTCTCGCCGCCGTTGGCACCGGCTACATCATCTACATGATTTTGCCCCTGTTCCTCGCCACCCGCGCCGACTATACCGCCCTGACTGAAAATCCCCTGGTGATGCGGGACATTGCCATCTGGGGCGATGCGATTCTACTAGGGGTTTGGGGGCCACCCTCTCCAGCGCCCTCGGCAGTATTCTCGGCGCCCCCCGCGTTCTGCAAGCCCTGGCCCGAGATGGCGTCTTACCTCCGATGCTGCGTTGGCTAGGGCAAGGACGAGGCGAGAATGACGAACCCCGTCTGGGAACCTTCCTCACCCTAGGGGTGGCCCTAGCTGCTGTCAGCATCGGCGATCTCAACCTGATCGCTCCCGTTTTAACCATGTTCTTTCTCAGTACCTATCTGGTATTGAACGTGGCCGCTGGTATCGAAGGCTTCCTAGAAAGTCCCTCATTCCGTCCCACCTTTGGCGTTCCTTGGTATTTCTCCGCCCTCGGGGCGATCGGCTGTCTCTGGGTCATGTTGCTCATTAACCCTGTAGCGGCCGTAGTGGCCGCGATTTTCGTTCTCAGTGTCTATCTCTGGCTCGAACGTCGAGAACTACAATCAGCCTGGGGCGATGTCCGTCGCGGCTTATGGGTCGAACTGGCCCGCATGGCCATTCTCAGCATGGGAGATGACGTCGATACCAAAAACTGGCGACCCCATATGTTGGTCTTATCCGGCGCCCCCATGCGTCGTTGGGCCTTGGTGGAATTAGCCACAGCCTTGACCCACAACCGAGGCATGGTCACCATTTCCAGTATTCTCCCGAGTGGGTCCCGAGATATTGGACAACAGGCGGCCCTGGAGAAAAAAATCCGTGAGTATTTAGAAAAACGAGGGGTTCAAGCGTTAGTACGCTTGGTGACAGCTCCCGATCCCTTTGTGGGGGCAGAACGACTCGTGGAAGCCTATGGCATTGGGCCGTTAGTTCCCAATACGATTCTCTTGGGAGATAGTGAACAGGAGCATTTACGAGGCAGTTATTGTCGCTTAATTGCTAAGCTCTATCAATCCCGTCGTAGCATCATTATTTTCCGCGAAAATCCCGAACGGGAATTTGGCAAACGCCGTCGTATTGATGTTTGGTGGGGAGGCTTACAAGCTAATGGCGGTTTGATGCTGCTGTTGGCCTATTTGTTGCGAACCAGTAGCCAATGGCGGGGGGCTGAGATTTCACTCAAGTTAGTGGTTCCCAATGAAATGGCCGCTCAAGCGGCCCGTCAAAACTTAGAACAAGTGGCCCAACAGTTACCTCAATGTTGCAAGAAGGCTCCCGCCATAATCTTTGATTTGGCGGTGAGATGAATGGCAACCCACAAAAAAGAATACAGGATTTGTGCTTA
>LJZT01000150.1 GCA_001314905.1 Phormidium sp. OSCR
GACGGGGTTTCGGGGCAAAAATGCTCTGGGGCTAGACAAACAGTCATGAAGCAAGAATCCCCCGTTATAATCTTTGATTTAACGGCGGGAGTGTCAACAACGCCATCTTGGAAATCGACAATCACATCCTCGCCAATCTCCGCCGACGCCGCCAAGCTAAAGTGGTCTATTCCATCGCCACCGGTGAGCGTATCACGACCGCGATCGCCCGATAAGAGATCATTTCCTAGACCACCGATGACAACATCATCGCCCTGGCCGCCAAACAGACTATCATTCCCAGCGCCACCGGTGACGGTATCCTCCCCCAAATTGCCAAAGAGGATATTATCTCCGGAACTTCCATCGAGAACGTCATTATCACGGCCCGCCGCCAGAGTATCATTGCCTGCGCCCCCAACAATGCTGTCATTGCCGGCATTGCCGAAGATAATGCGTCCCTCATCATCATTGCGGGCCACATCGTCTCCCCCCCAGTAGGGCGATCGCATCCGGGAAGGCAGAATTACCTAACTGAGCCAGTTCATCAGCCGGCAACTGGCTCATAACGATGTTGTCATTCCCTTGAGTGGCAATGCCGAAATCAAATCCATCTTCTGTAATAATCGTTAAGACCACAGCCGTAATTCCTCAATTCACAAAAAAACACATAACAAGCTATATCTTATATAACATCGCAACCTCAGAGATGGGTGCAATAAGGTGAATGGTTGAACTCAGACAAAAAGCTGAGACCAAACGCCTAGACAAATTGGTTCCAGGCTGCCTCAAAAAAGTCCAGTTCACATTGCATCGCATAACGATAGGTTTGCCGGAGTTGAGGGCGATCGCATCCCTCTTGGTCAACCACCTCCTCTAGCTGTCTTGCCAACGGCTCAAACTCATCGCTACCATAGGTACAGATCCAATCTGCATATTGATGGTCAGGAATGCCATTTTTGGCTAATTCTCGTCCCAGAAACAGATAGAGTCGCATACAGGGGGACATCGCCGCTGCAATGGTTGCCACATCGGCTTGCCACGCCGTCGCCAGCAGAAAATCCGTATACCGCCGTGTTGCTGAGCTGGCCTCAACCGTCGTAATATCCACATCCCACTCTTGGCTATAACTTCGATGTAGATTCAGTTCCTCAATGACTCCTTGAGTCAGTCGGTGGAACACTTGAAACGTTTCCCAATTGCTGCATTTAGCCGCTGCAACACTATAAGCCCGAGCAAAGGCCTGTAAAAAAAAGGCATCTTGCCCAACATAATAACTAAATGTCTGACGGGGTAAATTGCCGTCAGCAATTCCCTGAACAAACCTATGATTGAGGCAAGTCTGAGCCAAGTCCTGATTGGCCTGCCATAAGATTGAAGATAGGGTCATCTCTCTGTTGACGTTCATCAGTTATCGATTCGATTGTTTGATAGTAACCTTTGACCTTAACCTTTGACCTTAACACTGTTACCGTGACTCCTACCTACCATGATTATTTGTAACGCCCTTGACGTTCGTCGCCTCGCAGAAGCCGAAGAAGCTCGCTTTGTGGTCACTGTTAATAGTATCCTGACCAGCGTCATTGATCGCCGTAGTCTATCTCGTGAATTTCCTTGGGCGGTTCAACTTTGGGGCGAAGAATTTGCTCCCTTAGACTATCGCCGCGCTCGCTGTCTCGTCTCCTGTAGTCAAACCTTAAACAATGGGTTAGCCTACGCCTATGCTAATGCAGCAATTGACGCGTATCAGACGTTCCTAGAGGAATTTGGTGAAACCGCAATTCCTGAAGTCTTCAACTTTATTCTCAGGCTCGGTCGCCATAGTGACTATTATACAGATCGGATGCGATCGCGCTACTCCATTCCCTCAAACGTTCCGCCCCTGGAAGTGCGGCGATCGCTCATTCGAGCTTACGAACAAGGAGAAGTTTGGCAAGATAAACCCTCTCCATTTACAGAAGAAAACCCCTGGCAAATTAAACTTTCCTACCCCAAAATTGCAGCAACGCAAAAACTGGTTGCCCATTTTCATCCTCAATAACCCCAGCTTTACTTCAAAAAACCTAATTCACCACCCTATTAGACTCAGCCAACGAGGGAAGCCAAGTCACAATCGCCGGGAAGCGAATAATCGCCATCAACACCAAAACTTGCAGTAAAACAAACTGAGTTGCACCACGATAAATATCCGAAGTTTTGACAGACTCCGGTGCAATTCCTCGCAGATAAAATAAGGCAAAACCAAAGGGAGGCGTTAAAAACGACGTTTGTAAATTCGCCCCTAGAATCACCCCATACCAAACCATATCTAAGCCAAAACTTTGCGCCACCGGAGCAAACAGCGGCACAATAATAAAAGCGATCTGAAAAAAATCAATAAAAAAGCCTAACAGAAAAACAACCAGCATACTAATCGCCAAAAAACCCACCTCTCCTCCCGGTAAATTGGCCAACATCGTTCGCATCACCGCTTCACCATTCAGCCCCCGGAACACCACACTAAAAGCCGTCGAACCAATCAAAATCAACACCACCATGCTCGTAATTCGCAGCGTCGCATCACACACCTGGCGCAATCCTTTCCAGGTAAAGCGTTGATTGGCGATCGCCAACAACATCGCCCCAATTCCCCCTAACGCTCCCGCCTCCGTCGGCGTAGCCAGCCCAAAAAAGATACTCCCTAACACCAAAATAATTAACAACAACGGTGGAATCATCGCCTGAAACACCCGACTCACTAAATGTCGTCCCCGCAGATTGCGAACCTCTGCCGGTAATGCAGGTGCTAATTCCGGGCGAATCAGAGTAATCACCAACACATGAAGAGCAAACACCGTCGTCATCAATAACCCCGGCAACAACGCACCTACAAATAAATCTCCCACCGAAATTCCCAACTGATCCGCTAGAACCACCAAAACCACACTCGGAGGAATAATTTGCCCCAAGGTTCCCGACGCCACAATCACCCCCGTCGCCAACTCCTTGTTATAGCCGTAGCGCAGCATAATCGGCAGAGAAATTAAGCCCATCGCCACAACCGTCGCCGCCACAACCCCCGTTGTCGCCCCTAACAACGCCCCAACAATAATCACCGCTAACGCCAAACCACCACGAACTCGCCCAAAGAGAATACCAATGGTTTCTAAAAGCCGTTCGGCAATCCCCGACTTCTCCAACATGGCCCCCATAAAAATAAAATAGGGAATCGCCAGTAGAGTGTAATTGGACATGGTGTTAAACACCTGCAAGGGCAACGTCCCCCACAGCGCCAGATTAAACACCCCTAACGCCGAGCCAATCAGACTAAACAGAACCGCCACCCCTCCCAGAGTAAAAGCGACGGGATAGCCCAGCAGCAGTAACACAAACACCCCAGCAAACATGAGGATTCCCAGCCAGTCAAGCATCATCATCGTTCTCCGCTTCAGATTGGCCATTGACGGGGGGGACGCTCTGCGCAGAGGATGGAGGGGCGATCGCCCCCGAATAGATCCCCCAACTCTTAATGGCTTGAGAGACTCCCTGAGCAATCAACAAGATAAACATCACCAAAATAAAGCTTTTTATGGGATAACGGGGTAAACCGCCCGGGTCCGGCGATCCTTCCTGGATGCGCCAAGAGTTCAAGACGGGAGTCCAAGTAAACCAGAGAGCAAACCCACAAAACGGCAACAAAAACACGAGTGTCGCGATAAAATCAGCCAGAGCTTTACGGCGGGGGGGCCAGCCACTATAAAGAACATCCATACGAACATGATCATTTTCTTGCAGAGTATAGGCCGCACCCAACAAGAACACTAAACTAAACAAATACCATTGAGCTTCAATCAGCCCATTGGAACTGAGGTTCTGTCCGAGGGCATTGCCCAGATAACGTCCCACGACGTTAAACCCGCCCACCAACACCATCAGCAGGACGAGCCAACCGCTTAGACGACCGATCGCCCTGTTTATCCGATCAATTGATCGTGCCAAACGCAGTAATGTGTGCAACCGTTATTCTCCTAAACTTGCAGCAAGGTTGAGGGGATTCGTATTTTACCCCACCGATGGAGAGGGGATGGACGACTACAAAAAAACGTGAGATAGGGAGAGAGTTCGTTGTGAAAAGGGTTTGTCATCCATTGTTGAGCCAGAAGGGAGTCGGGGCGATCGCCGCAGCCATTATGGCCCTATCTGGGACCGTCGTCTATAGTCAGGAACCGCCCCACCTCAGCCAAGACTCCAACCCCTCCCGCATCCTCATCCAACGCATCGACGTGCGTGGGAGTACCCGCTTTAGCGCCTCAGACCTGGCCGAGTTAACGGCACCCTACGAAGGACAAGAATTGAGCCTAGAGGAGCTACAAACCCTCGCCGACGAGATCACCCAACTCTATCTGGATCAGGATTATCTCACCTCTCGCGCCCGGCTGCCCCAACAGGATATTGTCGATGGAGTCGTCGTGATCGAGGTGATTGAGGGACGTTTGAGTGAGATTGACATCGAAGGGAACGATCGCCTCAACGAGTCCTTCATCCGCGATCGCCTACAACGAGCCGCCGGAGTTCCCCTCAACACCGCTCGTCTCGAAGACGAACTGCGACTGCTGCGAGCCGATCCCCTCTTTGAACAAGTCGAAGCCAACCTGCGTTCAGGAGAGAACCTTGGAGAAAGCCGCCTCATTGTGCGGGTGCAGGAAGCCAACCCCCTACAAGTGAGCATCAGCAGCGATAACTATTCTCCCCCTAGCATTGGCGGCGAACGGCTCAATTTGGGGCTAACCCATCGCAACCTTGTTGGCGTCGGCGATCGCTTCAGCATCGAGTACAACCTCACCTATGGCGAAGGCCTAGACTTCATCGATATCGGCTACGAGATTCCCGTCAACTCCCGAGATGGCCGCCTTCAGCTACGAGTCGCCCCCAGCCAA
Source organism: Phormidium sp. OSCR (assembly GCA_001314905.1). Classification (GTDB taxonomy): domain Bacteria; phylum Cyanobacteriota; class Cyanobacteriia; order Cyanobacteriales; family Geitlerinemataceae; genus Sodalinema. The sequence goes on from LJZT01000150.1 coordinate 4,896, forward strand.
AACGAAGTCACCCAAGCCCCCTTCGATCAACTCGATATCCGGGGAGAATCGAGCCTCTACGAACTGCGCTATCGCCATCCCCTCCAACGCACCCCTGAGCGAGAATTTGCCCTGTCTCTGGGGTTTTCTTGGCAAGATAGCCAAACCTTCTTTCTCGATCGCCCTGAACCCTTTGGCTTAGGTCCCGACGACTCCGGACGTAGCGAAACCCGCGTGATTAGCTTTGGCCAGGATTATATTCACCGTCAAGTCAATGGGGCCTGGGCCTTGCGATCGCAGCTGCGGTTCGGAACCGGCCTCTTTGACGCCACCACCAACGCCGGCGATCTCCCCGATGGGCAATTCTTCAGTTGGATCGCCCAAGCCCAACGAGTGCAACGACTCCATCGCGATCATCTCCTCGTGGCCCGTCTCGCGGCCCAATTTTCCCCCGATCCCCTCCTCCCCTCACAACAGTTTGTCATGGGAGGTGGTCAATCCCTACGGGGCTATCGTCAAAATGTGCGGGCCGGCGATAATGGGATTCGCCTCTCGATCGAAGATCGCATTACCCTACTGCGAGATGCGTCGGGACAATCGACCCTACAAGTTTTACCCTTTGTGGATATGGGTGTTGTCTGGAACCATAGCGACAATCCCAACCCCGAACCCCGACAACAATTTTTAGCATCCTTGGGACTTGGCGCGATCTGGGAACCCACTCCTGGGTTGAGTTTCCGCGTTGACTATGGCTTCCCCCTCGTGGATTTAGACGATCGCGGCGAAAATATCCAAGATGACGGCTTTCACTTCCGAGTTGGCTATGAATTTTGACGGACGATCGCATCGAGAATGGGGTTGAGGTCAAACCAAGACCCCATCTCATCCCGGTATTCATAGACAAACATACTGCTGATGAGCAGGTCATAACTGTCATCCCCGGCGACTTGTTTTCGTTGATGGACTTGTCGTAATAAGGCCCATTCATCCTCGGTAATGGCGTATAACATGCGATCGCGCCGTTCGCGAATCACCACCTCTAATCCTTGACGAGATAGGGGTAACTGTCGCTCCTTCATAATCCAAGTATTGAGAAAGCGCAAAATCTCCCGCACATGACCCCCACTCAATCGACATAAATCATTGAACAGTTCCAACGATTCAAAAAGGTCTAAAATTCCCGTATGTCGTTCTGATGCTTGCTGATTAGGAAAGGCTCGCGTCAAAATCATTTGCCGCATTCTCTCCATTCCCTCTAGGTGATCCGTTCCATCTCGATGACGAACCGGAACCATGGGTAATAGTTTCGGATCGGTGCCAAAGCGACTGGTGAGGGGATTGAGATCATTGGAATAGAGTAGCGCCAAGGGCATAGTATAAATCACATGACATTGAAGTTGTCGTAGTTGTTCACCGCGATCAACAAACAGATATTCCGGTTGCGTCCGTCCCCAAGGCTTAATCGTTTTTTCAACTCGATCTAAGTTATCGACAATCACCACTAATCCTTGTTTCCCTAGAGTTTTGAGTTTGGCGATCGCCGGTTCAATCAATTCACTGTTAATCGCTTCAATAATGTTGGTGGTTCGCACCTCTAAATATTCCCGTAACTTGCCCCGCAATTCGGGACTATTTCGGGCTTTAGCAGAAATTTTACCAATTCCCAANNGATAACCCCTCAGAATCCGCCTCAACTTGTCCCAAACCAGGAATCCCCAAATCTGCCGAAAAACTGCCTTTTCCTTCCGTACTCGCTTGCACATTTCCTACCCCCGGAACCTCCAATTCAGCAGCGAGATCAATCTCCGTTTGCAAAATTCGAGCTGCCCCTTGCAGCAATCGCTGTAAGCCTCGCGGGGATTCGATTTCAAGCTTTTCTAAGTCTCCGAGACTTTCACTAATACGGCGGGCGATCGCCAACAAGATATCCGTCACATCAAGATCTCCCATTTCCAAGTCTTGGGAGGATTCAAAATAGATGACATGAAACTGTTGTTGTCGTAGTTCATTCGCTAAGCGCAATAATTCTGTAGATTTGCCACATCCCAAGTGTCCAGTAAATAGTTGAACGGTAGGTTCATCCGGCGAGAAAAAGCTAATTTTATCCCGCATTTCAGCAATCGTCGATCCACCACGAACCCCAGAAAAATCAATATAGAGTTCGCGATCGCTCGCCTGAGACACATCCAAAGTCCGACTAGGATTAGTCGCCCGATACAACGCTCGAATATCCAGCATAAACTCAAATTTCCCCAACTAATACACTATCTAAAAACCCCAACAAATGCCTTCTTATTAACTATTAACTACTCACTACTAACTACTCACTATTAACTACTCACTACTCACTACTAACTACTCACTATTAACTATTAACTATTAACTATTCAACCCAGCGCCTGACACAACAATTCGCGATGTAAACTTGCCCGATCAATAGTGGCTTGAATACGAGTGTTTGACAACGGTTCTCCATTAGCATAATCCTCAATCCAGGCCTGACTAATAACCGTAGACTCCCGAGGCAACTCCTCAAGTTCCCAACCCGGAAGATCGAACTCTTGTAGAAATTGCGTCACCTTGGGATCATAACTGAGTCCCCAACAGCGACAGCCCTCAGCCGCCGCCGCAATCAGTCCATGGAGGCGCATCGAAATTGCCATCTCAACCCCGCGAAATAGCCCCTTCAAGGCACGGGGATCGTCAGATTGCCAAAGATAACGGTTGTCCGGTAATCGGGCGTAAATCGTCCGTGCCAGGTCCAGGTCTTGACTCGGTTGGAAGGGAACCAAGAAGATCGAGGCTTGAGTAGCGTGTTGGAAGGATGCGATCGCCGTAATTAAGCGTTCGAGGCGGGCCGGTGTTAACCGAGGATGGGGGCGTAAAATCACCGCCACACGGGGGGCCGGTAGATCCCAGAGTCCCTGAGGCGATCGCGACTCCAAGGCCCAAACCGGATCAGGGGCCAGAGTGAAAGGAATCCCCCAATCATTGAGACAAGCCGCCGAATTGCGATCGCGTACCGTCACCACATCACAGCCAGCGAGACAACGACGAGTCAGGGCTTCAGTCCAAGGTCGAGACAGGGGTCCGATACCCTGAGCTAAGGCGATCGTGCGTAGGCCCAACCGTTGAGCCAACCCCATCAGACCCCCATAATAGAAAGGATTAAGGGCGCTACTACTATCCTGCATCAAACTCCCGCCGCCCCAAATAAAACTCTGAGCCGATCGCA
>LJZT01000153.1 GCA_001314905.1 Phormidium sp. OSCR
CCTTGAAGTGTCTCCCTATTCTACTACAGTTGTTGCCGCGATTCATCTCAACGTTGAATCAAAGATTACAACGTGAGCCTTCTCGCGGGGGTAGGTAAGGGTTAGATTCATCCATCATCAATGAGTCACGGTAGGGTGCGTTGCGGCTCAAACCCATGGAAATTTAAGGGGACAATTGACAAGTTCCCGAATCGGTGCGTTCCGGCTCGCTTAATCTTGTTGCTAAAATCCAAGACTTGAACGAAGCCGGAACGCACCCTACCGCTACTGGCTGCAAACTTACCGCCCTTATTTTGCCTTAATAGACATCATCATGGTTGCCAAAGTTCAGTAATAAGATAGCGTCTTCGGAATCTTTGGTCTTGGTAAACTCGAATAAAATCCGATAACTGTAATCAATTGAAGCTGACCAAATTCCATCAAACTCGCCGGATAGTTTGTGAGTTTTCAGCGTGGGATGAAAAGGATCGTCTGCTAGCTGTGTTAGAGTGGCTGACAATGCCGTTTGCAACTGAGGGTTTTTACGAATTAGGCGTTTGTAGGCTCTCAAAGATTTAGGAGTCCAGGCAATTTTTCTCACTCATCTAACTCTTTTAAGAAATCTTCTACGGAGCCAAATTGGATTTTGCCTTCAGAGGCTTCTTGGCGCACTTCTTCAATTTCTTGCAGGAGGTTTTCCCTGCGTTTTCTCTGTAGTCGTTTAAGTAAGATTTCAACAATTAGGTTTTGTTCTTCGATCGATAGGGATTCTACGGTATCGATCGCTTCTTGAAGTCGTGAGGTTTTTACTGATTCTGACATAATCTGGTGCCGAGCAAGGAAAATGTTATTTCAAGTATAGTGATGAATTAGGCGATCGCCCACTCAAAAAGGCGATCGACCACCATCAATTCATCCCAGTTGATTCATCCATCATCAATTCGTCACGGTAGGGTGCGTTGCGGCTCAAACCTATTGGAACTTAAGGGAACAATTGACAAGCCGCCGCAACGCACCAGGTTGGTAATCTGGCAATTGTCCATCATTGATTTTTCCGGTAGCCATAAACTGGCTGTCGTTTTGTCCCTGAAGCGGTGCGTTCCGGCTCGCTTAATCTTGTTGCCAAAATCCAAAACTTGAACGAAGAGCGAGTCTTTGACGTTCTCTCCCAAGATGCCGATAACGAGTACGCTGCCATTGATGCCACAATCGTCCCGGCGCATCAGGATAGTGCGGGCGCGAAAAAAAAGTCCCGATGAGACCCGAGAGACTCAAGCCATCGGTCGCAGTCGAGGCGGACTCTCCAGCAAAATTCACGCCACCTGCGATGCGTTGGGCAATCCAACGGGCTTTCACTTGACCCCCGGTCAAGCTCATGACTTGCAGGGAGCCGATGTTTTGCTCGACGCTCTCGATGAGGTAGACGCTCTCATCGCTGATAAAGCCTACGATGCCCAAGCGCGAGTGCTGGAGCCGGTCACAGCTGCCGGATGCCAAGCGGTCATTCCGCCAAAGCGTTGCCGTCAGGAGCCGAGAGAGTACGACCGACAGATGTACAAGTGGCGACATCTGATTGAGAACCTCTTTCAGAAGCTCAAGCAATATCGAGGCATTGCTACTCGCTACGACAAGACCGATCGTAACTTCTTGGGAGCGATTCACCTGGCTTCGATTGCCATCTGGCTTCGTTAATTGATGACACGCTCTAGTTGACATCTACTAAAAAACTTATTATATTGAAGCTTATATTTAACAATAGTCCGGACATTTTTCGGTGCGAGCGCTGAAACCCCTATTTCCTCGTTGGCTTAACGGTCTTGAGAGGCGGCTGAAACCCGCATTCTCTCGTTGTCAGTGCAAAACTGTCCGGAGTGTTAATTTAAGCAATTCAACTTCAAATAATGGTATCAATAAAATTTGAGATGGAAAGAGGGTATGAATATATTGTGGGCGAAGAAGGCCACTATGATGTCACCTTCACGGGCTGTGTGGTAGGCTATCTTTACGACGATAATACAGGCAGGTTGCTAGATTCACTATCAAATGAAGTCAGTGCTACTGGTCTAGGAAGTACAGAATACGAGGCTAAGGAATGGGCGCGAAATGAATGGCGCGATCGTGTTTCAGAAGCAAAAAGCAACATTAGAGGTTGTCTCATGCGAACATATCAAGACCGATACGGATACTAGAACTGATTCCAAGATTATATTTTAGTAAAGGTAGCGGTCTTTTCCGACCAAGGGTGTGACGGTCTACTCTGTTTTTCAATATACAAGGGTGTGTTGTGGCTTGAACCCATGTAGGACAATTTACAAGCAAGCTTCCCGAATCGGTGCGTTCCGGCTCGTTTAATCTTGTTGGCAAAATCCAAGAATTGAACGAAGTCGGAATGCACCCTACCACTCCATGTAAGCCAAGGAAATCAAAAGTGTCAAAGCAACCAAACGTTCCAGGAGCCGCCGCCGTCCCGATAGACATTATCCAGAGGAACCCTACTCAAACATTCGGGCATATTCTGTAACGGCTGCTGAGTGACGCTCCTTTGGATTTTCTTGCTCATACCATGGCAAAGTTTCAAGGTTTGCATTTAGTTTGCTAATATAAGTACTAGCAGTACTACTTGTAGCATAGCTACCCAAGACACTTGTCCATAATCCAACTGATTCCTTAGAGTAATCTGAAAAATTAACGGATGATATAGAGTATGCTCCAGTCGTGGTTATTGCTGGATCTAGCGCAACTAAACCATTAACACCACCAAGGTTTTTGGCAATTTCAAAAGATACATAAGCACCAAGGCTATGCCCAACAAGATTGATTTGATTTGACTGTAAATCCCAAGACTTTAATTGGTCAGCTACAGCTTCTCCTATTGGCTCTATCCACCTTGCAGCCTTGGCTAAGTCTGCCCCTGTATCGGCTAGTCCTCGCCAATCAAGTTTTATAACTTGATCCCCATCTTTATAACCTCCAATTGCTTTAGCTAGATTAGTGAAATTTCCCTTTTCGTCAGCTATAGATTCGCCATTCCAACCGTGAGTAATAACCCATGTCGGGCGATCACCAATACTGTCTTCAGCTTTATCATGATCATCTACAAACTGTAAATGAATGTCCGTTGATGAACCTTTAACATCTAGGGCATGTAGATTGTTTTGCCATGGTGCTTGAACACCATTAGGAAGGTGACCAGTAATATGATGTGTCTCTGTATTGTAAGCAATTCGACCTTTTTGAAACTCTGCCCAAACTGTAAATCCATCGGCATCAAGCCATTGCCGTTTTGTGGGAGCACCAAGCGGACTATTAACTGCCCCAAGTTCTTCGTATTTGTCCGAAATTGGTCCCCAACTGGCTACTGAGTTTGAAGAATCAAACACACCGCGCCTATGGATTCGAGGTGTTCCATTAGTGCCTGAAAAAGCCTGCCAAAAAACAGGGGAGGGAAGCAATGGGTCTTTCCTTTTGTTGCTGGATTGGGTTTCATCATTACGAGGAAAACCTAGAGGGTTACTAATGTTAAGCCCCCCAACCGCTTCATACTCTTTGAGATTTCCCCCTTTAATCCAATAAGCAGTATCTGAACCATCTTCTAACATCAAAAGCTTTCTAGATGAAGAAAGTGAGTACCCATCTCGTTTAAATTCTTGTACCCAGCCACTACTGTTACCAACAGTTACATATCTCGGTGCTCCTGTACTCCGTCCAACTTGGTTTTGACCCACTCTTTTAATAGCGGCCTCTTTGGCTATATCAAACCTTGTTACAGGTTTTGATATGTTAATCTCATCAATTGGAATTTCGTCACCTACACTGCCATTCGAGTTTTCATTATTATTGTTTGTGTCTAGTTCAATAACTGGAGGCTGTTGATTGTGCTCTAAATTTTCTATTGTACGGTCAAATCCGCCTTCCCAGATATAGCCAACTCTTCCATCATCAAGACGGACTTTATACCAAGTTTTATACTTGGAAGCAGTATTATTGGTGGTAACTTTCTCCAGAAAACGAAAAGTTGTTCCAGTAGACACATACCCCTCAATCAGCGTACTTGCATCAATCCAGGGATGATTACGGAAATTGGTTGGTTCTTTTAATCTTCCTGTTCCACTTTCTGATGTTGTGCTCAGAATATCTGCTCGTTTTCTATCAGAAGCCACACGAATTTTGAAAGGTTTAGGTGTACTCCATTGAGAACCATCAAAAACAGAAACAGCTACGGTATCATTGATTCCAATATTACCATTGTGGCTGTAATAAACTTGATTTTGATTCAGTTGATCAATACTTGCTACGCCACCTGACACACCTCCATATTGAGGAGGGGAAACATTCAAGCTTGGTGGAGTAAAGCCCGCAGGAATAGCAAAATGCCCTGTACTATGGTTATGAGGTGAAAAATCATAAAACGCAACAGCTTCAATTGCATCTCCATCAGGATGAGACCAGCTAAAACGATTTCGCATCGAAACCAAACTTTCGTTTGGGTAATTAGGATCTATTGTCTTTGTAAAAAACTCTTCTTCCCCAATAGTTTGATCCCAGACATTAACAATTGGTTTTGCTGTAGACTTTGGATTAGACTCTACCAGCTCAGCACCAATATTTACATTGGACTTTGGATTGGAGTCCACTGGTTCAGCACCAATCGTTACATTACCCTTTGGACTGGGTTCTACCGGCTCAGCACCAATTGTCACACTTGTACTTGCACCGGTTCCATAGGAGTACCAGAAACTAGCTCCACTTGGCTGTGTCGTTAAATAGCCATTTTCATAATAATGTTTAGTTACTCCATTACTTACAATAGTACGATTGTGATCTCCAGCAGTGTTAGGGACTTTAGCTGTTCCCGGTTGTGGGGCAGAAGATACAGCTGGTGTGGGAATTGCCACTGGATTAGGATCGGCAATAACACTTTCTGACACTTGTTCAGGAGTAAATTCTCCATTAAGATTGTATTTGTTGGGACTATCCTCCAAATCAGCTTTGACTAAAATCCTATAGCGCCCCTGATTGAGATCAAAGTTCAATTGACCATCTGAGTTAGAATACCTACGTGAAGCAATATTTTTAAAAACGCCGCTCGAACCAACTTCTTTAGCCAAACTTAAGCTAACCTCACCTCCTTTATGCGAAAAGTCCAGATTCAGTTGTCCTGGATCTTTGACTTCAACGCCGTAGGCATTCCGCCACTTTTCTGCCATAACATCTGGAGGAAGGCTGAAATCAATAAATACTGTACCAGAACTACTTAGCTGAGATGATTTTTTTCCTGCCAATGGATTCCGGAAACTATCAGCCTTAGTAAATTCTACGGGGCCACTAACTGAAGGAGATACATCTGGGGTGAAGGTGGTTTCGATCATATAATCAGTAACCCCTCTATTTTCTCCGCTGACCTTCATATAGTAAGTTCCTTCATCTAAAAAACCACCGCCAGTGGGAGGCATCGTGTTTGTTGAAATGGAAGTAACAAATCCAGATTTTTCGTAAAAATTACGCCAAGCTGTACTTCCATCAGCATGGATAATTTCAATATCTGGATATTCTGTGTCATCTATACCAATTTCTTTGTGTCCCTGGCCTCGCCTCCATTCAAAGTAGCCTGATTCAGGAACAGTAAACTTGTAATATTTTTCTGGAAAATCACTATCAAGACTATCAGTATCACTAAATTCTAAATCCTGATTGATTGCTGTTTCAATAGATGTTCCAGCATTAACTGCACGTTCAAAAGGTGAAAATGTCCCCTCACCAAGCCAAGTGTCCGGTGTTACCCATGCTAAAGGATTGTACTCTTTCGGCTTCGTCGCCTTCGCCAAATGCACCGCCGCTGTCATATTCAACAGACCCGTACCCGTCTCAGTATTCCAACCCGTACTGCCCAAATCCGTCGCCGTATCCCGGATAATTTCAACCACCTGGCGGTAACTCAACTCGGGATTCGCCGCCCAAACCTGAGACACCGCACCCGTCACCTTCGCCGTCGCCACAGAAGACCCCGCCATCGTTCCCAAACCATCACCCGTCAGCGACAGTTCCGGATTCTCCGTGGTTCCGCCATAGGCCACAACATCTAAACCCCGGCCATAGCTGGAATAATTGGTGCGGTCAGCCCCCTTCCACGCCGATGTTTCGGGGTCAAACTGTTCAGCGGCTCCCACCGTCATAATGTTGTCAAACTCCTGCGAGGCTTGACCCAACGCCGACATCACATCACCATCATTGCCAGCAGCGGCCACAATCATGACATTGTTCTGACGTGCATACTCAATGGCTTCACGTTCCATCGGCGTTAACTCATAACGAGTCGTCACATTCCCCTCCGCATCAGTTTGAGTCAAATCCATACTCAAATTGACCACCGCATTGGGTTGACCCGACTCTTTGGCTGCATCCACAAACTCAACCAGGGAATCGGCCCATTCTCCAGACCCCACGCCGCGACCTAACCAAATCGGNNNGGGTTAATCCCATCAATCCCTTCCCCGTTATCCTGTTCGGCTGCAATGATTCCCAAAATATGGGTTCCATGTTCATTTCCCTCACCTTCAGCTAACAAGGGATTATCATCCCCATCAACCAAATCTTTTCCTAAGCTGATGTTGTCATAGTCCAGGTCAGGATTATCCTCCGCAAACCCGGTATCAATGACACCCACTAAAGGTTGCTCTTCCTTGGTGAACTCAAATCGCGTCGGAGTTTCTAAGGGTTTAGGTTCAGCGGCTGGGGAACTCGACGAAAATTCCTCCGATATCTCATCAATCTCCTCATCTGAACCATTCAAGTCCTCCTGGCTCGCCTCAACTTCATCAGTTGTCTCGGGGTCAGTTACCTCGGAGTCTTGAGTCTCATCAATGTCAGTTGTCTCAGAGTCTTGAGTCTCATCAATGTCAGTTGTCTCGGAGTCTTGAGTCTCATCAATGTCAGTTGTCTCGGAGTCTTGAGTCTCATCAATGTCAGTTGTTAACTCAGTCGAGTCATCGAGACTTGAATCGGACTCATTAGACGAGGTTTCCGGTGAAGAAGTTGAAGAAGAATCGCTGGTATTCGAGTCAGTTGTTGAGTCATCAGACTGACGACTTTGAGCGACATTAGACTCATCGGATTCATTAGACTCATCGGATTCATTAGACTCATCGGATTCATCATCAGACTCATCCGTGACCGCTTCATCATCCTCACTCACCTCA
>LJZT01000162.1 GCA_001314905.1 Phormidium sp. OSCR
ATATCCTTGAATTAGGATTGCGTACCGTAGGGCATACGGGAACTGACGCCTCTGGAGACATCGACCTCTGCCTTGGTGGGGAAACTCCTCAAGGTAAGTCGGGTCGTGGAAAGAGGAAACCCCGACAGAGTGATGGTGGGAATCCCACGCTATATTCTTTGAATTAGCGTGGGAGGATGTCAAACTCAAACTCGTCTTCACTGATAATTCCTCTAGTTTTCAAATCATTGAGTTTGTCTATCTTGGAAAATACATCGTCTTCTTGATTCTTATGTACGTTAACCTCCGGCTTTAAAAACTGATGCTTAAAGTCCAAGATTCGGTTCAAAAATTCTCTCGCCTTAATTTCTTCTCCTTGAACCATAAGCGCTCCATGAATTTGAAATTTGACATCCCGTTCTACAGAATCTCCATCTAAATACTTAATATTAACTATATTTTTGACGTTTTGTAGCTGACGAGCCGTATCACCATCTATAGCAATCGAAGATTGCCTTAGGACACTCTGAAGGATACTCTGAGTTGGAAGAGAATCTCCTACCTCTTGCCTTTTGCCATCCCCTCTTGGGAGGGGTTAGGGGTGGGTTATGCCTCTTGCCTTCTTGTCCCCTGTTTTTTGTCCTATCCAGACCAACTTTTGCTATAATAGTAACGAGCGATGATCTTCAATCTGAAAATTGTCTAACGTCACGTCCATTATGTTAGAATACATGAGTTTACACTTCAAGATATCTTGAATAAAAATTAAGGCATTCTTAGTCAAATAAGCCATGCCTACTTTTTCTAAACGTGCCGGATATCCCTTCAGTCCACCCCGATAACTAGCCGCTTGCTCAAAGACGACGTTTTCATCTTCAAATAAACTCAATATTTTCTGGTTTTCAAGTTCTTCCTCAAGCTTTCTTTCTTGATTTTCAAGTTCCTTCTTAAGCTTTCTTTCTTGATTTTCAAGTTCCTTCTTAAGCTTTCTTTCTTGATTTTCTTGTCTAATTTTTTCTAAGTCTTCGGCTGGCATGAAAACCAAATAAAGATAAGGTGAACCCCATAGAAAAAGCCTAAAAAACCAATAAAAAACCAGTTTATAAAATTTCGATTTTTGTAGATCGCAACAACACTAGACACACACGCTAATACAAGCAACGGCAAGACAAATAAAAATGATCCTGAATAAGCTATGAACCAAAGGCCAAACAAAAAGCAAACAATCAAGAATGCGGTCGATGAATCTAGATGATCTTCAAAACTTTTATACTCCAAATTTAATTGGAGCTTAGCTTTAGTTCGTCCCAAAAAGGAATTGAATACTTTGCCTGGGTGTTTAGAGCTTGTATTATTGATAACTGTTGTTCGTCGAGGTTTACTGGGTAGATGAGTTATTCCGGAAACTTGAGAATAGGTTGTAGGATAAGAATCAGCCTTTTTTTCTATTCTGGGCTGACTCTCTGCTGAGGATATCTCGGAATCAGAAATGGGAGTTTCTCTAGACATACTGCTATCACTGACTTCTTCCTCGATTTGTTTCTCCTGAGAGGCCAACTGTGACAGCACAATAGTTTGCTTCCAAATTACTTGAGAGTTAGCTGACGTTCTCGCATAAATTGCCGCAGATAGCAAGTCTTTAGGTTTCAGTTTCTTTAATCCTTCTTCAATACAAGATATTAGTTTACCTTGAGATTTAACCTGTTGTCCTTGGAGCATCAAGCTCAAACAATTATTTTTAAGGGAATGTTTAGCCACAAAAACGCCTTGTAACCTCAAGCGATTGTTCAAGAGCGTAACAATTGCTTGAGGCTGACCTTGCTTAGCTTGCTGAAGTAAGGAATTGTGCTGTGTCACTGAAGCTAATGATGAATCACGACAGAATGCAGTATCCGAATGACAACGAACTAGGCTAGGAGGCAAAACATTAAGGTATTACTTTTTCGGTTTTGTCTCTTTCAAGATTGTGCCAATATAATTATAAGCATCCGTGATAGAAATCGTACCCTGTCGTACTGCTTCAATCAATTTTTGAGCATCTTCAGGGGAGATGAGATTGAGTTTAAGGGGTTCTTCAAGGAAAATACAGAACTCAGATTTGTCACGATCTTTGACAGTTCTAGCTCGTTCTTTTATAGAAATCTGTCTAAGTTGATCCTGATAATTTCTCAAGAGTTCGTCACGTTTTCCTGCATTGTAGCCGCTCCCCTTGAGTAACTTGGCGGCACCAAAAGCGACTGCTCCTCCAGCAACGGCTGCACCCCCGACTAGAGCAGCCGGGGCAGCAACCACAACGCCGAATCCAGTTAACGCTGTTATAATGGGGATTGGAGCAACTCCTGCACCCAAAACAGCAGCGGCCGCACCACCCGCAACTACACCCATTCCGGCTAAACCAAACTGGCCGACGATTCCTGACCAATCATCAGGCTCTTTTTTTAATCGACCAATCATAGTTAATAACTCTTTTTTGCTCAGCGATTTTTTGGAAGTCATGATTGGTATACTCGATATAAGTTGACTTGAAATTATCAGGCAGAAACGACATGTTTAAAGACGAGATTAAAGGTTTCAATAACCAAGTCAAAGAAAAGTCTGGCCACTTCAAATATATCTTCACCAACTCCGCTAAATTTTTTATCTAGTCGATGCCCGATTACTGCTCCCGCCGCAGTAATCGTGATTCCCAATAGGGCTGCAATGGGAGATAGTAAGGGGCCAAGAAAAGGAATACTAGCTATCAAACTAGCGATCGCAGCACCGACAACCGCGCCAATTCCTGCACCGGCAACTAGCAACGGATGAGCTTTAACAAAGTCCAGGATTTTCAGGAGAATGATTTTACCAATCGAAAAGACTTTGCGGCCAACGCGCTTAGTATAAGTCAACAGTTCATGCAGCCGCAGGGCAACATTGGCAGGAAGTCCACTGGTTACAAGCCAAGCATAAACATCTGCACTGGTCATCTGATCGGCGTCCGACTGCCAGAGTGCCAGTTTCAAGTTAGCCTGGCCTGGCGATAAAGCATAAGACATGATAAATCTGCTACCTTGTGGTAGCTCAGCTATAACTAGAATCGACGTTTGACTGAGCAACCACAAGATCTACGGTGGGTTTTTGGGATGTCTGGGTTGCTGAGGATTTGTCTGTCAATAATCTTATTTTCATTCAGCTATAGAGTTCCGGCAAGACGGAAAACATCGGAAAAAGACGGGACTTCCCCCTGTATCTTGTCAAAAGACGGAATATGACGGACAATGGCGGCAGAGTTTTAAACTAATGCGATCGCAAGCCATGGACTGGCAGGGTGTAATTAATAGTCTCGACAGTTTGATATTCCAGGAAACCGGACAGCACCTGGACAATTTGCAGACTGCGATTTTGAGGGGAGTTTTGAACGGTCACCAATACTCAAAAATAGCCGATGACTATAACTGCACAACAGGTCATGTCAAAGATGAAGGCTATGAGCTGTGGCAGCTTTTATCTAACCTCTTAGAGGAAGATATCGCAAAATCCAACTTGCGTGCAACGTTGGAACGATTAGGATTCACAAATCCCCAACAAAAGATTATTGAAAATTCGATTCAAATTGGCAATTTAAACCTCTATGGAAATCCCGGTTCTCAACCCAAACCATCAGCTTCTAAAACTGACTCAGTAAAATCTGATATCCCTCTTGACGATCCAGAACTAACAGAAAACCAACGACGGGCGATCGCCAAACTGACCAGTTTCCACCTAACGCCAGCCCAAATTGCCGAAGCTTTAGGACTATCATTAGAGCAGGTGCAACATCACATCAACCCATGAGTCCATCGGAAACCAACGACTATGACAGTCCCTGGAAAGAAGCCTTAGAAGTCTATTTCCCCGACTTCATGGCCTTTTTCTTTCCTCAAGCCTATGAGGACATCGACTGGTCACGAGGGTACGAATTTCTCGACCAAGAGTTTCAGCAAATTGTCCGAGATGCAGAATTGGGAAAACGACTGGTCGATAAACTGGTGAAAGTTTGGCGTAAAGACAACCAGGAGGCCCTAGTCCTCATTCATCTCGAAGTGCAAAGTCAATACGAAGCCCACTTCAACCAACGGGTGTTCGTCTATAACTATCGCATCTTTGACCGCTATAAGCTACCTGTGGCCACCTTAGTGATTCTGGCCGATGATCGACCCAACTGGACCCCTGAGAACTTCGGCTATGAACTCTGGGACAGCAAAATCTCTTTTGAGTTTCCCAGCGTCAAACTCTTGCAGTATCAAGACCAGTGGGACCAGCTACAAGAGGATGTGAACCCCTTTGCGGTGATGGTGATGGCCCATTTGAAAACCCAAGCTACCCGGCGGCAGCCCAACCAACGACTACAATGGAAGCTGGAGGTGACCAAAAGCCTCTATCGTCGGGGCTATAGCCGTCAAAACATTCTGGAACTCTTCCGACTGGTGAACTGGATCATGACCCTACCGGACGAGTTGGAGTCATCGTTTAACACTGAAATTGCCGCCTTTGAGGAGGAAGAAAAAATGCCTTACATCACCCCCCTAGAGCGTTTCGCTCAAGAAGCCGGAATCTCAGCCGGAGTGTTAACCAGTCGCCGCGAAGATATCCTGGATATCTTGGAAACTCGGTTTGGACCCGTTCCCAGTTCGGTGCGCGATCGCATCAACGCGATCGACGACGCAACGGAGTTAAAAACCCTGTTAATTCAAGCGGTTACCATTGCTTCCCTAGAGGATTTTGAACGGGCGATCGCCCCCAAGGATTAATCCCTCGACCGGTTCGTTCACAAAGCGATGACCAAGGAAGCGATCATTTGTTGAGTCTCGTCCAGTCCATTGACGAAAAGAGAGAACAACTCGATATTCGCCTTGTTCTCTCACCTAAGCGACACTAGAAAAGAAGACCTTTCGGAGTGACCAACCTCACGATGCTCGATCGCATCCAAAGCCTTGCTAAAGAGATTGCCCCTCGACTGATTGAAATCCGTCGCCACATCCACAGCCATCCCGAACTGAGTGGCCATGAGTACCAAACCGCCGCCTATGTCGCGGGAGTCCTCTCCTCCTGCGGGGTACAAGTCCGAGAAGGGGTGGGGAAAACCGGCGTGATTGGCGAACTCGGGAACCGCCAACAGCCTCGGGTTGCCATTCGCACTGATATGGATGCCCTCCCTATCGAAGAACGTACCGGCTTACCCTTCGCCTCCCGCAATCCGGGGGTGATGCACGCTTGCGGCCATGATGTCCATACCACCCTGGGATTAGGAACCGCCATGGTCTTATCCCAGTTCGTCAATGAGTTGCCCGGAGCGGTGCGATTCATCTTCCAACCCGCCGAAGAAATCGCCCAGGGCGCTCATTGGATGGTCGCTGACGGGGCGATGGCGGAGGTGGATGCCATTTTCGGGGTTCATGTGTTTCCCAGCATTCCTAGCCCCATTGTGGGCGTGCGCTATGGGGCCTTGACGGCGGCGGCCGATGACTTGGAACTGACGATTACCGGCGAGTCAGGCCATGGGGCGCGTCCCTATGAGGCGGTGGATGCCATTTGGATTGCGGCCCAGGTGATTACCACCTTGCAGCAGGCCATTTCCCGCACTCATAACCCCTTGCGGCCGGTGGTGTTGACCATTGGTAAGATTCAGGGAGGACGCGCCCCCAATGCGATCGCCGACTCGGTACAACTTCTAGGAACAGTGCGATCGCTGCACCCGGAAACCCACCGCGAACTCCCCGACTGGATTGAGAACATTGTCGCCGGAGTCTGCAAAACCTACGGGGCTGGATATGAGATGAACTATCGCCGCTTGGTTCCCTCGGTGTTTAATGACACGGCCTTAACTCAAATTGTCGAATCGACAGTGCGTCAGGCTTGGGGGGAGACGGGGATGCAACTATTGATGGAACCCTCGTTGGGGGCGGAAGATTTTTCAGTGTATTTAGATCATGCCCCAGGAACCATGTTTCGTCTCGGGGTGGGTCATGCCAATCAACGCAACTATGCCCTGCATCATCCTCAGTTTGATATTGATGAGGAGGCGATTATGACGGGGGTGATTACCTTAGCCTATTCCGCCTGGCAGTATTTGGAGCGTTGGCAGGCGGATTAGAGACGGTAATGGGTGAAGGGTTCGACGTTTGATACGGAATCCGTTTCCAAATAATCCTTTATAATGTTTCAGAGAACAGTCAGGACAAGCCCATGGCCAGAAAAGCAAGATTAGCTAATCATCTGAGC
>LJZT01000161.1 GCA_001314905.1 Phormidium sp. OSCR
CAGCAACCTGGCAGCAGCCACGGGAGTTTTGGCTGGGTTAGTCATGGGTGAAGATGTGATTCGTCAAATTATTAGGAGAGATGTCATGAGAGAGTCAGTCATCTATCAAGAAATTCTCCAAGAAGGAGAGCTAATTGGTGAACAACGGGGAATCCTGGCAGGTAAACAACAAGTGGCTATCAATCTTCTCCGGCAAGGAATGACGGTAGAACAGGTTGTTAACTTGACAGAATTGCCGCTGGATGTGGTGCAAAAACTCCAGGATGAAAACGGTTAATGATTTGTTAATGATTGGGTAACGTTTCGGTCTTCAGGATTTAAGGTGATTAGCAAAATTGATTGAAAATTGAAACCTTGGACGTAGGGGCAATCCCTTGCGGTCAGCGAGCGATAGCCGAGCTGTGGTTGACCTGTCCAGATTTTGTATACACGACAACAAATTACACCAGATTTTCTGAAGACCCAAACGTCAAAAAAAGTCAAGATAACCAGACCTTCTACCTTAATGGGAAATTCCTTGTTAGGGGTGCATCTCAATGCATGCGATCACTTCAGATAACCCACCCCTGCCCCTCCCAGGAGGGGATTTTTCAAATATTTCCCCTCCTGGGAGGGGTGCGCGAAGCGCGGGGTGGGTTCAAACTTGCCTAACATCAGATGCACCCCTTGTTAGGTATTTTTGAGTTGATTTATTTTTTCTTGAATGATACGAATATTTTTGATTAAATCAGACGGGTTTTCATTTCTGAGTTCTACTATTTCCCCTAAATCCGTTGTTGGTGAATCGTAGTACAGGTCATACAATCTATCTATATCAAGTGCATTATCAATTTTATTATTTCTGTCACTTAGCCTGCGTCTAATTTCAGTTTTGGAAACCCTCAGGAGAAAGGTAGAGGCAGGAGTCAATTTCATATTGGCAATAATTTGAACTAATAAATCGTCATGGACTCGTTCTTTTTCGAGCTGCAAATGTGTTACGAACGTGGAGTAAATAAACCGATCAAGGACATAAACTTTTTCGCTATCTGCTGCGTTAGAAAAATATGAATTAGAGGCAGCAAAAAATATGAATCTATCAAATAACGGAAAATCCCAAACCTCCTTAACCAACATTCTAAAGGGTTCTAAAGGAGTTTTGACAAACTCCACTGTTTTGTCGGAATGATAAATTGATTTTAATTCTTTTAAAATTGTAGTTTTTCCGCAACCATCAATGCCTTCTATTGCGATGTATTTGTTCATACAATGCTCCCTCGATACCGTATAGAGAATTTTCCGTAATCAAAATTTACGTTTTTCAAAGCCGTCTCCATACCAATTTTTAATATCGATTCGGTATATTTGTATCCTTCTTCTGAGTTGTAAAAAAATCTTCCATGAGGATCTATCATAAGATAACTACAAATCATGTCACTATTGTCTTCAAACTGAGCAAAAGGAATGTGATTATGAGTGACCCTGAATTGTTCATATTGTTCATAATAAATTGCTTCTTTTTTGCTTTTTGGTGTGGCTGGCAATACTCTAAGAATCTTCCACTTATCAGGCTTAATTCTCATGATAAGCTCAGATAAATCTTCATTCCAGTTAAACTGATTAACAACTGTGTTTACTTTTATCCTTAAATTTGGATTGATGTCTCTACTCTCATCTAAAAATCGAATAACATTCTCGTAATTGCACGCCTTCCCATTAAGACTCCTGCCAATTTTCTGGTTTGTTTTTTGAGAAGCACTATCTATGCTGATGCCGAGCATAGATAACTTAGAAACACTGTCCAAGCTTAAGTTTTTGGAAATAAGGGAGCCATTTGTTATAATTGAGTTTTTGATGCCTAAGTTATAAGAAAATCCTATCTTGTGGGAAATGTCTTTATCTAATAAGGGTTCTCCACCTGCAAATGACAGTCGAATATAAGGACTCTTTTTTTGTAGTGAAGCGATTTGGCTAATGAGTTTTTCAGATAAATGTCTCTCTTTGAAGACCAGTGGTAGTTGAGACTTGTTCCATTGGGCATAGCAATATCTACAACCAAAGTTACATGGCTCTAAAAGGTGCCAGTTAATAACAAGAGGGGTTGTCTTCTTTTGGAAATCAACCATATTTTATGCCCAACTCGGTATTCAAGGGGAAATTTCTGCCTAAGATTCCGTATTACCGGCATCGTTCATGGCTGAACAGACTGGGGTACGGTGCGACACTCAACATTGGCATGGGGTGTTATGCCACCAGGTCGCAGCACTGATCTTCGAGACTTCCGTCATTCTAGCGCTAGAATCAATGAGTGAATAGGGTGCTAAGAGTTACAATTTGTAAAGCTATGTGCTCTGGGAAAGTCTATCAGTTCGTATCAGTGATGAGGTGCATGTCAATTTGGCAACCCGAAGCCACCCCCCCCTACCGCCGCCTCACGGGAGGGTAAATCTTCCCAAAATTCACTCTTGCAAGGGGTTCAGTGATTTTTCAAGACATTCTCCAAGACAATGCTCCGAACAGTTTTTCGGGCATCACCGAAGTGAGTCGGCAAGGCAAAAGCCTGTCACCTTTATCCTTCAAGGGATGACAAGGATGTGCCGTCTCGTGCGACAAGTTGAGTTGGGAAAAGAAAGCGAGTGAGAGGGTGGGAGCTGACGTCGTTGGGAAAGACGCCATAGAGCGGCGGTGTTGACTTGCCGATTTGGAGATCAAGCTATCCATCGTCTAAAGTGTAGCTGGTAACTCTAACAAAGCCGCACAGATGGATAGCCTAAGGAACCCGATTTGACCTATTTATCGATGGGTTTGACTTGGATCCCACTTGAATTAAATCCCATCCCAACTACTCGTAACTCTTATCCTATCTCATTCAATAACTCAAAAAACTCTGTTTTCTCCAATCCAATCTCCTTAATTATTCCCAAAAGGGTTCCAGGCTTGAGATCCTTACCAGCATGAATTGGAACAACAACTCGTTAACCGTGGGAGTTTTTATAAATTGCATGACTTCCTTTTTGTCGGTGTAACGGATATCCTAAATTAGTGATTACGCGAACAAAATCTTTGGCTTTAACCGTTGGGAGATTGCTCATACCGCAATGCGAACCGGTTTTATGATGAGATTTTATTCAGGTATCGGTTCTTCATCAGCTAAGAGACTGTCAAGATACAATTCCATTGCTTCGGTGATATTAGCTAACGCCTCTTCAAAGCTATCTCCTTGGCTATGACAGCCTTGTAACATGGGACAGAAGACGTGATACCCACCATCTAATTCTGGCTCAAAAATAACGGTGTAGTTGAATAGGGTCGTTTGGAGACTGGACATTGTAGCCTCGGTAGAAGATGGCACATCATGATTGGGCTAGGAGCAATCCTACTCATAGCGGATTCCGGCGGCTTCTAGGCGATCTAACGCCGTCTGGAGGCGATCGCACTCCGCAATCAAACTAACCCGCACATAGCCTTCGCCCCCCTTCCCAAACGCATTCCCCGGCGTCACCACCACCCCAGTCTGCTGCAACACCGTCAGGGCAAAATCCGTCGATCCCATCCCTGGGGGACATTCGACCCACAAATACATTGTTGCTAAGGGTTTACGGACCGTCCAGCCCAAACGCCCCAAGCCCTCAATCAAGAAATCACGGCGGCTGCTGTAGCGTTGCTGCACCTGTTCCAAATAGACTTCCGGCAACTGTAACGCCGTCTCCGCCGCACATTGCAACGCCGAGAAAATCCCATAATCCAAATTCGTCTTTAGGGTTCGCAAGCCCTGAATCACATGGCGGTTTCCCACCACAAAGCCCACGCGCCAGCCAGCCATATTATAGGTCTTGGAGAGGGTATGAAACTCCACGCCAATCTCTTTCGCCCCTTCAATCTCCAACAAACTCGTCGGCTGGTAGCCATCAAAAGCTAACTCGGCGTAACACAAGTCATGGACCAACAAAATCGAGTGACGGCGGGCAAAGGCCACAATCTCCTCGAAAAACTCCCTCGGTGCCGTTGCGCCCGTGGGATTATTAGGATAGTTGAAATAGAGCATCTTGGCTGAGTCCGCCACCTCATCGGGAATCTGACTCAAATCAATCAGCCAGTCATTCTCCGCCGAGAGGGGAATTGAATGCACCTTAGCCCCCGCAATCAACGGGCCGCGAAAATGGGCCGGATAGGCGGGACTGGGAACTAAGACTAAATCGCCGGGATTGAGATAGGCCAACGCCAAATGGGACAATCCCTCTTTCGATCCCAATAGGGGTAACGCTTCCCCATCGGGATCGAGTTTTACGCGATAGCGGCGGTAATACCAGTCAGTGATGGTTTGCCGAAAGCTGCCGGTTCCCTCAAAAGGAGGATAGCCGTGATTGGCGGGATTTTGCAGGGCCGTGATGGCTGAGTCAATCACCGGTTGGGGGGTGGAACCGTCGGGATTGCCCATCCCCAAATCAATCAAATCCAAACCCTGTTCCCGCGCACGGGCTTTCAATTCATCCAGACGCGCAAAAACATAGGGGGGTAATGCTTGCACCCGCTCCGCAGGGCTAATCCAATCCAGTACCATTGAGTTTGAGGGAGGAAGACACAGACCTTTTACTCTATCAGGTTTTAGGAGTTATGGTTGACCACGGAAGGGTCAGTGGTGACAGCCAGAGAATAGCCGACGGTGGTTGACACCATCGCCGCCATGACTTGGGCGGGTTCGACGGGGAAGGGCAGATGATGAATGTCGGAGTTGGGGCTACAGGCAAATTCGGCGGCTTGCTGGAGTTGGCCCAGGGAAATCTCTCCTAAGCCTAAATCAGCCAGGGTTTGGGGCAAACCAATCTCTCGGTAAAAGGTCAACAATTGCTGACGGGCGGTGGCGGCGAGTTGGTTATGTTGGACAATCTCTTCGAGTCGTAGTTGGACGAGAATGCCATAGGCGACTTTTTCGCCGTGAATGGTATGGTGACAGTCGCTCAGATGGGTGAGGGCGTTATGGACGGCATGGGCGGCCACAGTCCGGCATTGAGCGCCCCCTAAGCCGCCAATAACCCCCGCTAGGAGGACGGTGGCATCGACCACTTCCCGCCAGACGGGGCTACCGGGTTCGGCTAGGGCGGCGGCGGATTTTTGTAGGAGTAAGTCTCGCAAGACGCGGGCCTGTTGGACGGCGGCGACAATGAGGGTTTGGTCGGAACTGCCGCTACTGACGGAGGCTTCGTACCATTTGGCGAGGGCATCGCCAATGCCGGCGACGAGGGTGCGGCGGGGGGCGGTGCGGATGAGGGCGTAGTCGAGAACGAGGAGGTTTGGGCAGACGGGGAGGGGAACGTCGTAGCGAAAGGCGCCTTCGGGGGTGTAGACGTTGGAAAGGGCAGTCCAGGCGGCACAGGTGGCGGCTGAGGTGGGAATGGTGACGACGGGAACTTGACAGCGGTAGGCGAGGAGTTTGGCGGTGTCGAGGGCTTTGCCGCCACCAATGCCAATCACGACATCGGCTTGATGTTGGTGGAGGGCGCTTTTGAGGCGATCGAGGTCGGCTTCATCGCAGTCGTGACCGTAGGAGTGGGTCGATGGGGTAAGCTGGTTTTGGTCGAGCTGGGGTTGGATCTGTTGTGTGGCCAGGTCGAGGGTGCGATCGCCGGCCACGAGAAAGGGCCGCTGTCCCAGTTGGGCGATGCGTTGGGCGGCTTCGGGCAAGATATTCTCGCCCCGCAAGGTTTGGGCAGGGGCAACGTTGAGGGTGATGGAAGGGCTGGCGGTTTGGGTGAGTGAGTCCGACATTCGGTTAGGGGGTGCGGGTAAACTGGGTTGGGTCGATGTCTTAGATTAAGTCTTCGATTAAATTGTATCTAGGGATTGGGGGAATTTGTAAGGGTTTTGGGGAAATTACACCAAGTTCAAGAGTTTGTCAAGGGATTACCGTACCAAATTTTAGTATTCTGTTTCTATGAGTTTAGATCTGCAAATTCAAACCCTGATTGATAATGCGCCCCAGGATGGTTCAACACCGGGTGCGATCGCCGCGATCGCGCCGGTTCTCAAAGCCTTCGGCGATCGCCTCCGTCATCGGGAATACTATATTCTACAAACTGATGATGGCAATTGGTTGATGACGACGTTGAGTAATCGTCTTAATGCTGATTTAGAAAAGTCTGTCATTTACGGTTTTCCCAGTTTCGAGGATGCGAAAGCCAGTGAACCTGAAAGTAACGCCCCGCAATTGCTGGCGGTTGCGCTTCCGGTTACTCATATTTTGTTCCAATTACTGGCGTTGGAAAGGGTGGAAAGTTTGATTGTTTTTGAAACTCCAGGACAGCGGGAGACTGGGATGGAGGTGAAACGTTCGGATCTTCAAAAAGCTGTGGCTTTGCAATTGCAGCAGTATCGATCTGCCCCACCGTCTAATTTAGCTTAAGTTATAGGCTACATTGGCTATAACCTTGTCAGGAATTTGGCATCAGTTGGGTTTTGAGGACATTCGGTGTTATGGGTTGCATTAGGTACAACATTGTGGGGAACCCACCCCTAACCCCTCCCAGGAGGGGATTTTTTCGCCCCTACGCTAATCATTGTTATGGGTT
>LJZT01000163.1 GCA_001314905.1 Phormidium sp. OSCR
CGCTCCGTTGGCAAGGTATTCCTGCATTTTGGCCTGTGTGGGCTTGAGAGCGTCGGATTTGGAGCGCAGTTCTACCACGAAGTCAGGGCAAATGTGGGGAAAGGTCTCGCGTTGTGCATCGGTGAGGGCGTTCCAACGCGCCGAGCTAACCCAGGAGGCGTCGGGAGACAAGATGGCACCATTAGGCAAGGTGAATCCGCTGGAGGAGTCGAAAACTTTACCGGGGTAGTCGTTGTCTTCGTACCAGCGATAGAGCTGTGCAGTCAGGCTACTGTTGCGTTCGCCGGTTTCCCAGCCGGTGGGTGGGTTCACAATGAGTTCTCCGGTGGCGGTGCGTTCTAGGCGTAGGTCGCGGTTGTGGGTGGCGATCGCGGCAAACTGTTCGGGAGTGACGTGGAATTTGACGGTGTTGGGGAGATTGAGTTGTAGGGTTTGGGTCATTTCAAACTCCTGGGTGATGGATGGGGTTTGGCTGTCGTGGAGAGGCTATGGTTGAAATTTTGGTTGAAATTTTAGTTGAAGTTTTAGAGTTTCAGGTTATGTCCAAATGCGATCGAGCTTGAGGACGAATCCTGGCAGTACATCTTCGCCGGACAAGTTGGCTGGACGCGACAACACTTCGGGTTCTGCGCTGGCGCGATAGATTTCTACAATCTGGCGTTTCGGGTCGATGAGCCACCCGAGTCGCGTTCCGTTGGCAAGATATTCCTGCATTTTGGCCTGTGTGAGCTTGAGGGCGTCGGATTTGGAGCGGAGTTCTACCACGAAGTCAGGACATATTGGCGGGAAGGATTCTCTCTGTTCGGTGGTGAGTGTTTCCCAACGCTTCGAGCTAACCCAGGAGGCGTCAGGTGAAAGAATCGCACCATCGGGCAAGGTGAATCCGGTGGAGGAGTCGAAAACTTCTCCGGGGTAATCGTTGTCTTCGTACCAGCGATAGAGCTGACCGCTGATGTTGATATTGCGTTTGCCGGTTTCTCCGCCGGTGGGTGGGTTCACAATGAGTTCTCCGGTGGCGGTGCGTTCTAGGCGTAGGTCGCGGTTGTGGGGGGCGATCGCGGCAAACTGTTCGGGGGTGACGTGGAATTTGACGGTGTTGGGGAGATTGAGTTGTAGGGTTGGGCGCATTTCAAACTCCTGGGTGATGGATGGGGTTGAGCTGTCGTGGAGAGGGTATCGCTGCTGTTGCGCGTGTAGGGGGTTGGTGTTGGAGACAAAAACTGGCCCCAGCCTATGAAAATGGCAAGACCTGTTAGGGGCAGCCGCAACGGGCCGAGGATGCGGCTTTGTAGAGATGGCTTGGTGGCTGTGTTTCACCGACGGTGATGTTTTGGTTTTTCCGGATCGCCTTGGTTTCGCCATCATGCACCGATGGATGTCGAGATCGATCTTTAATCATCAAGATTCACACCTCGATAAATCTCCGCCAACGGCATATCCAACCCGAGCGACTTGATCGGTAAACTCGCCTCCAAACCCGAAAACTCCTGCAACCACCAACCCGACTCCTGGCGCGTATAGCGATCGATACTCGGAATCGTCTGCCGCACCAAGATGTACTCGCAAAAATTCGGAATCGAACGATAGAAGAGAAATTTATCCTCGCGATCAAACGCCTGGGTTGACGGCGACAGCACCTCCACGATCGCGATCGGGTCGAGCACTTCATCGTTGCGATCGCCATTGAGCGTCGGCGCACCGTCAAAAACCATCACGTCTGGATATAGCCCGCGATTGTACGCCGGAACCCAAAGGCGCAAATCGCTGTGAATCGGCTCGAACTGCGTATCGCGTAGCAAAAACTTCAGGTACGCGAAGATATTGCCACAAATACGGCTGTGTTCAAGGGAGCCTCCAGGCATGGGAACGATCTCTCCGTCGCGATATTCGTGGCGCTGCTGGGCGCGAGCTTCGAGCTGGCGATATTCGTCGGGCGTGTAGCGAGTTTGAGTGCTGAGAGTCATGGGTGCTGGTGCATAACCTCGTTGGTTGATGCATCGATCTTGACACATCGATCTTGATACATCGACTGGGCGATCGCCAGCCGTGGCTATGCGACGATATGGCGAGGGTAGCGTTGCGACAGGCGATCGCAAAAGTTCGCCGAAAATGCCCGTTTCAAAAAGGCATTGATCCCCCTAATTGGGGCAGGTAGGCAGGTAGGGTGTGTTGCGGCATCGATCGCGGGTTTTCACGAAAATATTAACCTGGCCGCAACGCACCGCCGACAAACCCCATTGATAAACGATGGTGTTGAAAAAAATCGAATGCGGGGTTCCGTGGATGGTGCGATAATGATGTCAGAAACGATGGTAATGGTGGAAATGTGCGGCCAGTGCCCTGCGGCGATTTCCATTTTCTGGTGGGACACGAAGGTTTATTATTGCCATAACACACCCTTACTAATGTATCTAGGAGAAGAGTCATGACATTGCGCGAGCAGCTTTTGGACGAAATTAGGCAGCTACCCGAACAAAAGGTGGCGGATGTTTTACATTGGGTGCGTCAACTTCGGGAGCAAGAGCAATTTGATTGGGATGCGTGGTGGGTGAGCTTTGAATCGGTTTCGGATGATTTTATGAGCGATCGCAACCAACCTAGTTTACCGCAGCATGATGATTGGTGTGAGTAAAGCGCATGAGGTATTTACTGGATACTAATATTTGTATTTACATCATGAAACAACGCCCAGAATCGGTTTTGCAACGCTTTCGTGTAATGAATTAGAACGATTTAGGATTATCGATCGTGACGGTTGCAGAGTTGGAATACGGCGTTGCGAAAAGTCAGAATCGACCCCTTAACCGAAGTCGGTTGGATAATTTTCGTCGGCCATTTCAAGTCGTTGGCTTGAGTGATGAAGATGTGCGAGTATTTGGAGAAATTCGGGCTGATTTGGAACAGCACGGTACACCAATTGGCGCTTACGATCTACTGATTGCAGCGCAGGCCAAAAGCCGAGATTTGGTTTTGGTGACGAACAATATGCGCGAGTTCGAGCGAGTTTCCGGTTTGAGGCTGGAGAATTGGGTTGATGTTTGAAATCTGTGGACGGTGCGTGACGCGGATATTCCATTAATAAATATTGGTTTTAAAAGAAAAAATCGACCCAGAAAAACGTATCATTTCTGGGTGTTTTTGAAATTTGGATGATGTGATGATGATATAAGAAATGAACGTGATTGTGGAAATGTGGAGGCGGTGTTGACGGCGATTTCCATTTTCTGGTGGCGCACGAACATTTATTTTCGCCACAAGGCACCCTACCTACTCCCTATTCCCTGTTCCCTTCCCCTCCTGGGAGGGGCCAGGGGTGGGTTATCCCTGTTCCCTATTCACTATTCCCTATTCACTATTCCCTATTCCCTTCCCCTCCTGGGAGGGGCCAGGGGTGGGTTATCCCTATTCCCTATTCACTATTCCCTATTCCCTATTCCCTATTCCCTATTCCCTATTCCCTATTCCCTATTCCCTATTCCCTATTCCCTATTCCCTGTTCCCTGTTCCCTATTCCCTATTCCCTATTCCCTATTGCCCGAGAATCACCAATACAAACAAACGCAGCCCAGTACATCGGAGACGCAAAAGGCATCGAGTCATCCGGTTTCGCCGATAACTCCTTGAGGAACAGGGCGCTCTCATGAGAAGTGACCCCCACCTGAGCGATGACCGCTTCCGTTAACCAACTGTGACGCATCCGACCCACCCGTAACCCTCGTAAATAGCCTTGCGCCTCCTCCAACCCCTTCGTGCGGGGGAGTCCCCGTTGGAACAAATTCTCGTAGAAGCGGTCCATCAAAATCGCCGTCGGCACATCCGGGACATTCCATAAACTCATCACCACAGTTTGCGCCCCCGCCAAAATGAAAGAGCGCCGTAAACCAATCACCCCCTGCCCAATCGACTTCGCCCCCAACGCCGTCTCACAAGCCGACAACACCACTAACGCCGTTCCCGTTAAATCTAAGGCCAGAGTTCCCTGGGCCGTGAGTAGGCCTTCCTCCGCCTCGGGGGGCAAATCTCCTGAAACCAAAGCCGTATTCGCCCCCGCCAAAGCTAAACCCGAGCGGGTGAGGGGGTCAACTCCTGGGGCTAATTTGTCCTCTTGGGAAACCTCCAAGGACGTCTCAGCCGAGGAGGAGTCCTGGGCCGTCACCTCCAAGAAATAGCCGTGAGTGGCAAGATGCAGAACTTGGGGAGAGCGAGATTGAGAGAGCAAAGACTTGACCCCTTGGCCGCCCGTATAAGCCGCCACCCCTAAAAATTGGGCCACCCGTTCCCCCTCCAATTGGGTTCCGGGAAGAGGGGCGAACCTCATCCCCCCTTCTGTCCCCAACTCCCGACGTAGAGACCCCCAATTGACAGGAATTTTGGCCGTTTCCCCGAAGGGGGTGGCAGGGGTGAAGTCGTTTCCGGGAGTTAAGGAGGAAGGTGAACTGGAGGAAACCGGCGTCGTCGGGGACAACTCCAACCATCGGGGAAGCACGAAGGGAAGCAGCATAATCCCCAGGAGCAATAGCCCCCCAGCCAATTCAGGAAATAGGGCCAACAGCCCAAAGACCCCCAACAGCCCAACTGTGACCAGGGTGGCTACAATAACTTCCTTGGGCAGACGCAGGCGGAACTGGCGCCGCTGCGGGGAGTTAGGAGAGTCAACCGGATGGGCCTGGGGGAGATTCAGACCTAAATTAAAATCGGGATTGGCAATCACCAACGGCTGGCTCAACTCAACGGGAATGTCCACCGTCAAGCGCAAAATATCCCGCCCCACGTTCAGATAGCGTAACTCATACTCTCCCATCAACTCCCGAGTGCCATCGGGGGACAGCAGGCCAAAGGGGAGAGTCGCCAATTCCCCATCTGGGGAGAGATAGAGAACCTGTTGGGCCGAGAGATAGGCCGTTAAGGGTTGAATCAGACGTTGATAGAGATGTTTGCCCACATCAGGATAAGACTCAACCGGGATATCTTCAGACTCCGCCTTCAAGTCCAACGCCACCACCCGGCTATTGCCCGAAGTCGTCGAGTCGCCCCCAGATGCCCAACGGCGGAACTGCCGACAGGCTTCATCAATCTCCGCCGCCTCCCCCAAATCCAGCATCTCCACCGCCTCAGGCTGACCGGCGGGTAAGATAAACGCCAAATAACGGGGCGATGACCAACGGGCTTCTCCCTTCGCCTCCACCGCTGAGAAATTGTAGACGCGAAACTGGACAAACTCGACAAGACTGGAACCGGGGGGGAGGTTGGCGGCGATGGCTTGGCGATTGGCTTGTTCTAATTGCTGTTCCAGATTCATTTCTGGGATTTGCCGACTCAAGCGTTGTTCTAACGCCTCCTGTTGTTGCTGCAACTCGTCCAACCGTTGGGGAAGTTCTGCCCTCACCTGAGGCGGCGCCTGAAATCGGAGGTACGCCTGTTGACGGATAAGCTGTCGGTACTCTTCATATTGGGGGGCGAGGTGACGGTAGCGTTGGGAGAGGATGGAGGTTCGCAGCACAATCCCCGCTTCTGTGGCCAGGCCCTTGCGTCGTAACAGGACATCCAGGGCGGCTTGTTTGGCGGCGGGGTCATGGGGGAAATGTTGCTGAACCAGGGAGAGGAACGCATCGAAATTGTATCGGTTTTGTTGCAGATAGGCTAACCGTTGTCGGTCACTACTGATGGCTAATATCTCGCCAATGACTCGATTTTCAATGGCGATGGCATCCTGCATCAGTTCCAAGGCGGCATTGGGGAGATTCATCGCCACGTACAGTAACGCCAAATTGTTTAAGCTGATGGCATAGTCGGGATGCGTCTCTCCCAACTGCTGTTTCCAAATCTCCCTCGCTTGGCGGTAAAGGCGTTCCGCCTCCCCCAACCGCCCCATATCCTGGTACAGTCCCGCCAAATTGTTTAAGCTACTGGCATAGTCGGAATGGGTCTCTCCCAACTGCT
>LJZT01000164.1 GCA_001314905.1 Phormidium sp. OSCR
AAGTCCAATTTCTGACATCTAGTGACAGACTATCGATTTGATTCAAGCAAACGTTGCAGGTTTTAGAAGAGGGGAAGAATCTATCAACTTCAATGTAGAGCTTCCCTTCCTGCTCGGCTTTGTACTTTAGCATGGTCAAAAATATTCCCCAACCGACTTGGCTGATTGCCTTAGCCAGGTTGTGGTTCTTGACCATGCCTTTGACATTGAGGTTTTCCACACAGATGACTTGGTTTTCGTCAACTATCCTACGCGATAGCTTGTGCAGAAAATCCTCCCGACAACGCGCTACTTTGTTATGTACCTTAGCGACTTTCTTTCGTGCTTTATTTCGGTTGTTAGACCCTTTTTGTTTTCTCGATAAGTCTTGCTGCTTGCGTTTCAGGTTACACTCATGTTTAGCCATCCATCTTGGGTTGTTAAACTTAGACCCATCGGACGTTACAGCAAAATGATTTAATCCCAGGTCTACACCGATGGCTTTTCCCTCGGTGGATGAATCTGGATTGGGTTTTCCATCTTCAAAGAGAATGGAAGCAAAATACTGGTCGCAGCGATTTTTGGTAACTGTGACGGTTTTTACCTTGCCCTCTATTGGTCGATGAAGAACCGCTTTAACTTCCCCAATCTTTGGTAGCTTCAAGGCGTTCTCCAACACCTTGACATTTTGAGGATACTGGATGGATTGTTTGCCGTGTTTGGACTTAAATCGCGGATACCTGGCCCGCTTCTCAAAGAAGTTGTTAAAAGCGGTTCCCAGGTTAATGCAAACCTGTTGAAGGCATTGTGAATAGGTCAGCTTTAACCACTCATGCTCTTGTTTGAGGCTGGGAATCTTTTTCTTGATGTCGTAACTAGATAGTCCTTTCCCAGTCTCCTTGTAGGTTTGGTTTATCCAGTTCAGACCCAAGTTCCACAGCCATCTGCAATTGCCGAAGGATTGCTCGAGCGATTGCTTCTGCTGCTTATTTGGGTAGAGTCTGATTTTGACGACTTTGAGCATTAAGGCAAATTAGATTCACCATAAACACTCTACCATAAGTTACTGCCGCAATTCATCTCACGCTTCAATCAGAGATTTGAAGCGGAGGATTCTTGCGGGTTTGGCTAAAAGTTCCGGGGTTCATCCTAGCAAGCGGGTCAATCCTGATCACGCCTCAGTCTTGCCTTCAACAAACCTTTTATGGTAGCAAAACTTATTGTGAAATTTCCTAAAATTCCGTAAATTTAACGAGTTCAACCCTGATGAGACTGGGTATCCTAGATACCATAGAGTTCTAACTTAAACTCAAATCTTAAACTCAACTTTACTGTTAAACCAAGATGCTCACCAGCCAAGCCTCCATCCGTATTGTGGTCGGTGAGCCAGGAGCCTAAACCATGGAACGAACCCGCTCATTTGACTGCCCATTCGAGTGCATAATCAGCATTACCCTGACCCTGGCGATCGCCACCCTAACGGTCTGGGGCTATCTCCAAGACGGCTCACTCTACGTCGATGTCCGTTCAGAAGAGGGAACCGCCTTCGTCACCGTTGATAGCCCCTAGCGGTTGCGACCCTAGTGGAGACTCAGACCTTAAACCGACTGTTGAGTTTCTTGAATCCCCATCGGGCAACTCACATTCGTTCCGCCGAGACCACAGTAGCCATTAGGATTCTTCGCCAAATACTGTTGGTGATACTCCTCAGCGTAATAGAACTCCGGCGCGTCTAAAATTTCAGTGGTAATCTCCCCATATCCAGCCTGCTTGAGAGCCGCTTGATAGCGTTGCCGAGACGCATCAGCCAGGCTTTTTTGTTCTGGAGAATAGACATAAATCCCAGAGCGATATTGAGTCCCCGTATCATTTCCCTGACGCATCCCCTGAGTGGGGTTATGGCTTTCCCAAAACTGACGTAACAGAGATTCATAACTGATGCGTTTGGGGTCATAGACCACACGCACCACCTCATTATGTCCGGTCATGCCCGAACAGACCTCTTGATAGGTGGGATTCGGGGTAATACCGGCGGCGTAGCCCACAGCAGTACTGTAGACCCCCTCAACTTGCCAAAAACAGCGTTCAGCGCCCCAAAAACAACCTAAACCAAACAGAGCTAACTCCATACCCTCAGGATACGGAGGCGTCAGCGGCGTCTTGAGAACAAAATGCTGCTTAGGAACCGGCATCGCTTGGGAACGTCCTGGCAAAGCCTCCTCGGGAGTGGGCAAGGTCAGCTTTTTCTTAAATCCGAATAACATAACAGGGCTTTAGGGAATAAAGAACGATAGAACAGCCAATCGAGTTGTCAGGCGAACCCTGACTGTAGAGAGTGATTAGCTTGCCTCCCTTGATTCTACAACCCGATAGACCGTATCCACCACCGACTCAGTCGCAGGCAGCGAGGGTCCCAAATCCGGAAGCTGGACTTGTTCGACCTCAGGCACAAAGCCTAGCCATTGGCGTGACAGACTAGCGAAGGACTTGGGACAGCCACTGACCCCGAAGCGGGTCATCGCTGCTCCGGGGGTCGCCCGCAGACCCAACAAATCCAACTCCTGTGCAGCGGCCTCGACCACATAGGTTGCCGGGTCAACCAGAGTCACCTCAGGCGGCAGCAGTTGCCGTAACACCGGCTCAAGTAGGGGATAGTGAGTACAGCCATAGACCAACGTGTCAATCCTTTGCTGTAACAACGGCTGAAGATACTCCCGGATAATTTCGCGAGTTTCGGGGGTGTGAATGCGATCGCCTTCAATCAGAGGCACAAACTCAGGACAGCCAATTTCCCAAACCCGAGCCGAGGGGTTCATTTCCCAAATAGCCCGGCGATAGGCACCACTCGCGGCGGTGGCTGGAGTCGCAATCACACCAATCCGTTGTCCACAACCGACCGCAGCCCGCGCGCCGGGCAAAATCAAGCCTAAAATGGGAAAATCAAATTCCGAGCGGACCGCCTCCAACGCCAGAGCCGAACTGGTGTTACAGGCCACGATCGCCATCTTTACCTGAGACTGAGCCATCCAGAGCAGAATCTCGCGCACAAACTGGCGAATTTCCTGAGGCGAGCGCGTCCCGTAGGGCAAACGAGCCGTATCCCCGAAATAGAGAACCGACTCATCCCGAAGCTGTCGATACATAGCCCGCAAGACGGTTAATCCGCCCACACCGCTATCAAAAACCCCAATCGGCTGGTTGTGGTTGGTCATAGAATTGTCCAAAAAATGTCCGAAAATCGTGCTGAGATCCCAACCCGCCCAGGGGAGCGTCTTCGAGACTCAGTCCATCTCCTGAGTGACTAACAACAGTAGCTAACAACAGTAGCTAACAACAGTGGCTAACAACGAGGACCTGGGCAATATTGGCGAACATATTGCAAAATACCACGGGTAATCGCCTGAGAGAGACGCTCCCGATACTGCGGGTCCGCCAAACGACGAGCATCTTGGTTCCCCGTCACAAACCCTAACTCCAACAACACCGCTGGCATTCGGGTATGGCGTAGCACATAAAAGCGAGCCGTTCGCACCCCGCGATCGGGGCCACCCGTCGCCTCAAGCAGGTGGCTGTGGATTGTGCGAGCCAACTGTTCCCCCGACTGGAAATAATAGGTTTCAATCCCATTCACATCCGGGCGACTCATGCTAATCGCATTGGCGTGTAAGCTCACAAAGAGATTGGCATCGAGTCGATTGGCCAATTCCACCCGAGGTTGTAAATCCACCGTGCGGTTATCCTCACGAGTCAGAATCACCCGTACCCCCTGTTCTTCGAGGAGATCGCGAATCCGGTGAGACATGGGGTTAACGATATCAGTCTCACTCAGTCCGCCAATGCCGACCGCGCCGGGGTCACTTCCCCCATGACCGGGATCGAGGACAATGACAATTTGTCCCTCTGGGATCGTGCCCGGATCGGGATAATCGGTGATTCCACTACCCATCCCCAAATTAGGTCGAGGTAATGGCGTTGTGGCCTGATAGCCATTGAGTTCTAGAGATAGCAAACTCGGACTGGGCTGATTAATCTCACCCACCGACACTTGGGGCGCCGGCATGATGCGCACCATAACCGTTTCGGGATCAGCTTGTTCAGCCCGTACCCAAGAGATGGACTGACTGTCTTGAGCATTGGGCGGTTGGAAGTTCCTCGACAGTTGTGCGCCGCGAATCTCAATTTGATAGGCCAGGGTGTTTCGATCCCAATAGGAGCGCTGATCGAGGGGGCGATCGGCTCGAATCAAAATGCGATTGCCCTCGATGGTAATATCAATCGCCTCAATCGTGGCCATGGACGACCGAGGGGACTGAGTGAGGGAATCAACCGACGAATTATCCTCGGCTCCTTGAGAGTCCACGGCGACATTCAGGGAATTGGGCGGGGCGCTAGGGTCAAATCCCAGGGTCTTGACATCTGGGACTGACGTTTTGATGGGACTCCCTTGGGCAATTGGGGCCAAGAGAGCCAACATTAAAACACTTGTGAGACTGGATAACCACCAGTGAACTCTGAGCATATTTCTCCTTGCGGGCTCGACGGCACAACAACGGGATCATGGGAAACAACAGTTGCCCTGATCCCGGTTATTGGCCAGTCAAAACCAATTGTGTGTGGTGTTGGGCAAACTGCGTTGAAAAATAGCATAAAAAATTCGCCATTGATAGGGCGAGAGGGTCATCACCTCAACTGTTTTCCCCTTTAACCTACGAAGGAGGGGGAAGGGTCACCGGATGGTTATCGACTCCTCGGCCAGGCGAGATGCAACCCAATGACCAATAATCTCGTTGACCTGAGGGGCAGCTTCATCATGGACGCAATGCCCCCCATAGTCTAACTCTAGGAGTTCGAGATTAGCCTGTAGCTCGCCAAACTGTTGAGGGCGAGCCAGGCGAGGGGGAACCATGCGATCGCCGCGAGACCAGAGCAATAATCCCGGCATCGTCATCTCGGGCAGCAGATCGCGCAAATTGGGGCAGAAGTCCACCTCACTCGCCGCACGGGCCAGGCGAGACAAGGTTCCCCCAGCACCGCGATCGCGGGCCGGCCTCGAAAAAATCTCCAAGAGGTCCTCATCAACATACTCAGGATTTTCATAGGCCATCTTGGCCCAGGGACGCAGTCGTTTCGGAGGTCGAATCGCACAGAGGAGGGGGGTAAGCAGCAAAGGGGACGTAAACAGTCGTTCAATAGCCGCCACCAGAGGACGGGCAAATGGGGGCAACAGGGCGCGACGTAACCCCGGATCAGGGAGTGTAATGGCCACATAGCCACAAACCGCCTCAGGATGACGAGCCGCCCCCACGACCGCCACCAGAGAGCCAATGGAATGGCCCACCCAAACCGCTCGACGACGCACCACCAGATGCCAAAACTCATACACCTGTTCAACCCACAAGGACACATTGTAGGCCGTTGCCGCCTTGGTTGAATTCCCAAAGCCCAACAGATCCAGAGCATAAACCGGATGCTGCTGACTCAGCGGCCCGAGATTATGTCGCCAATGGCCAATCGAGCCGCCGAAACCGTGAATGAGAATCAGCGGCGGGGCATCCGGCCTGAGTCCGGGTGTATAACTGTAGGCGATCGTCCAACCGCGCCAACGCCAATAGCGTTGTTCCCCGAGCCGGGGTGTCCTAGGAAAAAAGGGTAAACAAGTCAAGGGCGTAGAGAGGTGAGAGTGACGAGAGGGCAAAACTTGCCGCCATTGGCAAGAGTCAGGATTTTATCTTACAATGTCAAAAGAAGACTCCCGTTAGAGCCGAAGGCTTAGCGGTGAGATGAATTTTGACTAAAAATATGTGGTAGAATCGTGGAGCCAACGCACCCAAGT
>LJZT01000165.1 GCA_001314905.1 Phormidium sp. OSCR
GTGGGTGATGGGGATAGCCTCGATCCCAGTGACTTGGCTACCATTCGCCGCTTACAAGAAGAGTTTGCTGCTGAATTGGCCACCCTACGAGGCCGGGTTGATGGTTTAGAGGCTCGCACCGCTGAACTCGAAGCCAATCAGTTCTCTACCACCACGAAACTGAATGGAGAAGCCATTTTTGCGCTTTCGGATACCTTTGGTGATGCCATTGGAGCCGGTGAGGATCTCACTCAAACTCAGTTAGCCTATCGCACGCGGCTGAGCTTTGACGCGAGTTTTACGGGCCGCGATCAGCTACAGGTTCGCCTGCAAGACCATAACATCGACGAGTTCGGGGGAGGACTCACGGGAACCAACATGACCCGAATGGGGTTTGCGGGCAACTCCGGCGGTGTGGAAGTCGATAATATCTACTACCGCTTCCCTCTCGGGGATAATTTCCGGGGTTATATCGCGGCTAGAATAGGCGCCGACGGAGTTCCCACTTTCTTGGGTCCTCAAGCTAGTAGTGGTAGTGGTGCTATTTCTCGTTTCGGACGCTTTAACCCCCTATTCCGTCTTGCGGGTGGTACTGGCGGTGCAATTCAAGGTCGCTTCGGTAATCTTGGCTTGGATCTCGGTTATCTGACCGGTAATGCTAACAATCCCCAACGCAAGAACGCTCTGTTTAACGGGCAATATGGCGCTTTTGCGAACCTGACCTATGGCCTGAGTGATGCCCTTGATGTGGGCGTGTCCTATCACCGTAGCTATGCTCCCGGTGGTGAGGTTAATCTCTCGGGGAGTACCGGAAGCCGTCGCGCCACTAATCCTTTTGGCAGTGATGTGGCTGT
Source organism: Phormidium sp. OSCR (assembly GCA_001314905.1). Classification (GTDB taxonomy): domain Bacteria; phylum Cyanobacteriota; class Cyanobacteriia; order Cyanobacteriales; family Geitlerinemataceae; genus Sodalinema. The sequence goes on from LJZT01000165.1 coordinate 834, forward strand.
TTCCTCTGATTCGGTCGGCGCTCAGTTCCGCGTCGGACTCGGTGCGATTGATTTCTCAGGTTGGTTCGGTTTCACTTGGGCCAATGCTCAGAATAATGGAAATGGGTTCCAAGATGGCGACCAAGCTGAGGTGATCAACTACTCGGTGGCGTTGACGGCTCCCGATTTGGGTGGTGCAGGGAACTTGGCGGGATTGATTGTCGGGGTTCCTCCTCAAGCGACGCGAGTGCAACGCTCAGATCCGGCTCTGCTGGGACAAGAAGATACCGACACGTCTCTGCATATTGAGGCCTTCTATCGCTATCGCCTCAATGACAATATTGCCATTACCCCTGGCTTCTTCGTGATTACCAACCCGGAACATAACGAAAATAACGATGCTCAGTGGGTAGGGACTATCCGGACAACCTTTAGTTTTTAAATCTTGATATCGAGGCTGGTGAGAGCCGCCATCGATATCACCTTTTCTCTCAACACCTAGCTGGCGGGCCGTTTGGCCCGCCTTTCTTGTGGCAGAGTGCTACCAAACCCGAATCACACTGGGAATATCAGCCACAGCTTCTAAGTTAGAGATGGCGGCTAATGCTTGGCGGAAATCTCCTTCGCGGACATGATGGGTGACGAGGACAATTTCGGCGAGGTCATCTTGTAAGCCAATTTGGACGATGGACTCTAGGCTCACGTCATGATTGCCAAAACAGGTTCCGAGTTGACCAATCACTCCAGACGAGTCTTGGGTTTTGACCCGGATATAGAAGCGCGTCACCGAGTCTTCCATAGGGGCGATCGCACAGAAGTGTTGATGGGTGCAACTCAGGAGAGGATGGGGAATTGGCTCGGTTTCGGTTTTGAGGATGGCGGCGATATTGAGGATATCGGAGACCACAGCACTGGCGGTGGCCCCGGCCCCGGCTCCGGGACCCGAGAACATCACTTGTCCGAGGGGTTCTCCTTCGACGAGAATGGCGTTAAAGACCCCATCGACGCTGGCTAGGGGATGGGATTTAGGGAGTAGGGTGGGATGGACCTTCAGGGAGAGTTTTTGAGGGGTTCCATCGTCGCTATTTTCGGGGATGTCTTCTTGGGCGATCGCCAACAGTTTAATAATAAAACCCAGTTTTTCGGCGTAGTCGATTTCCGTGGAACTAATGTGACGAATCCCCTCGCAATGGACATCTTCTAGGCGAATGCGACCGCCAAAGGCTAACGAGGCCAAAATAGCGATTTTATCAGCCGCATCGAGGCCATCTACGTCAGCGGTGGGGTCTGCTTCTGCATAGCCGAGGCGTTGTGCATCGGCCAGAACCTCAGCAAAGTCGGCCCCCTCATTTTTCATGCGGGTGAGGATATAGTTGGTGGTTCCGTTGACAATCCCGGTGACTCGTTTGATGCGATTAACCCCGAGCGCCTGTTTGAGGGGTTGAATCACGGGAATCCCGCCGCCGACGGCGGCTTCGAGCATCACGTAAACGCCTTTCTCGTTGGCGGCGTCGAAGATTTCATCGCCATGACGGGAAATGACGGCTTTGTTGGCGGTGACAATATGTTTTCCGTGGGCGATCGCCTTGAGGATGAGCGATCGCGCCGGTTCAACCCCGCCGATGAGTTCGACAACAATATCAAGATCGGGGTGAGCGACGAGAGCCTCTACGTCTGTAGTGAAGACGGAACTGGGCAAGTTCACCCCTCGGGGTTTGTCGAGCGATCGCACCCCCACTTGAGCCACCTCTAAGTCCTTGAGCATGGGATGACGGCCGGCGGGATCTAAAAGGATCTGCGCCGTTCCGGTGCCAACTGTGCCTAATCCGAGTATACCGACTTTATATGTCACAACTTACGCTTCGTTTTGACGACGGGGGAACTCTCAAACTCCCTAGGAATCAGGGTTCAAGTCCTCTAAAACTCTACCACAAAACCCCTACATTATCCTGAGAGCCGTGAGAATGAGTCTCAGACCAATCGGCACTCTAGGAGGCGGTGAAAGAGGACTCCCCGGCTCTCACCTCTGTCCAAATCTCTGTCCAAATCTCTGTCCAAATCTCTGTCAAAACCTCTGTCAAAACCTATGTCAAAATGTCAATGTGGATCGACGTAGGACTGTGCGCCTCTGAATCCACGGTTGGCCAATCTGTTGGGAGTTCTTCGTTATGCCAAAGCTTGTCTTAAATCACCCACGTCTGTCTCAGTGTTTCTTTGTGGGTTTGATGATGGCCGGTGCGATCGCCATGCCCGAAATCGCTTGGACAAAACCCCAAACAGAGCCATCGATGCAACTTTCTCAAGGCTCTCTGGATCTTAACCTGACTCGGCCCCTATTGCGAGTTGGCAGTAATGGAGCCGAAGTGCGGGAATTACAGGCCATGTTACAACTGATGGGATTCTATCGAGGGACGGTGACTGGGGAGTATGGCCAACAGACGGCTAGCGCCGTCTCAGCCTTCCAGCAAGCCGCCGGAATTGACGCGGACGGGGTCGTTGGCATTCAGACTTGGAATCGCCTGTTCCCCACGGTTCCTTTCGGCGGTGTTGCCACTCCCGTTTATGACCCCCTGCCCCAAGGAACTCGCCCCGACACCGCCAGTTCTAACCAATGGCTTCCAGCTCCCGATATGGCCAACACCGCCGTTCCAGCCAACTCTGTGGCAACGCCCCCCAGTCGTAATTTACCGATGCTATCTCGCGGCGATGAAGGGTCTGCTGTGGTTGAATTGCAACTGTTATTACAAGATTTAGGCATCTATCAGGGGGAGATTGACGGAATTTATCGAGCGGCGACGATTACAGCCGTCGAACGCTTCCAGTCTCGTTCGGGCCTCACGGTTGATGGGGTGGTTGGGCCGATGACGTGGAATGCGTTGTTGGGATACTGAAATGGTGAATACCGTAGGGGCACGCCCTTGTGGCTGCCCTCTTCGGGCAATAGGCAATAAATAGGCAATAAATAGGTCAACTTTTAACCGTACAATTTTGAATGAGTATCAACATCTCCAGCCAACAGTTACAGAACCTTCGCCGTCATGCAGAAATGGCTTATCCTCGTGAAGGCTGTGGTTTGCTGCTGGGAACCCATGTGGGGGAACAGGCACGGGTGACAGAGGTTTGGCCGGCGGAGAATGCTTGGGATGAGGAGTCGGCGGTGCAGTTTGAAGATGTCGAAGACGGGGCAACTAGGGAACGCCGTTATACCATTGCCCCAGAACTGATGTTAGCGGCTCAGAAGACGGCCCGCGATCGCCATTGGCAGATTCTCGGGATTTATCACTCCCATCCCAATCATGAGGCGATTCCCTCCGAGTGCGATCGCCAATGGGCCTGGCCAGAGTACTATTATCTAATTCTGGCGGTTCGTGATGGCAAAACCTGGGACAGTCGTTGCTGGCGATTGGATGAAAGGCAACAGTTTCAAGCGGTTCCCCTGAATACATCCGCTGAGACTTCAGGTTGAGACTGTTGGCTTAAAAGGATATCTCGAAGGCGATCGCAGTCGCTAGAATAATACACTGGACGATAAACGTTCTCGACTCTACCAAAGTCCTAGACTCATCATCATGCTCAATCCAAACTTAGAGCAAATTCAACTGACGAATGCGGACTATGAACGCTATTCACGCCATCTTATCCTGCCAGAAGTCGGATTAGAAGGGCAAAAGCGTCTCAAAGCCGCCAAAGTGCTCTGCATCGGAACCGGGGGACTCGGATCTCCCTTATTACTGTATCTCGCTGCCGCTGGAATCGGTACTCTGGGCATTGTAGATTTCGATGTTGTGGACAACTCGAACCTACAACGCCAAGTGATTCACGGAACCTCTTGGGTGGGGAAAGCGAAAATCGAATCGGCCAAAAATCGCATTCATGAGATTAACCCCGATTGTCAGGTTCATCTCTATGAAACGCGCCTGTCGTCCGAGAATGCCCTAGAGATCATCGAACCCTATGATATCGTCGTCGATGGAACCGATAACTTCCCGACGCGGTATCTTGTCAATGATGCCTGTGTTTTACTCAACAAACCCAACGTTTATGGGTCTATCTTCCGCTTTGAGGGCCAGGCGACGGTGTTTAACTATGAAGGTGGCCCCAACTATCGAGACTTATATCCCGAACCTCCACCACCAGGAATGGTTCCCTCTTGTGCAGAGGGAGGGGTGTTAGGGATTTTACCGGGGATGATTGGGGTGATTCAGGCGACGGAAACCCTGAAGATTATTCTCGGTCGCGGCACCACCTTGAGTGGTCGGCTGTTACTGTATAATTCCTTGGAGATGTCGTTCCGGGAATTGAAGTTACGACCGAATCCGGAACGCCCCAAAATTGACAAGCTCATTGATTATGAGCAGTTTTGTGGGATTCCCCAGGCCAAAGCAGAGGAAAATAAACAAAAAATGGATCTTCAAGAAATGACCGTCTCGGAACTGAAAGCGCTGATGGATAGCGGTTCTGATGACTTTGTTCTCGTGGATGTCCGCAATCCCAATGAGTATGACATTGGTAAGATTGACGGCTCAACTCTGGTTCCTTTATCTGAGATTGAGGAGGGGAACGGAGTTGATAAAATCAAATCCATGCTTGACGGCAAGCGTCTAATTGCTCATTGTAAGCTCGGGGGGCGATCGGCTAAAGCATTATCGATCCTCAAGGAAGCGGGGATTGAGGGAACGAATCTCAAAGGCGGTATTATCGCCTGGAGTGAGGAGATTGATGCCTCAATTCCCAAGTATTAAACCCAGTATTAAACCCTCGTAAAGTAGCCAGCGCTCTATCATCTCAATGATGAGCGCTGGCTACTTTGTGCTGGCTACTTTGTATATAGCAAGTGAAGGTTCGCTTAGGACACCCTGAATTGGGAGAGAATCCCCAACCTCTTGCCTATTCCCTATTCCCTATTCCCTATTCCCTATTCCCTATTCCCTATTCCCTATTCCCTATTCCCTATTCCCTATTCCCTATTCCCTATTCCCTATTCC